>JALOAH010000199.1 GCA_023228865.1 Porticoccaceae bacterium | reverse complement strand
AGTACGGCGACAACTGTGAAGCCTGCGGTGCCACCTACAGCCCCACCGACCTGATCAACCCCAAGTCGGCTATTTCCGGCGCCACACCCATCAAGAAAGATTCGACGCACTACTTTTTCAAACTACCGCAATTCAGCGACTTTCTCAAAAACTGGACCAGAGCCGGCCATGTGGCGCCGGAAATTGCCAACAAACTCAACGAGTGGCTGGAAGCGGGTTTGCAGGAGTGGGACATCAGCCGCGACGCCCCCTATTTTGGCTTTGAAATTCCCGATGCCCCCGGCAAATATTTTTATGTGTGGCTGGACGCGCCCATCGGCTATATGGCCAGCTTCAAAAACCTCTGCGACCGCGAAGGCATCGACTTCGATCAGTTCTGGAACGCCGACTCAAGCGCGGAGCTCTACCATTTTATCGGCAAGGATATCGTCAATTTCCACGCCCTGTTCTGGCCGGCCATGCTCTCCAGCGCCAACTACCGCACCCCCACCCAGGTCTGTGTGCACGGCTTTCTCACCGTCAATGGCAAAAAAATGTCCAAGTCCCGGGGGACTTTCATCAATGCCCGCAGCTACCTGGAGCATTTGAATCCCGAGTACCTGCGCTACTACTTCGCCGCCAAACTTTCCGCCAGCGTTGAAGATCTCGATCTCAATCTCGATGATTTCATTCAGAAAGTGAACAGCGACCTGGTGGGCAAAGTGGTCAATATCGCCAGCCGCTGCGCCAAATTTATCGGCGACCAACCCCTCGCCGACCATATTGCCGACGCCGACCTCTGGCACAAGGCCACAGCTGCAGGGGAAACCATTGCCGAGGCCTACGAAAAGCGGGAATTTGGCCGCGCCATTCGCGAAATCATGGCCATTGCCGATGCCGCCAACGAATACATTGCTGCCAGGGAACCCTGGAAACTGGCCAAAGAACCGGGTCGCGAAGGGGATGTCAACGCCATCTGCTCCCTGGGCGTCAACCTGTTCCGCGCCCTGATGATCTACCTCAAACCCGTACTGCCCGCCATGGCGGCAGAGGCGGAAGCCTTTCTCAATGACGAACTCCGCTGGCAGGATCCCATCAGCCCCCTGCGCAAGCATCGCATCAACAGCTTCAAGCCCCTGATGCAGCGGGTGGACAAAGACAGGGTCGACGCCATGATTGAGGCGGGCAAAGAAGCCCTGGCAGCCCTCGACGGCCAAACTGCAGCACCGCCAGAAAGTCCAGTGGCAAGCCCGAAAGAAAGCCCATTAACGGACGAACCCCTGGCGGCGGAAATCAGTTTTGAAGACTTTATCAAGGTGGATCTTCGCGTTGCCCGCATTCTTAAGGCCACCCCTGTGGAGGGCGCCGACAAACTTCTCCAGCTCACCCTGGATCTCGGCGGCGAAACCCGCAACGTCTTCTCCGGCATCAAGTCCGCCTACAAAGCGGAGGATCTCGAGGGACGGCTCACGGTGATGGTGGCCAATCTCGCCCCGCGCAAAATGCGCTTTGGCGTTTCGGAAGGCATGGTGCTTGCCGCTGGCGACAAACAGGGCATTTATCTGCTCGAACCCGACAGTGGCGCTGTCCCCGGCATGAGAGTGGTTTAGGGTTGAAAGCGGCAAGCGCCGAGGATTGTCTATGGTTAACCCTGCTTGTCAAGCTCGGCGCTTGCAGCTGAATAAGTCTTATCGGCTTCGCCGATAAGACTTATTCGATTTTACAATTTTTCAAATATAGGCTAATAGCCCATACTAATCGGGGCTTTTACGGGTCGGGACTTTTACGGGTTCAAATTATGCAAGAAGTGGCGGTTATTCTGCTCAGCGCTGTGCTGGTGAACAACTTTGTTCTTGTCCAGTTCCTCGGCCTGTGTCCGTTTATGGGGGTTTCCAACAAGCTGGAAACGGCCATTGGCATGTCCACTGCCACCACCTTTGTGCTCACGCTGGCGGCGATTTCCAGCTATCTGGTCAACAGTTGGATTCTGATCCCCCTCGGCCTCGAATATCTGAAAACCATCTCCTTTATTCTGGTGATTGCCGTTGTCGTTCAGTTCACCAAAATGTTTATCGAAAAGGCCAGCCCGCTGCTCTACCGAGTACTGGGAGTATTCCTGCCCCTGATCACCACCAACTGCGCGGTGCTGGGTGTCGCCCTGCAAAACACCGCCAAAAGCCGCACCTTTATCGAGTCATCCCTTTACGGTTTCGGCGCCGCCCTTGGTTTTTCACTGGTGTTGATTCTCTTTGCGGCGCTGAGGGAAAGGCTCGCGGTCGCCGATGTCCCCGAACCCTTCAAGGGGCCCGCTATAGGCCTCATTACTGCCGGCTTGATGTCACTGGCCTTTATGGGCTTTAGCGGGTTGGTGTAGCCATGGTTGACATGATCACTGCCCAACCGCTGCTCGCCGCCCTGGTCGCCCTGGTGGGGCTGGCCATTGTTTTCGGCGCCATCCTCGGTTTTGCCGCCGTCAAATTCAAGGTTGAGGGCGACCCCATTGTCGATCAGATCGACGCTCTGCTGCCGCAAACCCAGTGCGGCCAGTGCGGCCATCCCGGTTGCAGACCCTACGCTCTGGCCATCGCCAATGGCGAGGAAATCAACAAATGCCCCCCCGGTGGACAGGCCACCATCAACGCCCTGGCGGCGCTTTTGGATGTTCCCGCACCGGAGCTTGATGCCGAACACGGTGACATAAGCGATGTGAAAAAAGTGGCCTTTATCCGCGAAGCGGAGTGTATCGGCTGCACCAAATGTATTCAGGCATGCCCGGTGGACGCCATTCTCGGCGCGGCAAAACAGATGCACACCGTTATTGCCAGCGAATGCACCGGCTGCGATCTCTGCGTGGAACCCTGCCCGGTGGACTGTATCGAGATGCGCCCCATCCCTCAGACCATCGCCGAATGGCATTGGGAACTACCCAAGCCGCCGGGGGAAAAAATCAAAGGCTTAAAATTTAGCGACATCATTGCCACTGACAGGAACAAACCCCCAGCACCAGAAAAAGGAAACCGGGCGGCATGAGCACCAGTACCAGTTCGGCCAGAAAAATCTGGGATATTCCCGGCGGCGTTCATCCCCCGGAGAACAAAAGTCAGTCCCTCACGGCGACCATAGGCACCCTGCCCATGCCCGAACGGCTGGTACTGCCGTTAAATCAGCATATTGGTGCACCGGCAAAACCGGTGGTGGCGGTTGGCGACCATGCATTGAAAGGACAGTTGCTGGCCGAACCTGCCGGTTTTGTCAGCGCCGCCATTCACGCCCCCACATCCGGCATCATCGAAGCGATTGCCGACCACCAGGTGCCCCACCCGTCGGGGATGACCACCCTTTGCATTGTCCTCAAGCCCGATGGCGAAGACCGCTGGTGTGATCACCAGGGCATTGCCAACTACTGCCAGGCAGCGCCGGAAACCCTGCTCAATGCGGTCAAGGATGCGGGCATTACCGGCATGGGCGGCGCCGGGTTTCCCTCATCGGTGAAACTCACCCCTCGCCACAGCATTGATACCCTCATCATCAACGGCACGGAATGCGAACCCTATATCACCGCCGACGACATTCTCATGCAGGAGCGGGCAAGGGACATTGTTGAAGGGGTCAAGATTATTGCCCGTATTCTCGGTAATCCGGCAACGATTCTTA
>JALOAH010000198.1 GCA_023228865.1 Porticoccaceae bacterium | reverse complement strand
GGCAACTGACAAAGCCAATTTTTCAATCGCTTGTTGAGCGGGCGGCGCAACGCTGATAAAGTCACGCCAAAAGTACCGGCAAACATCATGACAATCTTGAGCAATTTACACGATCCATGCAATGAATAAAAATGAATTAACCGAGCTTTTCAACCGGGAACTTTTGATTTTCGACGGAGCTATGGGCACCGAGCTTTATCGGCGCCATGTTTTCACCAACCGCTGCTATGATGAGCTTTGCCTATCCGATCCTAACTTGGTGATGGAAATCCATCAAGACTATCTGCGGGCCGGGGCAGATGTGTTGACCAGCAACTCATACGGTGCCAACCGCTCGACATTAAAGAAGTTCGCCCTCTCGGACCAAGTTTCTGTTATCAATCGCAAAGCGGTTGAACTGATGCGCTCCAGCGTCGCTGCCTTGAACCTTAAACGCCGCATTTTATTTGCCGGCTCTATCGGCCCGCTTGAGAAAATGGCGCAAAATCAATGCAGCTTGGAGCAAGGGGGGGAAATTCTTGCCGAACAGGCCAAAGCCTTGATCGAGGGCGGGGCGGACTTCCTGATCTTTGAAACTCTGTCTGACCGCGCCGCAGTGCAAATGGCCCTCTTGGCTATGACTCAGTTGCCAGCGGAAACGCCATTTGTGCTTTCGCACGCCATTCCCGATGATGGCGACCTGCCCGAGTTGATCGCGCATCGACTTGACCCCATACAGCCAGACTTGCCGCAACCATTTGCCCTTGGACTGAATTGCGGCCTGGGTCCAGCTAGGATGCTCGAGGCGCTAGAAGCGATCCGTGCTTTGACCACACTGCCGATCATCGCGCAGCCCAACGCCGGCACCCCTCATAAAATTGACAACCGCCAGCTTTATCTGTGCAGTCCGGAATATTTGAGCACTTATGCGGTGCGCTATGTCAAACTCGGTGCCCGCGCGGTCGGCGGCTGTTGCGGAACCACTCCGGAACACATACAGGAGCTGGCGCGCTCGATAAAGCCCTTGGCAAAGCAAAAGACGGAAATACTGCTGAAAGATGTTGATCGAGAGAAAGTAGTTCCTTGCCCAGAGCTCAGCTTGGCAGAGAAATCCCGCTTTGGCGGCAAGCTGGCCCGTGGCGAATGGGTGACAGCCGTGGAGATCACGCCGCCCCGAGGCTGGGACACCAGCAAGATCATTGCCAGCGCTTTGCTCTGCAAAAAGCAGGCTGTCGATACCATCAATATCCCCGATGGGCCACGTGCGGCACCGCGGCTGTCGGCAATGACCACCGCCTTGAAAATTCAAGAACTTACCGGTTTGGAGACGGTGTTGCATGTTTGTGCCCGCGACCGCAACTTCCTTGCTTTGCAGGCCGACCTGCTTGGTTGCGCCGCCTCCGGCTTGAAAAACATTCTTTTTATCACTGGCGACCCGCCAAAACTAGGCGGCTATGGTTTTGCCTCGGGGGTTTTTGACACCGACTCGATTGGCTTGATCAGCTTGCAAAAGCATCTTAACCAAGGTATTGACTTGGGTGGACAGGCCATCAAACCGCCAACTGCGGCGCTTATTGGCGCAGGAGCAGACCCCAATGCCATCGACTTTGACTGCGAGATCGAACGAGTTCGCCAAAAAGTCGAGGCTGGCGCCGAATACATCACTACACAGCCAATTTTTGCCGCTGCCGCCCTTGAGCGCTTCTGCAAGGCGATAGAACCACTGAAAATTCCAGTGGTTGCCGGCATCTGGCCATTGGCCAGCCTGCGCAACGCACTCTTTATGAAAAATGAGGTGCCTGGCGTGGTCGTGCCGGATGAGATTATTCGACGCATTGAAAAATGCGACACGCGCGAGGAGCAGCTCGCCGCCGGCATCCAGATCGCCAGGGAGGCAGTCGAGCAAGTGCGCGGAATGGTTGCCGGTGTCCAGGTTAGCGCGCCGCTGGGAAATGTCCAGACCGCACTCGAGGTCATAATTTAAACTTGATTTGAAAAATATTGCTGCAGTCTGGCAAAGAAATATTTTGCGTTTTTTTCATTTGTGCTAAGGAATAAGGAGTCAATTTGTCGATGAGTAAGGATAAAATCAATGTTGCCATGGTTGGCATCAGTGGCCGCGGCAGTGGATTGCTTGGCCTGTTGTTGGAAATGGAGGATGTGCAGGTGACCGGTGTCGCCGAGCGTTATCCCGACCGGCTTGCAGAGGCGGCCAAGAAGGTGGAGGAGGCCTGTGGCAAGGCACCCGCCGCAGTCAGCGATTATCGCCGCTTGCTTGATGATCCGGAGTTGGACGCGGTGATCACCCCGTCCTCTTGGACATCGCATTCACAAGTTTGCCTGGACTCGATGGAGGCCGGCAAATATGTCGCCACCGAGGTTGGTGGTGCCAACTCGGTTGAGCAGTGTTGGAGTCTGGTGCGCACCTCCGAGCGCACTGGGATTCCTTGTATGCTGTTGGAGAACTGCTGTTATGGCCGGGAAGAAATGACCATCCTCAACATGGTTAAAAAAGGACTTTTTGGCGAGTTGATCCACGCCGAGGGTGGTTATCGACATGACTTGCGCGACGAAGTTTGCCAAGGACGGGAAAATCGTCACTACCGCTTGGAAAACTATATGAACCGCAATGGAGATGTCTATCCCACTCACGACTTGGGGCCGATTGCCAAGTATTTCGATATTAACCGCGGCAATCGGATGTTGTCCCTGACCTCGACGGCTTCGAAATCGCGCGGGCTCAATGCTTGGATGCAAAAGCATAAAGGGGCCGATTACGACTTGGCCAACTATCCTTTCGCACTGGGCGATGTGATTACCACTGTGATCAAATGCGCGCATGGGCAGACCATTGTCCTCTTCCATGACACTAGCCTGCCGCGTCCCTACAGCCGCGGCAACTTGCTGCAAGGCACTCAGGGCATTTGGATGGAGGATAAACACGGGATTTACCTCGATGGTGTCAGCGAGAAGGCGCATACCTGGGAGGACCTTAACAAGTATTATGAGCAATACGAGCATCCGCTTTGGAAACGCTTCCGCCAAGAAGGTGTCAAGGGCGGTCATGGCGGCATGGACTGGCTGGTGCTGCGCGCCTTTGTCGAGGCGGTGCGGAAACAGCAACAGACTCCCATTGATGTTTATGACACTGCTGCCTGGATGGCTATCACCTGCCTGAGCGAAGATTCTGTGGCCATGGGCAGCATGCCGGTGGCAATCCCAGATTTCACCAATGGCAAGTGGATTGCCCGCGAGCCGATCATCGAGGGTGCCTACTGCCTAGACAAAGTCTGTGAAGAGTTTTTCTAACAGTAAATCCTTGGACGCTGGCAACAGCGCGACAGTTTAAGCCGTCTGATCAATCGGAAGAATCGCATCAGGCGGCTCTTTTTTTTGCTGCTCCTGGAACCTTGTGATCAAGATCAGGAGCCAAAACGCCAAGGCAGCATGGTAGAGGAGGTTTTCCAGATTGTTGAAGGGAACCGCATTCCAGGTCAGAGTTGACTCCGAGGCTGCCTCAGCCCAAAATTGCAGGCTGTCGAGCAGCGTTTGAGCAATTGCGCCGGTGATTTTTTGTGTTGCTGGCCAAGTGAATGCCAATAGTAGTTTTATTGGACAGAAAGCAAGGATCAGGAAGACGGTTGTTCCCAGGGGCAGATTGACCAATGGTGAGAG
>JALOAH010000197.1 GCA_023228865.1 Porticoccaceae bacterium | reverse complement strand
GATGGTGAGGTTGCCCTTTTGGTAGGTATTGAGGGTGCTCCAGTTGCCGAGGATGCTTTGCAGTTGCGCCAGGCTCATGGCTCTTCGCTTGCCCCAGGGGTCGAAGCTGAAGGCTTCCACTTCTGCCCCGCTCTCGTTGGTGATCACGGTAACACTGCCCAGGTGATCCTTGTGCAGGTACCGTGTTTTGATCGTCCCGGCACTGCCCGCGGTGCGGTTGGTGTAGGTGACGACGGTGTTGCCCGCTACGTTGTGGCGCTCTTCGGTGATGTTGCCCGGCAGGGTGACTTTCTCATAGCCGCCGCTGTAGACGGTGCTGGTGGTGTTGCCCGCCGTGGTCTCGCTTTTGGTGATGAGGTTGCGATCCGCCCCGTAGGTCATGGCGCTGCTGCTGCCACCCTGGCTGATGCTCAGGGGTTTGTCAAAGGCGCTCCAGGTGACGGTTCTGCCATCACCGCTGGTGAGGTTGCCGTTGGCGTCGTAGCTGTAGCTGGCGGTTTTGGTGCCAACGCTGCCCGCGGTAATGTTGCACACGGCGTTAAAGCGACTGCCCGCCCCGCACTGGCTGCCGTAGCTGTAGGTGCCCACCCCGGTTTTGGTTTTGATGTTGCCCAGGGCGTCGTAGGTGAGGGTAACGGTTTGCACGTCGCTGTTGCCAAAGTCGGCGTGGGTATATTCCAGTCGATTGAGGTTGTCGTAGTCAAAGATTTCGGCAATGTCTTTGACGGCGTCGTCACGGCTGATGAGGTTGCCCAGTTTGTCAAAACCAAAACTGAGGTTCTGGCGGTTGTTGAGCGGGTTGTTGCCGGTGCTGAGGTAATCCCCCCAGGAATTAGCGGGAGTCAAAAGTAGAATTTTCTCGTACCCTATGCGCAGGAGATTCTGCATGAAACGATCAAAATTTAGCGACAGCCAGATCATGGCCATTCTCAAACAAGCCGAAGGCGGTATACCCGTGCCTGAGCTATGTCGAGAGCACGGCATGAGCAGTGCCACATTCTACAAATGGCGCAGTAAATATGGCGGTATGGATGCCTCGATGATGTCCCGGCTGAAGGAGTTGGAGGATGAGAACCGACGGCTTAAGAAAATGTATGCCGAGGAACGCCTCAAGTCAGAGCTGCGCAAGGAAGCCCTCGAAAAAAAGTGGTAAAGCCCTGCCAGCGGCGCGAGCTAGCCAAAGCAGCGGTTGATCAACAAGGTGTCAGCATTCGAGTAGCCTGCGAGACCTATGGGATCAGTGAAAGCTGTTACCGCCATCAGGCCAAGCTCAGTGGTGAGAATGCGGTTATTGCCGATTGGCTGCTGCGGCTAACTCACAATCAACGGAACTGGGGCTTTGGCCTGTGTTTCTTGTACTTGCGCAACGTAAAGGGCTTCCCTTGGAATCACAAACGGGTTTACCGCATTTACCGGGAATTGGAACTGAACCTCCGGATCAAACCCAAAAAGCGGCTGAAGCGCGAGAAACCCGAAGAGCTGGCAGTGCCCTTGACCATCAACGAAACCTGGTCGATGGACTTCATGCATGATCAGTTAGACGATGGTCGGAGTTATCGGTTGCTCAATATTATTGATGATTGTAATCGGGAGGGTTTAGGTATTGAGGTGGACTTCTCTCTGCCTTCTGAGCGCGTCATACGGACATTGGATCGGCTGATTGAATGGCGAGGCAAACCCAAGCGGCTGCGTTGCGACAATGGCCCTGAATACATCAGTGGTGCGCTGGCAACCTGGTCAGAGAAGAATGGCATTGCACTGTCATTTATCCAGCCCGGTAAACCGCAACAAAATGCGTATATAGAGCGCTACAACCGTACGGTGCGCTATGATTGGCTCAGTCACTATTGCTTTGACTCAATTGCTGACGTGCAGGATTATGCAACTCAGTGGTTGTGGATTTACAATCATGAGCGACCCAATATGGCC
This sequence comes from Porticoccaceae bacterium, assembly GCA_023228865.1. The sequence goes on along the minus strand of JALOAH010000197.1, from coordinate 1,775 downwards.
ATTGGAGGAATAACGCCAAAACAACGGTTAGCTCAGCTAACCCACTAACCTCTACTTTTAACTGCGGTTAAAAATGGGGGGATTACCCTGACGCTTTGCAGGTAGCCGGTGTTGGCCTGGTACACCCGGCTGGTGGTTAAGCCGTTGCCATGGGTTTCGGCCGTGACGTTGCCCCGCGCATCCATGGCAGTGGCGGTGTAGTAGTTGAGGCTGGTGGCGGCGTTGCGCACCGTGGTCAGGTAGCCCCGAACGTTGTAGAGGTGCTGGATTTCCAGACGGTTGCTGGGACCTGGGTATTTGAGCTTGTCCAGCCGCCCTTTGCTGTCGTAGGTCATGTCGGTGACGTAGGCCGTCCCGGCAATGGTCTCGCTGACGCTGGTGTTGTGGCCGTAGCTGGCGTCGTAGCTGTAGGTTTTGCTGTAGCTGTTCGGCCCGCTCACCTAGTACAAAAAGGGCTTTGACCCCTTTAATTCAAAAAGGGCTTTGACCCCTTTAATTTCTTTAATTTCAGGGAAAAACGAGGGGGAAAAGTACCTACTCACCCGATTTCTTTATGATTTCGTTTCTTATTACCCCAGGAGGCTCTGTGAAGAAATACTGTTCGTTATTCACATTAATAGTCAGCGGGATAATTGCGCATGGCGAAACATAATATCCACCACTATTGACACCATCGGCGCCAACTAAAAACAAAATATACTTTTCGCCAACCAAAAGCTCCGGATATTCCGCCTCATATAGCTTCACTATTGAATAACGGCTTATCTCAGAATTGTGTGAATCTGTTACAAAAAATGTGATTTCTCTATCGACATAGGAATACCACTTATAAAATTCATTGGTAGTACCTTTTAGATTAAATCGAAGTTCTTTCAGCATTTTATCAACCGTTGATGCATTCTTCGGCTTATCTGTCACATACCCTTCAACAATCAGATATGAAGAATAGTCTTCTAAAGAAAATTTCTTTTTCTCACAATAAAAGGCATTAGCTTCTAAGACAGAAAACCCTAGGATGATCGAAAAAAAACTAATGAATACTTTCATTTAGTTAAACTCAACCTGTGACCATGCTCCATTTCTATAACGCTGCACTTGTAATGGTGCGCCTGATTTATATGCACTTCTATTTACAAACCATCCCTCAAGTACGTTATTCCCTGATGCAAATACATTGTATTTTGCTCTGGAATTCGCGGCTGTGTGGAAGTCACCAGACCACAACCCCGATCCAGACGGATGCCTATGCCAAATAGTGTGGCCATCATTAGCCACTAACGATGTAACCGAGCCAAAAGACCTGCTGCTGGAGAACCCAGTACCTACAGACAATATAGTATTGTTTTCACCACCGATAACCCCCCACGGTTCTATCCCATAATCATTTGCGATAGAGGTTAACGCTTGGTTTTGATCCAGAGCTAGTGCAGCGGCCATAGTTCCCGCTTCGCCTCCGCCAAAAGATTTTCCGATCAAATCTTCTTGTGCAGTTTTTAGCCTACTTTCAATATCAGCTATTTCATCGCTGCTAAAATTCTTCTTACTAAGCTCAATCGAAGTGCTATCTGGAGGATCTTTGACTGCCTGAGCAATTCTTCCTATTCCATAGGCAATCCCCATCCCTATAGCCGCCCCCTTGACCCCATCTATAAACTTCCCGCCCTGGGCTTTGGCTATGCTGCCTCCGATAAAGAGTGATGCACCGATATTGCCCGGCGCGCCACCACCCAAGCCGCTGGCAATCCGTGCGCCAAGGCCTCCATCCCAGAAACTTC
>JALOAH010000068.1 GCA_023228865.1 Porticoccaceae bacterium | reverse complement strand
CAGCTCACGCTGCCGATATTCGTGATGTTGACATTTGTGCTCGGTTTTTTCATGTCACTGGGCAAGGCCGCGGTATTTAAACATGTTCCGGTGTACTACCCGGATCATGTCGGTGTAGTTGGCGGCGTCGTCAGTATGATCGGCGGTCTGGGCGGTTTCTTTTTACCGCTCACTTTTGGCATGCTCAACGATGTCATCGGTGTTTGGCAGAGCACCTTTATGCTGTTGTTTGTCATCGCCGCCGGTGCACTTGCGTGGATGCACTATGCGATTCGCTTGGCTGAGCGTCGCGAGTGGGCTGCCGGCCAGGAAGTCACCGACCTGCCAGAATTTTCGACCCCAGATGCCTTCCTGCTCGCCGACTGGCGCCCGGAAGATAAAACGTTCTGGGAAGAAAAGGGCAAGAAAATCGCCCGGCGCAATCTTTGGATCTCTATTCCGAATTTATTCCTGGCTTTTGCCGTTTGGACTATTTGGTCGATTCTGGTGGTAAAAATGCCACAGCTCGGCTTCCCCTACACCTCAAACCAGCTGTTTTGGTTGGCGGCACTGCCGGCACTTTCCGGGGCGACGCTGCGAATTTTCTACAGCTTTATGGTGCCGATTTTCGGTGGCCGCCGCTGGACTGCCATGTCCACTGCGTCTCTGCTGTTGCCGTGCCTGTGGTTGGGTTTTGCCCTGCAAAATACCGAAACTTCCTATTTAGTGATGCTGATTTTAGCCCTCCTGTGTGGTTTGGGTGGCGGCAATTTTGCCTCCAGCATGGCCAACATCAGTTTCTTTTTCCCCAAGGCGGAAAAGGGTAGTGCCATGGGACTTAATGCCGGGCTGGGGAACCTGGGGGTATCAGCCATGCAGCTGCTTGCGCCATTGGCGATTGCTGCCAGCGTACTGGGTTCCTTCGGCGGCGACCCCCTGGTGGTTCAGCAGGGTGGAGCGGCAGGGAAAACCCTGTGGATTCAGAACGCCGCTTTGATCTGGGTGCCCTTCATCATCGTCGCTGCTGTCGCCGCCTGGTTTGGCATGAACGATATCGCTTCAGCGAAGTCTTCTTTTAAAGATCAGGCAATCATTTTCAGGCGCAAGCACACCTGGCTGATGTGTTGGTTATATCTGGGCGCTTTTGGCAGTTTTATTGGTTTTGCCGCAGGGTTTCCCCTGCTTTCGGGCATGCTGTTTAAAGACATTGACCCCACCAAATATGCGTTTATCGGTCCGTTACTGGGGGCGCTGGCGCGGCCTGCTGGTGGTGTGATTGCGGATAAACTGGGCGGTGCCCGGGTGACCCTGTGGGTATTTGCGCTGATGATTGCCGGTGTGCTTGGGGTGCTGCACTTTTTGCCTGGAGAAGACAGCCCCGGAAATTTCTGGGGTTTCTTCGGAATGTTTCTGGTGTTGTTCGTAGCCTCAGGAATTTTGAACGGTTCCACGTTCCGCATGGTGCCAGTAATGTTTATGGTGTTGCGTCAGCGTGCTCTGGGCAACACCGAGCAGGCAGTGGTGGAAGGTAATCGGGAGGCAGCCGCAGTGCTCGGGTTTATTTCTGCCATTGCCGCCTACGGGGGATTTTTTATTCCCAAGGCCTACGGGACTTCCTTTGGCATGACCGGCGGTGTTGATGCAGCGCTGATGGGTTTTGTGGTTTTTTATATCAGTTGCCTATTCATTACCTGGTGGTACTACGCGCGGCGAGATGGGGAAGTGTCCTGTTAGCCTGAAGATAGCTCATGGCAGGCAATAGGGGGTTAATTGCCGCCATTGCCGCAAGCGCATCAAGTTCTCTTTCGGGGGTCAGGCTTTGCGGGTAGTCTTGGCTTTTTTGCGATTCGGGTAGCAGGTGCGGCAGATATCGCAAACGGTGCCGTCGCAGCCCCTTGCCGAGCAGAATTCGCGGCCATAATAAATGATCTGAAGGTGGAGCTTGTTCCAACTGTCCTTCGGGAAAAGTATTTTCAGATCTTTTTCTGTCTGGGCGACGTTTTTGCCGTTTGTTAAGCCCCAGCGCTGGGCCAGGCGGTGGATATGGGTGTCTACAGGGAAACTGGGCTCCCCGAAAGCCTGGGACATCACCACGCTGGCGGTTTTATGGCCGACGCCGGGAAGGGTTTCGAGGGCAGCCATGTCCTTTGGCACCTGCCCCTGATAGCGGTCGACAAGAATGCGGGACAGCTCGCAGATGGCCTTGGATTTTTGCGGCGCCAGGCCACAGGGCTTGATGATACGGTGAACTTCCTCCACCGGCACTTTCGCCATATCCCCTGGGTTGTCGGCGAGTGCGAACAGCGCTGGCGTGACTTTGTTGACCCTTTCATCGGTGCATTGGGCGGACAGCAGTACGGCCACCAACAGGGTGTAGGGGTCTTTGTGTTGCAGGGGAATCGCCGGTTCAGGGTACAACGCAGTGAGTTTTGCCAGAATATAGGCCGCCCGCTCTTTCTTTAGCATCGGTGGTGCCTCTCAGCTGCGGGATTCTATGAAATGGCGCAGTCGCCAGGCGCCTTCGATGCATTCCTCAGGTGTTGCCACCAGCGCCATGCGAATGCGGCTGGCGCCGGGGTTGCCCCTGTCGGTATCGCGGCCGAGGTAACTGCCGGGCACCACCTGCAGGTGGCTGTTGGCGAACAGTTCCCTGGTGAAGATGTCGTCTACTATGGGTGTTTTTGCCCACAGGTAAAAACTGGCGTCCGGCGCCTGGACATCCATTGCTGGGGTGAGGATGTCGATCACCGCTGCGAATTTTTCCTGATACAGGCGACGGTTTTCCCTGACATGTTCCTCATCGTCCCATGCGGCAATGCTGGCGTATTGCACTGGCACTGACATGGCACAGCCGTGGTAGGTTCTATAAACCAGGAATTTTTCCAGGACAGCGGCATCCCCGGCGACAAATCCCGAGCGCAAGCCCGGCAGGTTGGAACGTTTCGACAGGCTGTGAAAAACCACGCAGCGCTCGAAGTTGTGGCGTTCCAGCGCGGCGCAAGCCTGGAGTAGACCCGGTGGTGGGCTGCTTTCATCGGGGTAGATCTCCGAATAGCACTCATCGCTGGCAATAATAAAATCGTACTCATCGGCAAGATTAATCAGCTTCTGCAATGTTGCCAGGGGCAATACCGCGCCGGTGGGGTTGCCCGGTGAACACAGGTACACCAGCTGGCAGCGCTGCCAGATAGCCGCCGGAACACTGTCAAAGTCCGGCAGGAAACCGTTTTCCGCCAGGGTGTTCAAATAGTAGGGCTGGGCGCCGGCGAGCAGGGTCGCGCCTTCATAAATTTGATAGAACGGGTTCGGTGAAATCACCAGGGGATTTTTTGAGTTGTCGATAACGGCCTGGGCAAAAGCGAACAGGGCTTCCCTTGTGCCGTTGACGGGAAGTATATGGCGATCCGGGTCGATGCTGGCGCCTTGCAGGGCAAAGCGTCGGCACAACCACTGGCCAATGCCGGCTCGCAGGGCTTCAATGCCTTTGGTGGCGGGGTAGACGGAAACCTTGTCGAGATGGGTTCGCAAGGCGTCAAGAACAAATTCTGGCGGCGCGTGCTTGGGCTCACCCATGGCAAAGCTGATGGCTTTCAGGCTTGCCGGCGGTGACAGGCCGTCCAGCAGGGTGCGAATTCGTTCAAAGGGATAGGGCTGCAGTTTATCCAGATTGGGGTTCATTCGGGTTCCGGTTGCAAGGGGCAGGTTGCGGACTATTGCCAGGGAATGGGTTCTTTGGTGGCGGTGCCAATGGAGCTTTCCCGGTTGCGTTCGTCCAGCTCGGTACAGATGGCGCTCTGGAGCTGTTGGCAAAATGCCGGATCGGACAGGGGTTGATAGTCCAGGTCTGTAATGTAGAAAACATCCTCCACCCGTTCGCCCAGGGTGGCGATGCGCGCCCGATGCAGCCTGATGCCGTAGCGCATAAAAATTCTGCCCAGATGAGCCAGCAGGCCGGGTCTGTCGGGGGTGACGACCTCCAGCGCAGTAAGGCCGCTGCCGGTGTCGTTGTGAAGATAGGTGCGGGTTTTAAGGTTAAATTGCTTGAGCAGCAGGGGCGTGCGCCTCTGGACATTGAAAATGGTGCTGCTGGGTTCTCGAATCGCCTTGGTCAGGTTGTCGATAATGGCGCGCACTTTGCGCGGCTGGCTGCCAAAGGGTTCACCCTTGTCATCGAGAACGTAAAACATGTCAAAGGTGTGGCCGTTGCTGGCGGTGTTGAGGCGGGCATCCTGAATATTGAGGTTGAGCTGATCCAGAGCCGCAGCGGTAATGGGAAAAACGTTGCCCTGACCCTTGGTGTGAATAAAAATTCTGGTGGCGACGGCGGATTCCATGCCCGCGTCCTCGACAAAAATCACCGGATCTACGCTGGCGCCGGCGTTGTGGATTGCCTGGGTGCAGCGGGCGATAACCCCGGCGCGTTCGCGCAGGAAAAATTCTTCGTCGAGATCCGTCCAGATGGCTTTTGCCTGGCTTTCATCAATGCCACCCTCGGCGAGGATGGCCAGGGCTTCGTCGACAGTGGTTTTTACCCACTCGCTGCGATTGACCGGATTTCCGAGGCCGCGCTGCAGCGCCGACTTGGTTTGGTGGTAGAGGGTGTGCATCAGCGACGCCCGCCAACTGTTCCACAGGGTGGGGTTGGTGGCGTTGATATCGGCAACGGTGAGCAGATAGAGATAATCCAGGTGCAGCTGGTCGCCGACAGTGGCGGCGAAGTGCTGAATGACATCCGGGTCGGAAATGTCCTCCCTCTGGGAAACTGCAGACATCAACAGGTGTTTTTCCACCAGCCACTCCAGTAGGCGCACCTCCTGGGGGGGCAGGCCGTGGCAGTTGGCAAAAGCCACCACATCTGCGGCTCCCAACACGGAGTGATCGCCGCCTCGACCTTTGCCAATATCGTGGTAAAGACCGGCAATGAATACCAGCTCGGGTTTGGGCAGATTTTTGTAAATATGGGAGGCGAGGGGAAACTTGGCGGCTTCTTCCGGGCGATCGAGGCGGCGCAGGTTGCGAATCACCTGCAACGTGTGGACGTCGACGGGATAGATATGGAAGAGGTCGTGTTGGGTCTGGCCGACAATACGGCCAAATTCGGGCAGATAGCGACCGAGAATGCCATAGCGTGTCATGCGCTGAAGCTGGGTGGACAGTTTGCCGGGGCAGCTGAACAGGCGCATAAACAGCGCCTTGTTTTCCGGATTGGCGCGAAAGTCGTCGTCAATAAGATGCCGCCATTTCTGGAGCTCGCGAATGGTGGCGGCGCGAATGCTTTCAATACTGGGGTCTTCGCCAAGGAGAACGAAAATCTCCAGCAGCGCGGAGGGGTGTTGTTCAAAAATATGCTGATTGGTGGTTTCTATATGATCGTCGCGAACCTGAAAATGCTCGTTGATGACGCGGATTTTTTTGGCGTGGTCGCGGCGCAGAATGACTTCGTCCAGATACTGGAGAAGGACGTCGTTGAGCTCGCGCATGCCCAGTACCACCCGGTAATAGCGCTGCATAAACTGTTCGACGGCGAGTTTCTGGTTGTCCTTGTAGCCGAACAGTTCGGCGAGGCGGCGCTGGTGGTCGAACGACAGTTTTTCTTCGGCTCTTTTGGCGAGAAAGTGCAGCCCGTAACGGACTTTCCACAGAAACGAACGACCCCGATAGAGAAAATTGAGTTCCTCCTCGTTGATAAACCCCTGGTCGACAAGATTGTTGAGGGAGTCCACGCCAAAGTGGCGCAGAGCCACCCAGTTGATCATCTGGATATCCCGCAGCCCTCCGGGCGCCTCTTTGACGTTCGGCTCCAGATTGTATTCTGTATAGCCGTGGCGGCTGTGGCGCTCGATCTGTTCGTCCCATTTGGCGCGAAAAAAATCCGCGCTCGACCAGATTTTATTGGGCGCGGTTTTTTTCATCATCGCCTGGCGTAAATCCGGGTCGCCCACCAGAGTCCGAGATTCCATCAGATTGGTGGCAACGGTGATGTCTGCCTTGGCCTCATCGACGCACTGGCTGATGGAGCGGACACTTTGACCAATTTTCAGCTGTATATCCCAAAGGAAGGTGAGAAATTTCTCGATGCTGTCTCTGTAGGGTTTGGTGTTGTCTTTTTTGAGGAGGATAAGAAGATCTATATCCGAATGGGGGTGCAGTTCGCGGCGGCCGTAACCGCCCACCGCCAGCAGGGCTATGCCCTTTTCCCATTGAAAAAGATCCCAGGCGTAACAGAGAATTCTGTCGATAAAGGCGGCTCGCTCGTAAACCAGGGTGTCCACCAGTTCGCCTTCGAGAAAGCGGCTGTCGAAATGGGCGTTTGCCGCAGTGATGACGTCCTTGAAGACGGTGAGCGGCTTATTGTCCTTGAGGCTTTGCCGAAAACGCAGTTCGTCAAAGAACAGCAGTGGCTGCAGTTCAACCATGGGCAATGGTCTCGTTTTTTCTCAGGGTGAGGACTTCAACGCCCTCCGCAGTTACCGCCAGGGTGTGCTCCCATTGGGCGGAGAGGCGGCCATCTTTGGTTTCCACTGTCCAGCCGTCGTTTTTCAGCTTGGTGTGGTACTTGCCGGCATTGATCATGGGCTCGATGGTGAATGTCATGCCCTCCCGCAATTCCATGCCGGTGCCGGGCTTGCCGAAGTGCAATACCTGGGGATCCTGGTGGAACTCTGTGCCTATGCCATGGCCGCAGTAGTCGCGCACCACGGAGTAAAAATGGGCTTCGGCGTGTTGCTGGATAACGTGGCCGATATCGCCGAGGCGGGCGCCGGGTCTGACCATGGAAATGCCCTTGTAAAGGCATTCCTGGGCTATTTTTGCCAGGCGCTGGGCGTGACTGGGTACGTCGCCGACCATAAACATCATGCTGGTATCGCCATAATAGCCGTCTTTTATCACGGTAATGTCGATGTTAATAATATCGCCATTTTTGAGTATTTTTTTCTCGGAGGGAATACCGTGGCACACCACATGGTTGACCGATGTGCAAATCGACTTGGGAAATCCCTTGTAGTTGAGGGGCGCCGGAATGGCGTTCTGGACATCGACAATGTGGCGGTGGCAAATGCGATCCAGCTCCGCCGTGCTGACGCCAGGAACCACATATTCCTCGATCATTTCGAGAACCTCGGCGGCCAGCCTTCCGGCTACACGCATTTTGTCCAACTGTTCCGACGTCATAATTTGCACGGCCATGGCGGTTTTCCTGATAAAAGGCGCCATTGTACCCAATCGCGGCTTAGCCCGGAAGTTGCAGCGGTTGTCGGAATGTTCGCGCTCAAACCGGGCGAGATTCAGTGGCAAGCAGGCTGGCTCCGCCGCTAACGAACTGTTGCTGAGCTGGAGTTGCGTTTAAACGCTGCTATATCATCCCGACAAAATCCGGCTCTGAGTCTGTGGCGGTGGAGTTTTCGATCTGGTTGTGATCTTTCAATAGGTTGTTCACTCGGGGCAAAGCCGGAGAGTTGGAGGTGCAGAGTGGGCAGGCTGGGGCGTTTCAGGAGTTATCGGCAGGGAAAAAGTTGCTTCTTTGTGGGGGCAATTTGTGGTATAAAGCGCGCCCCGGCAGAGTATCTGGCGGTGGCTTTAAAAAATCACACACAGATCGTCACATCGAAAAGGGTGCCTTCGGGTTTTTCGGTGGGGTTTGTGGAGGTCTAACCCAATGAAAGCTAAAGACAAAATTTGGCTTTCCTGAAAAGGTAAAAACGTATGACAACTGTTTCTATGCGCGACATGCTGCAGGCTGGTGTTCACTTTGGTCACCAGACCCGCTTCTGGAACCCGAAAATGTCCAAATATATTTTCGGCGCCCGCAATAAAATTCATATCATCAACCTCGAACACACGGTTCCTGCATTCAACCAGGCTCTGGAAGAGGTTCGCAAACTGTCCCTCAAGGGCAACAAAATTCTTTTTGTGGGCACCAAGCGTTCTGCCCAGAAAACCGTTGCCGAGCAGGCGCAGCGCGCCGGTATGCCCTATGTCAGTCACCGCTGGCTGGGTGGCATGCTCACCAACTACAAAACGATCCGCGCTTCCATCAAGCGTCTTCGCGAGCTCGAGTCCCAAAGCCAGGATGGTACTTTCCAGAAGCTCACCAAAAAAGAAGCCCTGATGCGCGCCCGCATGATGGAAAAACTGGAGCGCTCTATCGGCGGTATCAAGGATATGGGCGGCCTGCCCGATGCACTGTTTGTGGTCGATGTCGACCATGAGCGCATCGCCATTCAGGAAGCCAACAAGCTGGGTATTCCCGTGATCGGCGTTGTCGACTCCAACAGTGATCCCGACGGCGTTGATTACATCATTCCCGGTAACGACGATGCCATTCGCGCCATCAAGCTGTACCTGACGGCTGTTGCCGACTCCGTACTCGAGGGCAAGTCCCAATCGAATAGCGGTGTCTCCAGAAACGAATTTGTGGAAGTTGAAGAGCCCGCAGCTGATAGCGCAGTCGCAGCACAGGAGTGATGTGGGCGGTTGATCCGTTCGTGCTCTACTGCTTGATCGTATGACCGAAAAGGGGGCCTTGCCCCCTTTTTACTAACAATTTATTAGTGGATTGAGAGGATATTCCCCATGGCAGTGACTGCTTCCCTTGTTAAAGAACTTCGCGAAAGAACCGGCCTTGGCATGATGGAGTGCAAAAAAGCACTCGTTGACACCAATGGTGATATTGAACTGGCCATTGAAGAGCTGCGCAAATCCAGTGGCCTTAAAGCCGCCAAAAAAGCGGGTCGCACCGCCGCTGACGGCGTTGTTGCTGTTCGCGTTGCCGACGATGGCACCCTGGGCGTACTCTTGGAAGTCAACTCTGAAACTGACTTCGTTGCCCGCGACGACAACTTCCGCGCCTTTGTCGATAAGGTCATTGCCAAAGCCTTTGCCGACCGCCAGGATGACGTCGCCGCCCTGATGGCAGGGGATCTGGAAGATGCCCGCCAGGCGCTGGTACAGAAAATCGGTGAAAACATTTCTGTGCGCAGAATCGCCATTGTCGAGGCTCCGGTGGTTGGCAGCTATGTTCACAGCAATCACCGCATCGCGGTATTGACGGCGCTTTCCGGTGGTAATGTCGAGCTGGCCAAAGATGTTGCCATGCACGTCGCCGCCTCCAACCCCCAGGTCAACAAGCCGGACGAAATGCCTGCTGAAATTCTCGAAAAAGAGAAAGAGATAATCCGCGCACAACCGGATATGGCGGGCAAACCCGGCGAGATCGTTGAAAAAATGATGGGTGGCCGCATCAGCAAGTTTCTCAAAGAGCACAGCCTGGTGGAACAGCCTTTCGTCAAGGATCCCGAGATCAAGGTAGGGGATCTGGTAAAAAAAGCTGGCGCCGAAATCAACGGTTTTGTACGCTTTGAGGTTGGTGATGGCATTGAAGTGGAAAAAACCGATTTTGCCGCTGAAGTTGCCGCTCAGGTAAACGCCAGCAAGTAAGCATTGAAGATTCAGTTCAGTCGTGCGCGGCGCTGTTGTCGCGCGCGGCCGAATGTGACCACTTCAGCAACAGCCTATAAAACACCGGCGGAGTGATTGCCACTCCGCCGCCATTGACGAAGCGGGGAATTCATGGCCGACATGAAGGCAGCCAAGGACAAGAAATACAAACGTATTCTTCTCAAGCTCAGTGGCGAAGAGCTGATGGGTTCTGAAACCTTTGGTCTCGACCCCAAAGTCCTGGATCGCATGGCGCTGGAAATAGGCCAGCTCGTTGGCATCGGCGTCCAATTGGGTCTGGTGATTGGCGGTGGCAATCTGTTTCGCGGCGCCGCGCTTCAGGCCGCGGGCATGGAAAGAGTCACCGGTGATCATATGGGTATGTTGGCGACGGTCATGAATGCCCTGGCCATGCGCGATGCCCTGGAACGCTCCAATATTTCCGCCCGCATTATGTCGGCAATTCCCATGAGTGGTGTGGTTGACCATTACGATCGCCGCAATGCCGTGCGCGCCCTCTCCCAGGGCGAGGTGGTTATTTTTGCTGCCGGAACCGGTAATCCTTTTTTTACCACAGACTCGGCGGCCTGCTTGCGGGGCATTGAGATTGGCGCCGACCTGGTGCTCAAGGCTACCAAGGTCGACGGTGTTTATTCCGACGATCCCCTGAAAAATGCCGAGGCAACCCTTTACTCTCATTTAACCTATGATGCCGTGCTCGACAAAAAGCTCGGCGTCATGGATCTCACGGCCATTTGCCTGTGCCGTGAACATCGCATGCCCCTGCGTGTATTCAGAATGTCCAAACCCGGCGCCCTGCTGAATATTGTGGTGGGTGGCGATGAAGGCACCCTGATTGAGGAAAATTGACCATGATTGAAGAACTCAAAGCAGACGCCAAGGAGCGTATGGGCAAAAGCCTTGAATCCCTGGCGCACACCTTTAACAAATTGCGCACCGGCCGGGCTCATCCAGGATTGCTTGAAGGAATCACTGTGTCCTACTACGGCGTTGAAACCCCGTTGAGCCAGGTGGCCAATATCAACGTTTCCGACGCCCGCACCCTGGCGGTTGTGCCCTGGGAAAAGAAAATGGTTGGTGACATTGAAAAAGCCATTCTCAAGTCAGATCTCGGGCTTAATCCTTCCACTGCGGGGGAGATCATCCGCATTCCCCTGCCGCCATTGACGGAAGAGACTCGCAAGGTGCTCATCAAGCAGGCCAGGGCAGAGGCGGAAAACGCACGGATTTCCGTTCGCAATATACGCAGGGATATTCTTTCCGATATTAAGGCGCTGCTCAAGGATAAGGATATTACCGAGGATGAAGAGCGCAAGGCACAGGATGATGTGCAGAAAATCACCGACAGTTTTATCGCCAAGATAGATGCCGCACTGGCGGATAAAGAATCCGATCTGATGGAAATTTAATTGCCTCTGACGTCTGAGACCCCAGAGGAAGCGCCCATGTCTGGAGATGCCCAATCGGAAAAACTCGCCAATCCTCTGCGCCATGTTGCCGTTATCATGGATGGCAACAATCGCTGGGCAAAGCAGCGGGGGCTGGCGGGTATTGCCGGTCACGAACGAGGGGTGGAGCGGGTTCGCGATGCAATGGATTCCTGCGTTCGCCACAATATCGAGTTTCTCACTGTCTTTGCCTTCAGCAGTGAAAACTGGTCGCGCCCGCCCGCTGAGGTGCGCGGCCTGATGTCGCTGTTTTCCTCCTATCTGCGCAAAGAACTCCCCGAATTCCAGGAGCGCAGCATTCGCCTCAAGGTAATCGGCGAGCGGGCAAAATTCAGTGATCGCCTGCGCAAGCTGATTGATAATGCCGAACAGAAAACCCAGCAGGGCAAGACCACCCTGGTTCTCGCGGTCGATTACGGCGGCCGCTGGGATATTACCCAGGCGGCGAAAAAACTGGCCGCCAAGGTTCAGTCCGGCGTGCTGCGCCCGGAGGATATCAGCGAAACCCTTTTTGCCAGGCATTTGTCCCTGGCAGATCTGCCGCCACCGGATCTCTGTATTCGCACTGCCAATGAACGGCGACTGAGCAATTTCCTGCTTTGGCACCTCGCCTATGCAGAGCTGTATTTCTCCCCGGTTTACTGGCCAGACTTTGATGCCGAAGCTTTTGATGCTGCCGTGGCTGATTACAACAGCAGGCAGCGCCGTTTTGGCATGACTGCGGAACAGCTCTGCCACGTGACGGCTGCGGAGAAAAATTTTGCTTAAACAGCGGATAGTCACGGCAATTATTCTCGCCGTTTTGTTCCTTGGCGCACTCTTTGGCTTGCCCTTTCAGTGGTTCTCCCTGGTTGTCGCCGGCGTTATTTTTGTCGCCCTGTGGGAATGGGCAAATCTGTCAAATGCCGGACGCGCCGTCAGCCTCCTTTATTATGGTGTTGTGGCTGTCTTGATGGCAGCCATGTTCCTGGGGTTGGGTTTTGACGCCCCCGCTGTGGGTCTTGAGGCTGCCAAAATGATTCTTCTCAGCGGCTGCCTGTGGTGGGCCATTGCCCTGCTCTGGGTGCAGGGCTATCCCAGCAGTGCAGTTCTTTGGGGCAGCACAGCGGTGCGCCTGCTGATGGGCTTGTTTGTGCTTCTGCCAGCCTGGCTCGCCTTGAGTTGGCTGGCGGCCCAGGACGGCGGACACTGGCTGGTAATGGTGGTTATTGTCACCGTTGTCTGTGCCGATATAGGCGCTTATTTCAGTGGCCGCGCTTTCGGCCGCCACAAGCTGGCGCCGGAAGTCAGTCCGGGAAAAACATGGGAAGGATTTGGCGGCGGCGTGGTCGCCGTGCTGATCGTCATCTCCATCGTCATCGCCTTTAGTCCCTCCCAGCGCCATCTGTGGCTGGAGTGGGTGATTGTCGAGGTGGCTGCAGTGCTGGCTGCTGTTTTGGGGGATCTGCTCGAGAGTATGGTCAAGCGCCATCGCGGCGTTAAGGACAGCGGCAAAATTCTCCCTGGCCACGGCGGCATTCTCGATCGCATCGACAGCCTGACGGCGGCGCTGCCGGTGTTTACCCTGTTTTATATCCTGCTGATTCATTCGCCGTCATGATTGCGCCGGACGCGATTATCGCCGCTACCGCGCTAAGCTCTGCCATTGGCGGAATGCTAAAGCCATGAGTGAAAAAATCACTATTCTGGGCTCTTCCGGTTCCATCGGCGAGAGCACCCTCGACGTTATTGCCCGCCACCCGGAGCGCTATGAAGTGTTTGCCCTGACGGGGCGTTCCCGAGTGGATGTGTTGGCACGCCAGTGTCGCCGCTTTATGCCTCGCTATGTGGTGGTCGGTTCTGAGCAGGCCGCCAGCTTGTTGCGGGAGCAACTGGATCCACATACCACCGTGCTCTGGGGTGCCCAGGCGCTGGTGGATGTGGCTGCCGACAGCGAAGTGGATACAGTGATGGCCGCCATTGTCGGCGCCGCCGGGTTGCTGCCAACCCTGGCCGCCGCAGAAAAGGGCAAGCGGGTGTTGCTGGCCAACAAGGAATCTCTGGTGATGGCTGGCGGGCTTTTTATGGATGCTGTAGCTCGCCACGGCGCCACATTGCTGCCCATCGACAGTGAGCACAACGCAATTTTCCAGTGTTTGCCGCCGGGTTATCGACAGCCCGGGGCTGCGGGCGTCAGTAAAATACTCTTGTCTGCGTCCGGGGGGCCGTTTCGCACCACGGCGCTGGCGGCACTGGCTACCGTGACCCCGGCTCAGGCCTGCGCCCACCCCAACTGGGCGATGGGTCAGAAAATTTCCGTGGATTCCGCCACCATGATGAACAAGGGGCTGGAGCTGATTGAAGCCTGCTGGCTCTTCAATGTGCCGGCGGATGCGGTGGAGGTGGTCATCCACCCCCAGAGTATTGTCCACTCCCTGGTGGCCTATGTGGATGGCTCTGTGCTGGCGCAGTTGGGCAATCCGGACATGCGCACGCCCATCGCCCACGCCCTTGCCTGGCCGGAGCGGATAGACTCCGGTGTCGCCCCCCTGGATCTGGTTCGAGTGGCGCAGCTCAGCTTTGAAACACCGGATCTGGCCAGGTTTCCCTGTCTCGAACTGGCGCAGCAGGCGGCCAGGAGTGGCCAGGATTATCCGGCGGCGCTCAATGCGGCCAATGAGGTTGCGGTTGCGGCGTTCCTTGGCGGCCGCATTGGTTTTACCCATATTGCGACTGTGGTGGCTGACGTTCTCGATTCCTGGCAGGGATGTGAACCCGTCGACTTGGCTGCAGTCCAACAATCCGACAAACTGGCCAGAGAGTTGGCAATGCGCCAGGTGGAGGTTTTAAGTCCGTGTTAGAAATCGTAAAAACCCTGTTCTTCACCCTGGTCGCACTGGGTGTTCTGGTAACCATTCACGAATTTGGCCATTTTTGGGTGGCGCGCCGCTGCGGTATCAAGGTACTGCGTTTTTCCATCGGTTTTGGTACGCCCTTTGCCCGCTGGTATGACCGCAAGGGCACCGAGTTTGTGCTCGCCGTACTGCCCCTCGGTGGCTATGTAAAGATGGTGGATGAGCGCGAGGGCAATGTCGATCCCCAGGACATTCCCTATGCCTTCAATAATAAATCCGTGTGGCAGCGCATGGCTGTTGTCAGCGCCGGCCCCATCGCCAATTTCCTGCTTGCCGTTATCGCTTACTGGGTTGTTTTTATGGCCGGTGTTCAGGGCGTGGCTCCCATCGTCGACAGGGTTGTCCCCGGTTCGATTGCGGATAGAGCCGGAATCGAGCCAGGCCAGGAAATCCTTGCTGTCGATGGCGAGCCTACGCCAACACTCCAGACTCTGGGAGAGCAGCTGGTGCTGCGTCTCGGTGAAGAGGGCACCATCAACTTCCGGGTCAAGTATCAGGATTCGAATCTGAGCTATGACCTGGAGGCGGAACTCAATGGCTGGCAGGTGGATACGGATAACCCCGATCCGATTGGCGATATTGGCATTGAGCTCTATACGCCGAAAGTGCTGCCGGTTGCCGACCAGGTGATGGATGCTGAACCCGCCGCAGAGGCCGGCCTGCGCAGTGGCGACCGCATAACGGCGATGGATGGCATTGAAGTGTCCGACTGGGCGCAATGGGTGGAGTACGTGCGCGCCCGGCCAGGGGAAACCATTGCCATTGAGGTGGCCAGGGGCAGTGAAAAGTTTGCCACTCAAATCACCCCTAAAGGCGTCACCCAGGACGACGGTTCTGTGATTGGCCAGGTGGGAATGTCTGTGGTGATTCCCGAATGGCCCGAATCCTATCTGCGCAAAACCGATTACGGCGTTGTCGGCGCCTTTGGCCAGGCTCTTCACCAGACCTGGAAGACCACCAAAATGGTTCTGGATTCCATTAAAAAAATGGTCACCGGGATTATTTCGCCGAAACACTTGAGTGGCCCCATAACCATTGCTAAAGTGGCTGGCGCTTCCGCCCAGTACGGCTTTACCGCCTATCTGGGCTTTCTGGCACTGCTCAGCGTTAGCCTTGGTGTTCTCAATTTGTTGCCGATTCCGGTTCTCGATGGTGGCCACCTCATGTATTACATGGTCGAGGCGGTCAAGGGAAGCCCGGTTTCAGAGAAAATTCAGATGGCGGGGTACCGCCTGGGGCTGTTCCTGGTGGTTGGTTTGATGGTTATCGCCCTATACAATGACGTGATGAGGCTCTGAACGTCTGCGGACGCTCCTTGGCTGTATGGACAACAACAACGAAGAATGATGTATATGAAGCGTGTTTTTTTGGCTTTACTCCTTTCCCTGCTGGTCACGCCGGTGATTGCCGATGTGTTTGTGATCGAGGATATTCGTCTCGAGGGGCTGCAAAGGGTGAGTGCCGGCACAATTTTTTCCGCCATGCCCTACAAGGCAGGGGATCTTATTGATGAAAACAGCATCAAGGACATAACCCGATCGCTGTTTCAAACCGGCTACTTCAGCGACATCAAAATAGCCCGGGATGGCGGAGTGCTCATTCTGGTGGTCGAAGAGCGACCTGCAGTTTCAGAGATCAATTTCGAGGGCAATAAAGCCATTAAAACTGAAGACCTGATGAAGGCGCTCAAAGAAAACGGCCTTGCCGAAGGCCAGATTTTCCGCCAGGCCATTCTCGAAGGCATGATTCAGGAACTTCAGCGCCAGTATGTCAGCCAGGGTCGCTATGGCGCTATTGTCGATACCGAAGTTCAGGATCTGCCCCGCAACCGGGTTGCCATTAATGTCAACGTCAAGGAAGGGGATGTCGCCAAGATCAAGATGATCAACATTGTCGGCAACAGGGATTTCGACGAAGAGGATCTCCTCGACGAATTTGAACTGAGAACCACCGGATGGTTTTCGTGGATCAGCGGCAATGACAAGTACGCTAGGGAAAAGCTCAGTGGCGACCTCGAGCGTCTTGAGTCCTGGTACCTGGATCGCGGCTACCTGCAGTTTGGCATTAACTCGACCCAGGTTTCCGTCAGCCCCGACAAACAGTCGGTGTTTATTTCCGTCAATATCACCGAGGGCGACGTCTATACCGTCGGCAAGATTGACCTCGCCGGTGAACTTATCGTTCCCGAAGAGGAAGTGCGCCGTTACATTACCCTGAAAGAGGGCGAGCGCTTCTCCCAGCAACAAATGACCAGCTCTTCGGAACTGATTACCCAGCGCCTGGGTAACGATGGTTACGCCTTTGCCGATGTCAAAGGCTATCCGGAAGTCAACGAGGACGATAAAACCGCCAAAATCACCTTCTTCGTCAATCCGGGCAAGCGCGCCTATGTTCGCCGCATTGAGTTTCGCGGCAACTCCAAAACCTCCGACGAAGTCTTGCGCCGGGAAATGCGCCAAATGGAAAGTGGCGCTGCCTCCACCGCCCTCATTGAACATTCAAAGGTCAGGCTTGAACGCCTGGGCTTCTTCAAGGAAGTACAGGTTGAAACCAAGGAGGTTCCGGGCACCGGCGATCAGCTGGATGTCGTCTATACCGTAGAAGAACAGCCGTCCGGCAGCATTGGCGCCAGCGTCGGCTTTGCCCAGGGTTACGGTCTTGTCCTCGGCGGCAACCTGCAGGAAAACAATTTTCTCGGCACAGGCAACAAGGTCGGCATTGGTATCAACCGCAGTACCTACCAGACCAACGTCCAGTTTTCTTTTACCGACCCCTATTTCACCACCGATGGCGTCAGTGCCGGTTTCAACGTGTTCTACAGAGCCACGGATTACGGCGAATTCAACCTGGCCAACTACACCACCGACAGCTTTGGCACCGGGGTCAATTTTGGCTACCCGCTGTCGGAGACCGCCAGCCTCGGCTTTGGTCTTAACTATGAGAACCTAAGTATTGATCTCGGTTCCTTTACGTCCCTGGAAATCGAGGATTTCGTCAACACCAATGGCGATCAGTACGATATGTTCTCCTTCAGTGTCAACTTGGTGAAGTCGACCCTCAACAGGGGCGTTTTCGCCACCCGCGGCCATTCGCAAAGACTGGGTCTGGAAGTCACTGTGCCCGGCAGTGATGCCGAATACTACAAATTGTCTTATTCCGGACAGTATTACCAGCCGCTGACCAATAGCCTCACCCTGAGATTGCGCTCCGATCTCGGCTATGGTGATGCCTATGGCGACCTCGACCGCCTGCCATTTTTCAAGAATTTCTACGGCGGTGGTTTTGGTTCTGTGCGCGGCTTCAAGCGCAATACCCTCGGTCCCCAGGACACGCCAGCAAAAATTTGCAGCACTGGCGCCCGGCCTGAAGACAACCCGGATTGTGAGTTGATCGATGTCGATGATCCAGATCCTTTCGGCGGTAATATCCTGGTGGAAATGGGGGCGGAGATTATCTTTCCTCTGCCGTTTCTCAAAGATCAGCGCTCCGTTCAGGCTTCTTTGTTTTTTGACGCCGGTAACGTCTTTGACACCGATTGCGGCGACACCCAGCTAAACTGCTTTGAGCCTGACGCCGGTGAACTGCGTTACTCAACCGGTATTGGCGCCACCTGGCTGAGTGGTTTCGGCCCCATTACGGTGAGCTTGGGCAAGGCGCTCAATAGCAGCGACGAAGATGACACCGAGTTTTTCCAGTTCTCGCTGGGACAGACGTTCTAATAATTCTTATTTAACCCCCAAAACCAACGGAGAAATTGTGTGAGTAAACTGAAAGTCACTTTAATGCTGGTGGCAACATTGTTAAGTACAGCGGTATTTGCAGCAGACAAGATTGCTGTGGTGGATCTCGGTGCGGCCATTTTCGGCTCCGATATTGCCCAGCAGCGCCAGAAAGAGTTGCAGTCGCAGTCCGAATATGCGGCCTTGCAGGCCAGGTATGACAGCACGGCGGCGGATATAAAGGCTCTGCAAAAAGACGCTGAGGCCAAGAGCATGACCTGGTCAGAAGAGCAGAAGACTGAATTTCAGAAAAAAATGGAATATTTCCGTGCCGACATTGAATTGACCGCGCGCAAGCTGGAGTCAGAAGTCAGAGGCCTGCAGAATCGCATCATTCGCGAGTTGCAGCCCAAGGCTCAGGAAGCCTTGCAGGAACTGGTGGAGCAGGAGGGCATTACAGTGTTGTTGAGAGCCGATGCCGTTATTACCGCCAAGCCTGAAATCAATATCACGGCCAAGCTCACTGAACGCTTGAACAGCAAAACAAAGTAATTAGTTGATGAGTACAGGCTATACCCTGCAGTCACTGGCAGACCACTTGGGTGTGGCATTGCGGGGAGACCCTCTCTGCCGGATTCACAGGCTTAACACCCTGCAGGATGCCGGCGAGGGCGAGCTGGCATTTCTTGCCAGCTCCGCCTATAGCCGCTATTTGTCCTCCACCGGGGCGAGCGCTGTCATCGTCAATGAGCGCCATGCCGACAATTTTGACGGCAATGTACTGCTTGCCGCCAACCCCTATGTGGCCTACGCGCGCCTGAGCGCGCTTTTTGACCGCCACTACCAAATAACGCCTGGGGTTCACGCCAGTGCGGTGATTGCCGCCAGCGCTCAGGTTGCCAGTTCCGCCTGCATTGCTGCGCATGTGGTTATCGAAGAGGGTGTCGTTATCGGCGACCATGTGCATGTGGGGGCGGGCACTTTTATCGGCAGAGACGCGATGGTTGGCGACCACAGTTATCTCCACGCCAATGTCACCCTCTATCACGGGGTTTCCCTGGGGCGCAATGTGATTGTTCACAGCGGCGCTGTTATAGGTTCCGATGGTTTTGGTTTTGCCAGCGAGGCGGGCAGCTGGCTGAAAATTCACCAGCTCGGCGCGGTGGAGATCGGCGACAATGTGGAAATTGGTGCCAACACCACCATCGATCGCGGCGCTCTGGGCAACACGGTCATCGGCAACGGTGTGATTATCGACAATCTGGTACAAATTGCCCATAACGTGCGGGTCGGTGATAATAGCGCCCTCGCCGGTTGCTCTGCTATTTCCGGCAGTACCCGCATTGGCAAAAATTGTGTTCTTGCCGGTGGCGCAGGCCTGGTGGGGCATATTGAGCTTTGTGATGGTGTTACCGTAACGGGTCGAACCATGATTACCAAATCGATCACTGAGCCGGGCGTCTATTCATCGGGAACACCGTTTGCGGACAGCGCCCGTTGGAAAAAAAATGCTATTCGTTTTGGCCAGTTGGATTCGATAGCAAAAAGGCTGTCTTCCCTCGAAAAAGGGAAGCAGGATAAAGAGTGAACCATTATCAGCAAGATTGTTAAAGGCTATTCATGGAAATCAATGAAATCAAAGAGTTTCTACCCCATCGCTATCCATTCTTGCTGGTGGATCGCGTTCTTGAGCTGGAGCCGGGCAGCCATATCCTCGCCTATAAAAACATCACCGCCAATGAAGAGGTGTTTAATGGCCACTTTCCCCACGCCCCCATTTTTCCTGGTGTGATGATCATTGAGGCCATGGCTCAGGCGGCGGGAATTCTCGGTTTTGCCACCGTAAACAAGCGCCCCAACGAAAAGACCCTCTACCTTTTTGCCGGTGTCGACGGCGTGCGTTTCAAGCGCCAGGTTGTCCCCGGTGATCGCCTCAGTCTGGAGGCGAACATAGATTCAGTGAAACGCAATATCTGGCGCTTTAACTGCAAGGCCACCGTTGATGGCAATCTGGCCTGTGAAGCCCGCTTGCTTTGTGCCCTCCAGGAGTTGGATTAAGGCTTTAGAACACAGGAGAAAGGCAGTTGATCGACCCTCGCGCGATTATTGATCCTAGTGCGGTTATCGGTGAAAACGTCAGTATAGGACCATGGACCATGGTCGGTGCTAACGTTGAAGTAGGCGATAATACCGTTATCAATTCCCACGTTGTCGTCAAGGGACCGGCGCGAATTGGTAAAAATAACCGGATTTTCCAGTTTTCCACCATCGGTGAAGATACTCCAGATCTTAAATACAAGGGTGAGCCGACCCGTCTCATTATCGGTGATAACAACACCATTCGCGAAGGCGTCACCATTCACCGCGGCACGGTGCAGGACAGGGCTGAGACTCGAATTGGCGACAACAATCTGTTGATGGCCTATGTGCACATCGGCCACGATTGTGTTGTGGGTAGCAACTGTATTTTGGTCAACAATGCCTCTCTCGCCGGTCATGTGGTGATGGGGGATTGGGCCATATTATCGGGCTATGTGCTGGTGCACCAGTTTGTCAGTATTGGCGCCCATGCCTTTGCCGGCGCCGGCACCTTTCTCACCCACGACTTGCCGCCCTATGTGATGGCCATGGGCAGCCCCGCAGAAGCCAGAACCATCAATGCGGAAGGGCTCAAGCGCCGGGATTTCAGTCGCCAGCAGATTGCGGCTATCAATCAGGCCTATAAAATCATTTATCGCCGCGGCCTCAAGCTGGAAGAAGCCATTGCCGAGCTCGATGCCATGACGGATCAGGTCGAAGTCATTCAGCCTTTGGCGGACTTTCTGCGCAATTCTTCCCGGGGTATTGTGCGCTGACCCCGATGGGCTGTTTCTGGAGGGTCGCCCGTGGTTAAACCTCTGAAGATTGGCATGGTTGCCGGAGAAGTCTCTGGCGACCTGCTCGGCGGCGAACTCATTCAGTGTTTGCGTGAGCATTTCCCCGCTGCCGAATTTCAGGGCATGGGCGGTGAAACCATGATTGCCGCCGGCCTCCATTCCCTGTTTCCCATGGATCGTCTCTCGGTGATGGGGTTTGTCGAGCCCTTGAAACGACTGCCGGAGCTTCTCTACATTCGCAAAACCCTCTATCGCCATTTTCTCGCCTGGGGCGCCGATCTGGTGGTAGGTATAGATTCGCCGGATTTTAATCTGGGGCTTGAACTGAAGCTGCGCCGCCAGGGTGTACTGACCGCCCACTACGTCAGCCCTTCGGTGTGGGCGTGGCGGCAGGGGCGGGTGAAAAAAATAGCCCGCGCCGTCGATTGCATGCTCACCCTGCTGCCCTTTGAAAGCGACTTCTATCGCCAGCATCAGGTGCCGGTTGCCTTTGTCGGCCACCCGCTGGCAGATCGCATTCCCTTGACGGATATGACATCTGGTGGCGCTGATCTTGAGGCCGACAAGGTTGCGGCGCGGGTCAGCCTGGGGCTGGATTCTACGGCGCCTCTGCTTGCCATTATGCCCGGCAGTCGTGGCTCGGAAGTTGCCCTGATGGGGGATCTGTTTCTCCAGGCTGCCCGGCAATTGCACCGGGAAACACCGCAACTCAAGTTTGTGATTCCCTCCGCCAACAGCGCCCGGCACAGTGAAATCAGCCAGCTTCTCCAACAGTATGCCGATCTGCCGGTGACCCTGGTAAGTGGTAACTCCCATAGGGTGATGGCGGCCAGCGATGCGGTTTTATTGACATCGGGAACCACCGCCCTTGAAGCCATGCTGCTGAAAAAACCCATGGTGGTGGCCTACCGTCTCGGTGGCGCTTCCTACTGGCTGGCCTCAAAACTGGTGAAAACTCCCTATATTTCCCTGCCCAATCTGGTGGCGGGCAAACCTCTGGTTGCGGAGCTGATTCAGGATCAGGCCAGCGTCGCCAATTTGGTCACAGAAACCAGAGCCGTGTTGTTCGACCGGGAGAAACGCCGTTTTCTCGAAACCACCTTTGCCGAACTGCACCAGTCCCTGAGTCTGGGTGCCAGTGCCACCGCCGCCAGGGTGCTGGCGGAAATGATTAATAAGCGCTCTCAGCATGTTCAGCGATCTCTTTGACTATAAACATCTGCCGGGGCTTGTCGCCGGTGTTGATGAGGTGGGTCGCGGCCCCCTGGCCGGGGATGTGGTCACAGCGGCGGTTATTCTCGATCCCAACAATCCTGTTGCCGGTCTTGGCGATTCCAAGGCGCTGACGGAAAAACGCCGGGAAAAACTCTTTGACGACATTATTGCCAATTGCCTCTGTTTTCACATTGCTCGCGCCT
>JALOAH010000196.1 GCA_023228865.1 Porticoccaceae bacterium | reverse complement strand
AGTCAGCTACTGGAAATGGCACAACTACTGGCCAACCTCAATACGGAGCTACTGTCTTCACCCGATCAGCCCGGCCATATCGCCTACCAGCTCTGGAAAATACAGGATCAGGGGGCACCCCGGTTGCTGCACAGTGACAATATACCTGCACAGGCAGTCACCAGCCTCTCCCCCGGTTTTGATTTCGCCAATTTTGGCGGTTACCGCTGGCGCACCCATGTCTACATGACCAGCAGCGGTGATCGCTTGGTGGTAGCGGCAACACGGACCGACATACGCTACCAATTGGCAGAAAACGTCATCCTTGAAACTATCTTCCCCATGTTGCTGGGGCTGCCGATTTCCGGGTTGCTAATCTGGTTTATTATCGGACGCGGACTGACACCCTTACGAGAGTTAAGTGCAAAACTCCAGGAAAAACAGCACCGGGATTTGAGTCCTGTCAGTCTCGATGACCCTCCCCAGGAATTAACTCCCGTTGTACAAGCCATCAATGGTTTGCTGCACCGTTTGGCCAGAGCCTTTGAATTTGAAAAACGTTTCACCGCCGACGCAGCACATGAATTGCGCACCCCCATCAGCGCCCTCAAGCTGCAACTCCATAACCTTCAACAACGACAACCCGAAACCTCGGAGGAATTTACCGAACTGGCACACGGGATTCAACGCATGCAGCATCTGGTGGAGCAAATACTGGCACTGTATCGCTCCACACCTGAACAGATCAGCGCCAACTTTATCTCTCTGGATCTCAGCACACTCGTAGAAAACGTGATTGCAGAAAATTATCCCTTGTTTGAATCCCGGCATCAGAATATTGAGTTCAAATCGGACGCCAATGCCATAAATACTGTGATCACAGGTGACCGTTTTGCATTGACCGCACTGATCGTCAACCTGCTCTCCAATGCAAGCAAGTACACACAGGAAAGGGGCCATATTATCGTTTCTCTATCCCGCGACTCAGAAGGTCTTCATCTGTGTGTGGAGGATAACGGACCCGGAATCTCCAACAGTCAGCGCGAGGCTGTTTTTCGTCGCTTTCACCGCCTGGGGGAAACGTCACAATCATCTACGGCTATCGGCTGTGGCCTGGGGCTTGCAATAGTGCACAATATCGCCAGCCTGCACGGTGCCACAGTGAAAATTCGCGAATCCAGGTTCAGCAGTGGCACCTGCTTTGACTTGTGCTTCCCCGGAGAAAAAGCATGAAATTCCGGTCATTACTGGCGTTGACATTGATGCTGCTTTGCATCGTGCCAGGCTTAGCAGAAGCAGTGGAAACCATCGAAATCAGGATCGCTAACCATCTGTTTTTTCCTTCTGAAATCCATATCCCCGCTGACACCAAAGTCAGATTGCTGGTGATCAATGAAGACCCTACCGCCGAAGAGTTTGAAAGTTACGAACTGAACCGGGAGAAAGTTATCCCCGGAAGCACAAAAAGTGTGATTTTTATCGGTCCCCTGCCACCCGGACGCTATCCGTTTTTTGGAGAGTTTTTTCCCAAAACGGCCCAGGGTGTGGTGATTGCGGAGTAATGGCATGCTACTGAACTCCGTCATACTGGTGCTTGGTGAAATTCTGGAGTCAGCGCTACTGGTTAGCCTGTTACTAGTAGTATCACGGGTTTGCCGCCTCGGCCAGTTGTGGGCACTGGTGGGTATCATCGCAGGGCTGGGTGGTGCCATGATGTACGCAACTTTTCTTGCCCCCATATCACAGTGGTTTGACTATGTCGGTCAGGAAGTGGTCAACGCCGGACTCCAGATCATGGTTTACAGTTTGCTTGTGATGCTTGCTGTTGGTTTTTACCGCTTTCGCGACAGTCCTCGGCAACTGTTCGCCATGCGTTCAATCATGATTCTGATGGTTGCCCTGACCATAGCACGGGAAGGTTCAGAAATTTTTATCCATGGTGCAGGGTTAACCGGTTCATCGAGCCGAATGTCTTCTTTTATTCTCGGGGGCTGTCTGGGTGCAGGTATTGGCATCAGCACAGGCACCCTCCTTTACTACAGTGTGCTTAGCTTTCCGGTGCGCTGGTGGCTGCGGATCACGCTACCACTGCTCGCCTTGTTTGGGGCCAATATGGTCGCCCAGGCTACAGGGTTGTTAATCCAGGCAGACTGGCTGCCATCCCTGGCTCCTCTGTGGGACAGCTCTGACTGGCTTACAGAAAATTCTGTCGCAGGCCAGCTATTGTTCGCCTTGATCGGTTACGAAGCCACGCCCAGCAGTCTTCAGGTCGGCACTTATTTACTGAGTTTTTTCCTGTTGTTGCCCTTGCTGCTGGGCAGCCAGACTCACCTTACCTCAAGCAGGTTAAATCATCATGAATAACCGTCTTGCCAGCCTTGGGTTATACGGGCTATGCACGCTGCTGACCGCCCTTGCTCATGCCGATGGCGTTGTCATCGACCGGATTTATCACCCCTACGTAGAAGCCATGACACGGGAAATTGAGTGGCGGGTGCTATATCAGGACAACCAGATCGACCAACAGAATCATCAACAACGTCATCAGCTCGCCTATGGACAGGCCTTGAATGATCGTTGGTTTGGTGAGGTCTATCTGGTGGGTGACAAATTTCCGGGTGAGGGATTCGATCTGGAAGCCATCGAGCTGGAGCTGATACACCAGCTGACTGAGCAGGGAGAAAGTTGGGCCGACTGGGGAATATTATTGGAAGTTGAAAAAGGCATAGGACAGCACCTCTGGGAAGCGGCAGGCGGTATTTTGATGGAAAAAGAGCTAGGCCCCATTAGTGTCACCGGCAACTTCAAGTTGGGATACGAATGGGGTGATGACATTGAGGATGAAATAGAAACCTCAATGGCAGTTCAGCTTCGCCATCGCTGGCGTCGCGGTTTTGAGCCAGCGGTGGAATTTCATGGCGGCGAAGATACTCTGGCTGTGGGCACGGTCGCCATGGGTGAGATCGTCACAGGTATCCGTCGGCAAGTACACTGGGAGCTGGGTTATTTTTGGGGTTTGGATAACGCAAGCCCTGATCACAGCATTCGTGCCAGCATTGAGTACGAGTATTAGGTCTCAGTAAATAATGGTTTAAAACGGTATCCCAGTATTATTGAACTGTTGGTTTTATGGCTGGTGGGCCACATTATTTACCCCTTGCGGCAGCGGATGTAGTTGTCTCCACAGGCCGATCAGGTTCCTGTCCCGTTGATAGATATCGGGTTTAAACTGAACTCGCCCGTCTTCGCGGCCATCAGCGGTCCAGTAACTCATCAGCAACCTCACTTCAGCAGTCACAGGCACATTATGTGTCCTGCCTCCAACTTCAGCTACGTCAACAGGGTTGACGGGGCCCTGTACTGGCGCTTGAAGCAATATGTTGGCGAGTGTCAGGGCGTGCTTCACCCGTACACAGCCCGAGCTCAGTCCCCGCTGTACCTGGTCGAACAGATGGCGATCCGGTGTGTCATGGAGGTAAACGGCAAAGGGGTTGTCGAACCGGAAGGCCACATGCCCCAGGGCATTCCAGGGACCGGGGTCCTGTCGCAGCAAAATGCCAGTCGGGCGCGTCCAATCAACGATTTCAGGATCCAGTTCCCGTCCTTCGAAGTCGAGCACCCGCATCCGGTTTTTGGCGAGATAGGCGATGTTCTTGCGAATTAAGGATAGGGAATATAAACAGGTATTCCATTGTCGTCGAGCCTGAAATGCTTGCTCGTTACGGAGCCTATTTCTCCGCCAAAGACCCCTCGAAACCCTGAAATGTCCA
>JALOAH010000195.1 GCA_023228865.1 Porticoccaceae bacterium | reverse complement strand
CGGCGGCGACCTTATCCATTTGTTTGAAAAAATCCACGACATCATCGCCCAACTGCTGCCGGCAG
The DNA here is from genome assembly GCA_023228865.1 of Porticoccaceae bacterium. The sequence continues at coordinate 3,703 of JALOAH010000195.1, read as the reverse complement.
AGAATTTTTTCATCGCCCTCTACGATGAAGACAGCGACGAGCTGAGCTTCCCCTACCATGTGGACGCATACGACGAGCACCCCGCGCCCCGCCCCCTGGGGACTGGCACCCTCAGTGGGGAAGTGATTCGCAGTGGCAACCCCCTGCTGGTAACCCCGGAAAACGCTGCGCAGTTACCGGCAGACCTGAAAACAGTGATCGGCAAAGATGCCCATTACTGGCTGGGGGTACCCCTGAAAACCCAGACATCCACTCTGGGAGCCCTGGTAGTGCAAATCTACCACCCGGGGCAGCACTACACAGAAAAAGACCGCAAACTGTTGGAATTTGTCTCGACCCAGGTGGCCGCTGCCATTGAGCGCAACCGCATGTACACCAGACTGCAGCACATGGCTCAGTACGACGCCCTCACCAACCTGCCCAACAGAGCCCTGCTGAATGATCGCCTCAACATCGCCATCGCTCGAGCGGAGCGCGGCCAATACAGTTTTTGCCTGCTTTACTGCGACCTCGACAACTTCAAGCAGGTCAACGATTCCCTCGGCCACGCCGCAGGTGACCTGGTGCTGCGGGAGGCCGGTCTGCGATTGAAATCCTGCGTTCGCGATTCAGACACCGTGGCCAGAATTGGCGGCGACGAATTTATTCTTCTGCTTGACAACGTCGCCTCCCCTGAGGATGGGAGAACGGTCTCTGCAAAAATCCTCGCCGCATTCAGGCCTCCTTTTTATATCGGCAGCTCGAGCATTCAGGTCTCCCCCAGCGTGGGCATAGCCCTGTACCCGCGAGACGGCGACAACGCCGAGGCGCTGATTGGCCATGCCGACAACGCCATGTACTCAAGCAAAAGAGGTCTCGGCGCTTAGGGTCTGAACCCTAGGCTTCTGATTCCAATGACCCTGCCTGGGGAGCTTACTGTCATAGATTAGGGACAGAAAAATCCTGACAGGGTAAAATAGCCGCCTTTCCCGCACTCAGGTCAGATCCCGTCAATGCTGCGACTCACCGAAATACGCCTGCCCCTGGATCATAACCCGGACGATCTCCGCCTCGCCGTACTTCGCCAACTGGAGATAGCCCCAGAAAGATTGAAGGCTTTCACCATTGCCCGCAAAGGCTATGACGCCCGCAAGCGCAGCCAGATTTTTGCCGTCTATTCCGTGGATGCCGACATCGTTGACGAAACAGAAATACAGCAGCGCCTCGGCAGCAACCCGCGAGTTCGGCCAACGCCAGACACCGATTATCGCTTTGTCGCCCAGGCTCCCGCAAACCTGGAAAAACGCCCGGTGATTATCGGCACCGGCCCCTGCGGTTTTATGGCCGCCCTGCTGCTGGCACAAATGGGCTTCAAACCCCTGATCCTTGAACGCGGCACCGAAGTGCGCCAGCGCACCAAAGACACCTGGGGGCTGTGGCGCGATCACAAGCTCAACCCTGAATCCAACGTCCAGTTTGGCGAAGGCGGCGCCGGTACTTTTTCCGATGGCAAACTCTATTCCCAGATCAAGGATCCCCGCCATCTTGGCCGCAAAGTGCTCACCGAGTTTGTCAAAGCCGGCGCGCCGGAAGAAATCCTCACCATCAGCAAACCCCATGTGGGCACCTTTCGCCTGGTGGGCATGGTGGAACATATTCGCCGCGAGATCGAAAACCTGGGGGGCGAATACCGCTTTGGCTGCCATGTGACCGACATGACAATTGTCGATGGCCAGGTACGCGGCCTCACCCTTGCCAATGGCGATTACATTGAAGCAGATCATGTGATTCTCGCGGTGGGTCACAGCGCCCGCGACACCTTTGAAAGGCTTTACGACTGCGGCGTCTATATGGAGGCCAAACCTTTTTCCATCGGCTTTCGCATCGAACATCCGCAAACCTTGATCGACAAATCCAGGTACGGCAAATTTGCCGGCCACCCCGAGCTATCAGCAGCGGACTATAAACTGGTTCACCACTGCAGCAATGGCCGCAGTGTTTACAGTTTCTGCATGTGCCCCGGCGGCACCGTGGTGGCGGCCACGTCTGAAGAGGGGCGCGTGGTCACCAATGGCATGAGCCAGTACTCCCGCAACGAACGCAACGCCAACGCGGGCATTGTGGTGGGTATTACGCCAGAGGATTTTCCTTCAGACCATCCTCTCGCAGGTATCGACTTGCAGCGCCAACTGGAATCCCGCGCCTTTGTTCTCGGCGGCGGTAACTACGATGCGCCGGGGCAACTGGTGGGGGATTTTCTCAAGGGTACGGCATCGACAACTCTGGGGGCTGTGGAGCCGTCCTACAAACCCGGCGTCCACCTCACGGATCTCAGCAGCGCCCTGCCGGATTACGCCATCGCCGCCATTCGCGAAGCCCTGCCCGCGTTTGGACGGCAGATAAAAGGTTTTGATATGGACGACGCTGTCTTGACCGGCGTGGAGACAAGAACGTCTTCACCGCTGCGTATTAAACGCAACCGCGACGACTATCAAAGCACCAACACCAAAGGGTTGTACCCCGCTGGGGAAGGCGCCGGCTATGCGGGCGGCATTCTCTCTGCCGCCATCGACGGCATTGAAGTGGCGGAAGCTGTCGCCCTCAGCATTGTTAAAAAAAATAGCTGAAAATTTTACAATCAAAAAACCATTCTGTATTTTCACAGCTGCGGCTTGGCAAATTAATCGCTTAATTTTACCCGTGCGATTTTTTATTTTTATAAAAAATAATCCATTTTATTTTTAGTCTTAAAATTTATAAAACCTGGAATAAGAACCTATTTTTATAGCTTATAAAAAATAATGCTCCATTTTTTTCACTGTCAAAAAACGCACTTATAAAAAATAACCGAGGCTAAAGTTTGGAACAAAACTTGCGTTTCAAAGTCACATTGGATAGGGTTAATAAATCATCCATACTTAATGACGAATTAATCAAGCAACAATTTTCGGTTTTACAAGAGGTTTTTACACTCTATTTTTAAGATGGCTTTTCAAATTGACAATACCCAATTGAGCGACTCCTGGTTTTGCAATATCCAGATTGGAAAACATTTAAATTAAAAACCCGACAACAACATATTTCATTGAAAATTATTTTTGGAGCGGCATGTCTGACGTTTGGCAACAAACCATCAACAGCGCACAAACACTGCGACAGGAGTTGCACGCCAACCCCGAACTTGCCTGGCAGGAAACCCGCACTGCAGCAAGAATTCGCCAACTGCTGACGACGCTCGACATCCCCTGGCGCGCCTGCGCCGATACCGGCACTGTGGCGACATTGACACCCGGCGCAACCAAAGCCCGGAGCGACAGCACCCATATTGCCCTTAGAGGCGATATTGATGCCCTGCCCATAGTGGAGCAAACCGACAAACAATGGTCGTCGTGCACACCGGGGCTGATGCACGCCTGTGGGCACGACGGCCACACCGCCACCCTCTACGCCACTGCGCGCTGGCTCAAACATCACCAGCATTTACTCAGCGCGCCGGTGACTTTGATTTTTCAACCGGCGGAAGAAGGCGGCCACGGCGCCAAAAAAATGATTGCCGACGGCGCCCTTGAAGGCGTTGACGAAATTTACGGCTGGCACAACTGGCCCGCCATCCCCTTTGGTCATATCGTCTGCCCAGACGGCCTGGTGATGTGCGGCAACAGCACCTTTCGTCTGACCGTCAACGGTCGCGGTGGTCATGCCAGCCAACCTGAACTCTGCCGTG
>JALOAH010000194.1 GCA_023228865.1 Porticoccaceae bacterium | reverse complement strand
TCCCGGTAATCCACGATGTTGCTGACGGCGCTGGCGCCGAATTTTGCACCATATTCGGTTTGAGCGTAGATTTTCAGCAGGCTTTGCAGCACAATTTCCTGGGCTGCAGGCGGATTTTCCAGTGATGCCTGCCAAGGCTGCAGCATGCGGGCAATCATTTGCATCGGGTCAGGAGAATTGGGTGCGGCCATTATGCCTCCAAATTAGTAGGGTGGGTTGGCGAATTGTTAATATACCAAAACCAATTTAAATAGACAAACTCCACAGGTTTCTTCGCCGACCCACCCTATTGGTGCCGGATCTCCGCCAGGCCTTTCCAGACTAAAATGCTCACCGTGACCACGAAGTATGCGCTTAACAGGGCTGCTTCCGCCAGGTAACCCAGGACCGGTACGATCAAAAATGCCAGCCCAATCTTGCCCAGCATGGCGAGAAAGCTCACCCTTAAAGGCAATTCCGCCCTGCCAAAAGCCAGCAGCAGGGAACGGTCCCAGTAGAAGATATTGGCAATTCCATAACCGACCATCAGCACCATTAACACCGCAAAGGCTGGCGCATAAGCTTCTTTGTAGATATAAATGGTGCGTCCAAACAGCATCCAGGGCGAAAAGAGTAGTTGCCGCCCTAACAGCAACAACCCGGCAGCCACAGCCCCCGTCCAGGCGCCTGAGATGGTGGTGACACGGATGAGCAACTGCTTGAGACGGTTCCATTCGCGGCGGGCAACGTGCCGGGTGATCTCGGGGAAGGTGGTGCTGATGAAGGGTGTGATCGGCATCACCACTAGGTTGATCACAGCCTGGGCGACCTTAAAATAGCCGGCTACCGAGGTATCGAAGAAATAGCTCACCCACAGCACCTCGCTATCGCGTGCCAGGGTGGTGACCATGCCGCTGAAGTTGGAATTGACAGCAAAGCGCACCATCTCTTTGCGCTCTGGCAGGTTGCCGCGCAAGGTTGTTCGCCACCAACCCTTCCCCAGATGTTTGGGTAGCCAGTACAGGGCAACAAAAACCGGGCCGAGCCCCAGGATGGTCTTGCCCGCCAGGTATACCAGCATGACGGCAAACACATCACCTTGCCTGAGGAATACCAGGGCAAACAGGCCGACGGTGACCAGGCTCTGGATAAAATTGATCAGCGCCAGTGATTTGAAGTGACCGGTCACCTGCAGCGCGCCGGTGGCGGTTTCGGTGATCATATTGCTGAGGATCGTGATCCCGTAAATGATGAACAACGGCTGGACGGCGAGGTCCTTGGCGAAGGCCAGTGCACCCCAGCGAGACAGGGCGAGCAATACCAGGTATGCCAGTATCGAGGTGGAGAGTTCTGCCAGACCGGCTATTTTTATTATCGCTGAAGCGTGTTTGCGCTTGTCCTCAGCCAAAAATCCCCCCATGTACCGGACTACAAAATCACCCATGCGGAAAGATAGCAGGCGGTTGATATTGGTGACAAAGCTGATCACCACCCCCAATTCACCAAAGCTCGCTACACCCAGAAGATTGGCAGCCAGGACGCTGAGCACGGCGCTGATGGCCTGGCTGGCAAATAAATAGGCTGAATTGCTGACGACCTTTTTGAAGATGGCGTCCTTGCCCCAAAATTTAATCCTGGAAAACAGCTTTTCGTCCTCTTCCCGGGTCTGCTGTGGATGCTCTTCTGTGTTTTGATCCTTGGGAAGGCTCATGGGGTTTCGACCTGGCTGACCCAATCTCGTTCTGCCATGTACCAGTCCACCAGGTGGGTGACACCTTCTTCCAGGCTTACCTGCGGCTCCCAACCAAGGAGCACTTTGGCGGTTCTGATATCGGCCTGGTTGGTGTGCACATCGGCGCGGTGAAAAGCTTCGTACTGGATTCGGGCGTGCTTGCCGATGCGGTCTTCCAGCATGTGAATCAGGTGATTGATGGTGATCACCTCGTGTCCGCCCAGGTTGATCACCGCATAACCGAGGGGTTTCAGTGCTTCGATTGTGCCGCGAGCGATATCGTCCAGGTAGGTGAAGCCGCGCGATTGCTCGCCATCGCCGTTGACGATCACCGGACGGCCCTCGGCGATCCACTGGCAGAAACGGAACATGACCATGTCAGGACGCCCGGCAGGACCGTAGACGGTGAAATAGCGCAAAACCGTGACGTCAATGCCATACAGGTGGTGATAGGCAAAAGCCATCGCTTCAGCGCCCTTTTTGCTGGCGGCATAGGGCTGCAAGGGGTGATCGGTATCATCCGTTTCCTTAAATGGCGGATCGGATTTTTCAGCGTACAGGCTGGAGGTCGAGGCAAGAATAAACTTCCCAACAGAGCGTTGGCGGCATAGCTCCAGGAGGTTGAGGGTGCCGGTCAGGTTGGTATCCACATACACCCAGGGGTCTGTCAGGCTGGAGCGCACCCCGGCGCGAGCAGCCAGGTTGATCACCCCGTCCACTTTTTCAGGCAACCAGGGTTTAAGGGACTCGATGATGGTCCGTTCAGAGATATCCCCCTTCAGAAAGTGAAAATTAGATCGGACCATCAGCTTTTTTAAGCGGTATTCTTTCAGGCGGACGTCATAGGCGTCATTCAGATTGTCAACGCCGTACACCTGGTGACCGGAATCAGTCAGCAATTCCGCCACACGGTAGGCAATAAAACCCGCGACACCCGGAATCAAATAGTTAGCCATTAGAGCCTGACGACCTTGGGGTGATCTTTCCCCTGGTTTCCCAGGGCGTTACGGGTATCAACAATCAACTTTGCACTGGTGAGGATGGGACCGTAATCGTAATGTGCGTGGTTGGTGATGATGGCCACACAATCGGCACGCTCAACCGCTTGCATCAGGTCGGGTACGGAAGAAAGCGACAGCCCTTCCTCCTCAAGATGCGGGATATAGGGGTCGTGATAAATCACATCAGCGCCTTTTTCCTGTAAAAGGTGGATCACATCCAGGGCGGGCGACTCGCGCAGGTCATCCACATTCGGTTTATAAGCAGCGCCCAGGATCAACACCTGGCTGCCATTGATGGGCTTTTTATGGCGGTTCAGGGCGTCCTGAATCTTTCCCAGGGTATAGCGGGGCATGCTGGTATTGATCTCAGAGGCCAGCTCGATAAAGCGGGCGGTGTAGTTTAACGAGCGGAGCTTCCACGACAGGTACAGCGGGTCAACCGGGATGCAGTGACCACCCAGACCGGGCCCGGGGGTGAATTTCATAAAACCAAAAGGCTTGGTGGCGGCGGCATCGATCACCTCCCACACATCGATTTTGAGGCGATCGCACATAATTGCCAGTTCATTGACCATGCCGATGTTGATCATGCGGAAGGTGTTTTCAAGCAGTTTGGTCATCTCGGCTACTTCACAGGTTGAAACCGGCACAATCGTCTCGAGGGCCTGGCTGTACCAGGCTGTAGCCACTTCAGTGCAGTCCGGAGAGATGCCGCCGATGACCTTGGGTGTGTTGATGGTTGTCCAATCATCTCGACCGGGGTCAACCCGTTCCGGGGAAAATGCCAGGAAAAAATCTTCACATACCGCCAATCCACTGGTCGATTCAATCACCGGCAGAATCATCTCGCGGGTTGTGCCTGGGTAGGTGCTGGATTCCAGCACTACTGCCATGCCCCGATGCATGTGGGGAGCCAGGGACCTGGAAGCCGACGCGATAAAAGAAAGGTCCGGATCGCCAGTTTTGCGCAAGGGCGTGGGAACACAAATTGATACGGCATCGACCTGGCTTAAAATGGCGTAATTGTTACTGGCGGAAAGCAAACCCGCATCAACCAGC
>JALOAH010000067.1 GCA_023228865.1 Porticoccaceae bacterium | reverse complement strand
CGGACCTGATCGAGAAGTCGGGGAGTGGTCATATGAGCCTCCATGCTCCATTTGAATTTCCATTCAGGCGCCCTATCAGGAACCTAAGTCCTTGGTTTCAGGTAGGACAAAATGATTATGGAGCCCAAATACTCCGTATGCAACGGAGCTTTTAGGCTCCCCAATTGTAGTTAGAGCAAAAAGAAGAAAAAGCGTAAACGCATTTTATGCCGGGCAAGAAAGATCGCTGGATGCTTATAGAGAAGCGGTCGGTAATTGAGAAAAAATCATGGCGGCGTAGTGAGTGAAGTAGCAAGCGATCAGGCGCCGCTGTTCATAATGGAGTGGGTTGATGGAGAGTTCGAGTTGCAGGGGTGGTGAAGCTAGCCGTGTTGCTGGTGGAGCGGTTCCAAGGGCAGTAGTGTGCTTGGCTGTTTCGGCTTCTGCAGTCAGCCGCGTCAGGCCAGGCTCTAACAAATCGGCGCAGTCCGACGCGCTAACGCGCGCGGCTGGCCTCGAACGTTATGTGGCGTAGAACGAGTCGATGAATATTGCAACATTGAGAGCTGAAGGATCTGACGCTGCACTTACGTCGCTGCGTGAAGCCTTCAATCTCGAAGTGGACGCAGGTTGGAAAAAGGGCGAGCCGAGGCGACGTGGCGGAGTGCATGAAAGGTCCGGTTTAAATGCGTGCATTGCTGATGTGGCGAGCGCGACCATGCTCGTCGCTGAAATTCAGGCCTTCCTTGCCATGTGCCTAACGCGTAGAGAATTATTTTCGTCCGAGCTTTCGGCTCAGGTCGATATTGGTATAACCGTCGGCGAGCGTGGACGATATTTCGCAAGCGTCGTATTGCCTCCAAACGTATTAAAAGTGTTGGCGGAATTAGGGATCGAGCTGAGAGTAAGCGCTTATCCGGGGTCTGATGATGAATAAATGGCCACATAACAAATCAGCCCAGCCCGACGCGCTGACGCGCGCGGCTGGCTTCAGGCGTTAGCGGTCAGCGAATCCAGCACTGTCCGCAGTTCCGCAGAAAATGGGTTTTCGTCGTATTCTTCCGCGCCGAGTTTTCCGTGTTCCAGTCGGTGACGTAGCACCTCAATTGCTGTTACCTCTGGTTTCCATTGTCCTTCGAGTCCGTAGCACGAGCAGTGCGAGCCGTTCACTTCGTAGAGCTTCCCGCTGCGCTCAAAAAGAACAAAGGCATGGCCTTCGTAGTTCGGAGTTCCGTAACTCGCAAGCAACACATTGGCGCCGTCGAGCTCACCGTTGTATTTTTCGGCATCGCTGTATCCGGGCCAAAAGTCGGCTTTCATTTGGTCAAGGCTGTTCCAGTTGTTCAAGTACATTGGTAGTCTCCCGCGAGCATCTGCCCGCTAACAAGTCAATCAACCTGACGCTCATCCCTTCGGGATTCGCGCAGGTTATTTCCAGCGTTATGCCCCAATAAACATAGACAGGAACCGGTAGCAGACAAATGGCGGAGATTGAGATCATCCTACAAGGATTAAGTCAGAACGACGACCATGAAACAGCAGTCAATAAACTGCTAACAACCCCTGCTATAGATAACTATTTATTCAGCCTCGCCTTCGCGAGAAAAAATGGGGTCGATAGAATTAAGGAAAATTTGGAGAATGTAGCAGACAAATCCCAAATATTTATTGGTATAAGAAACGGAATTACCTCTGTACAAAGTATTTTTTCGTTATTAAAAATCGGGATTAATCCATATGTTGTAGACACGGCTTCGAATAAAAAGATATTTCATCCAAAAATATATGCGGCGTATAGTGACACTAACGCATTTGTAGTATTGGGTAGCGCCAATTTAACATTTGGGGGCTTGAACCAAAATATAGAAGCGAGTTCATTTATCAAGTTGGATAGAGGTCAACAGCCAGACGACGATTATCTTCAAAAGCTTGTTACGACGATTACCCAGCTTCCAGCAACATACCCAGATCATGTATTTCAAATTACCAGTCCTAGACAAGCCGTCGAACTACTACACGAAGGCCGACTAGAGGATGAACGCTTAACTAGATTACCTACAACCAACAAAACACTGGGCGGCAAGGCTAGGGATAAGTTAAAGCCAATACCGACATTTGAAAAAAGAAAGCCAAGCCCAATTAAAGCAACAAAGGTCCGCAAAGCCAAAATAGTTGCAAACACCGGCATTCTCATATGGGAAAGCAAGCCGCTTACAGAAAGAAGCCTTAATATCCCTCAAGGCACGAACACCAACATAACAGGCGACACAAACTTAGGGCAAGGTTTAATGGAGGATATAGACTTCCAGCATTATTTTAGAGAAGTGGCTTTCTCTGATCTGGCCTGGGGTACAGTCCCAGGATCAAGGAGTCCTTATCTTGAACGTGCAACAATTAATGCTGAAATCGTGATAAAAAATCTATCGTATGGAGTGTATGAGCTAGAAGTTACTCATGACCCAAGAACGAACACGAGGAGTTATGAGCAGAGAAATGTCATGACTAAAATCAAGTGGGGCGAGGCAAGGGCTCTAATCGCAAAGCGCGATCTATTAGATCGCACTCTGAGATTGTATAAGAAAAATGCGACTGATTTTATGATCGTTATTGATTAATGGCGCCGGATGTCCGTTGCCGTCTGTTACGTAGTTTGTCCCATGCTGCATGAAGGCATGCGATCTCATCCGTGGTTAAGCCCAAGTCTCTTAATACTCTATTATCCTGATAAGCCAACACTTCACTTGATGAGGCGCTTCTTATCATCTTGTCAAGTGCCTTCATTGCAACACGAGTCTGTGTCGGAATAGGCACGTATAGTTTTTCAATCTCTGACGGCACAAGCTCTAGTACTCCTCCGCCATAATGCCTCCCTTCGAGTTCAGAGCTAAGTGCGGTAAGGGAATTGATGAAGCAGTAGACAAATTTCTTCGCATCAACATTTTTGGTTGTAATGCGATATGCGGTATCGGTAGTGTAAGCGCCAACTTCATTTAATATGAGTCGCGGCATATCATGAGCACGTTTGAGCATTCCAACCTGAGTGGCATACACAGACGGAACTTTAAACCACGGTTTACGTATTCTGCATTTGTAGCGTGTATGTAGATTTTCACTCTCTCCTGAGCGTATATACTCAAGGGCACTATTAGAAAGCTCGGAAATGTCATTTACATTAAACCAAAGGAAATTAGATGGAAGTCCAGAATCAGAGTTGTTTGCATGCTGCTTCTCGTCATAGAGAATCCCGGGGCAATGCTCGCTTCTGCCGAACATTGGGTGTGACCATTCTTCTAAATTATAGTTGTTAACAGTTTTATCATTTACCAAAAAAAACTTGTTCGCCCCGGTCACCAGGCCAACATCAACATCAGCAATGTCTGTGAATCGATGGACGCTTTCATCGCCTATTACCCCGTCAAATATGTCCAATTCTTTCTTAGTTAATAGTGCCCTTGTCCATTTCCCCTCAACGGTTTTTCCATTGATAAAATTGGTCTTATTAAAATATTGGCTAGGGCTTTTTTCTAAAAAAGATTTCCCCCGAGTTTGGATAATTCCTAGACCGGTAGTGTGTTCATTAACGTCTTTCTTCTTCTCCGCAAGTAATAAAACAGCTCCTTGCAACGTCCCATCAAACCAGATTTCCTCTGGATCAATAATGATTAATTTTTTGCATTGTTGTCCGATATAAAAGCGAAGCGATTGAGCGTGAAGAACATGCAATATCTCTGACGGCAGTACCATCGCCAGTCTTCCGCCAGGGCGAAGCAATGATAGGGATGCAATCACGAAAGGAACCCAAGCGTTGGTGTGCTTCGTAAAGCGGAGGCTATGTTGCTTGAATATCTGCTCTGAGAACGCCTGGTCCCTCTGCGATAGATATTGGTATCTGATAAATGGCGGATTGCCCACTATGGCGTCATATTGGGGCTGCCCCGAAGTTAAATACCATTCTAAAAAATCGGTGCAGATAACATTGATATCCGAATTATTGAGTGTGCGAGCTCTTTCTGCTGCGAGTTTAGCTTCTGCATGATCAAGCTCTATTGCGGTAATTGAGGAACGCCTTGGTAGCACAGCGGATAAAGACTGAAGGAATATCCCATCGCCGCAACTAGGTTCCAGAACGGTTTTCGGGTTTGTTTCAGCAATCCATTTAGATAGGTAATGAGCCAAGTCATATGGGGTGTAGTAGCCCCCTCTTAGCTTTTGCGCAGATTCATTTTTCTTGAAATTCATTTCTTACCACCAGTTTTGATGTGTTGATCTGCTTCAGGAGCATCAAAAAGTGAGGGTTGTTTCTCACCGTAAACCAAACCCTCAGCCTCTCGAATAAACCATTCCTTCATGGTTTGCTGCTTATTTTCTAATGCGGCATAGAGCTGGCGCTTCAATTCTGGGTCTATTTCCAGCACCACTCTGCCTGATTTTCCTCGTGCCATCAGATGCTCACAATATAGCCATTGCTTATGTTATGTGACATATGTAATATAACACTATTCACATCGAAGTCAACCAAACAATCATGAACCATGCAGGGCATAACAAGGCGCTACACTCGGACGGCAATTCCGCTGCGCTCCATTGCCGCCGGTGAGCTTGGTCGTTAGAGGCACATAACACAAATGCCAAAGCCGCTGAAAATACTTTGGGGTGTGGTGGGTGCCGTTCTACTCGCGTTTGGTTTCAAGGTGATTCTTGCGGAGAAAATGCAGGCGGAGGGTGGCCTATGGAGAGGTGCTGGATGGGAGCTAAATGGCGAATCAGCAATTGCCATGGGCGCGACGCTTGCTGCGCTAGGTGTCTACGTGATTTTCCTGGTTCTTAAGAATAAGTGATGGGGAAGAGCTTAATGCCTCTAACAACACGCCCAAGGTCGCCCGCTGCGCGGGCTGCGACGCTTCGCCGCGATGCGGCTCGCGCGCCTTGGCTCAGCCGTTGGGCAAATAATATGGATGCCGTGAATCATGGCCTATTGTTTGTGGAATTAGGAGGATAGGTGTATGGCGCTTACTCTATGCTACGAGTGTGGCAAAGAAATTTCTGATTTAGCCGCCTCTTGCCCTAATTGCGGCGCACCCATGCAGGTTAAAAATGCTAGCTCACCTTGCTTGGCAGAAATCTCTGATGATGAAATTGTCGCCCAGAAAAGATTTCGTGTAACACCATCAGAAACTGTATTGCTCCATGAGAGAGGTACGTATATCAAATGGGCAGTCAACACAGAAAGTGGCTGGATGACGCTAACAAACAGAAGAATAGTGTTTTCTGATCCACTTATTGCAAACATGATGAAGCTTGCCATTTCTGTTGTTTACTACGCTGCGACAGTGCCTGGTAAAGATCCAAAAATTGTCTACCAGGCTTTGCTAAGTGATATTGCCGAGATCCGAATCGGAAGGCACGGATTTGCGAAATCACTACTCGGAAAACTCAAGTCCGGTAGAAAGTTTAAGCTACTACCTGAATCAATCGAACAGTGGCGAACCGAACTCAGTAAGCTAGGCGTGCCTATAGTCAATTGATGGTGATTTTCAAGAGAGGTGGAAAATTGATCAAAGCATTTATGTCACGCCCGCTTTGGGTTCAAACGCATGTCGCGAACCACTTGCTCAAGCTCGATGAGAAGCTCACGGAATTGGGATTCGAAATCAGTACTGTGGGCACAAATATTACCTCCTTCGCATCCCCATTCGAAGAGGTCGTGAATATTCTTAAGACATGCCACTGCTCAATAATACTCGGGCTTCCATTCCTGAGAGTCAGCGAGGGAAAGCTTAAAGACAAAGAAATTGAGAAAGGTTTCGCCTTGCCCTCGGAATGGAATCAGATAGAGGCGGCAATATCACTAATGCTCGAAAAACCAACTCTAATGATGCTGCACCGCGGGGTATCGCCTCGCGGCCTCTTTGATCGTGGTGCTGCCAATGTGTTTATCCACGAATTCCACACGCTCGGTTCAAAGTGGGTGGAGGATACAGTGCCTAAGCTTATTGACCTCAAGGCGAAAGTTTTGGCCCAACAATCCCATCCAGCCGACGCTCGTTCCTCGCGCGGCTGATGGGTGGCGTTAGAGGCACATAACACAAATGCCAAAGCCGCTGAAAATACTTTGGAGATTGCCGCGTCGCTGCGCTCCTCGCAATGACGGATTAATCAGAGGTTCCTTAGAGTATTGGCCTTGTCGGGTGGCTTGCTGTCAGCGTCGCTGCAGCCGGAATCGGCGCTGCCGCTTCAATGCATGCCAGTTCGTTTTATGCAGAGCTGGTCCACTCCAGTTGGGCTCCGCCATCGGCGGTCTTTGGCCCGGTGTGGACAGTTCTTTACGCGCTCCTTACCTGCTGTGGGTCAGTTTTGCTGCGGCGCTTTGCTATTCTGTATGGCAACTCAATCCGCAACTTTCAGGCTAACGGTCATGCGGCTCTGGTCACTACATCCCAAATACCTGGACGCAAAAGGCCTTGTTGCGCTTTGGCGGGAGGCTCTACTGGCCAAAGCTGTACTGTGCGGTGCGACACGCGGTTACATTCATCACCCACAGCTGGAGCGCTTCCGCGAGCACCCACATTCACGCTCGGCCATCAACGCGTACCTTGCAGCAATCCAGGATGAGGCAACGGCTCGGGGTTATAACTTCAACCGGGCCAAGGTTGGCCCGGTTCGTGCGGTTCCAGCTATCGCGGTCACCTCGGGGCAGCTTGCCTATGAGTGGCATCACTTGCGAACCAAACTGGCAGTTCGCAGCCCAGCGGTACACGCTCGATGGAGTGAGCTTGCCACGCCAGCATGTCATCCGTTGTTTCGTCGTAAGCCCGGTCCCGTGGCTTCTTGGGAGCGGGTGTCAAGTGGCAAAACCAGGCGGAGTGTCTACTGAAACGAAGCAAGTCCAATCACTAGCCAGTGGCTGTCCACTTTTTCGAAGGAACCCTCCGATCAAGGTAGGGCGGGGGTGGCAGTTCGCCCGCATGCCAACATTGCAAGTGAGAACGATTGTCATTACCATATTTATCCATTCGCACAGCCGCTCCCCTGGAAAAACCATGAAGGCAGTACTGTTCGCCATTCTTTTTCTCCTGATGCCGGTGTCTGGTCCGTTTGCTCTGGCAGCCGAGGTCAATCTTTATTCCGCCCGCCAGGAGGCCTTGATCGAACCCCTGCTGGACCGGTTCACGGAACTGACCGGCATCCAGGTCAATATGGTGAGTGCCAAGGACGACACCCTCATCAAGCGCCTGGAGAGCGAGGGCCGCAACAGCCCCGCCGACCTGCTGCTGACCGCCGATGCCGGGCGTCTGTACCGGGCGCGCGAACTGGGGGTGCTGGCGCCGGTGGAGTCGACCATCCTGGAGCGGCGCATTCCCGCCAGCTACCGCGATCCCGAGGGTCACTGGTTCGGCCTGTCCCTGCGTGCCCGCCCCATCCTCTATGCACGCGACCGGGTCGCCCCTGAAGAGCTGTCGACCTACGCCGATCTCGCGGACCCACGCTGGAAGGGACGTATCTGTATCCGTTCCTCGAGTAATATCTACAACCAATCCCTGGTGGCCGCCCGTATCGCGACCCATGGCAAGGCGGAGACCGAGACCTGGGCACGCGGCCTGGTGGCAAATTTCGCCCGCCCGCCCCGTGGCGGCGACCGCGACCAGATCAAGGCCGCCGCCGCCGGCCAGTGCGATATCGCCATCGCCAATACCTATTACCTGGCTGCCATGCTCAATGACTCCCAGGAATCGGAGCGGGCCAGCGCGGAACGCCTGGCGGTATTCTGGCCGGACCAGAACGGTTCCGGGGTGCATGTGAACGTCAGCGGTATTGGTCTGACCACCGCCGCCCGCAACCGGGAGCAGGCCGTGCGCCTGATGGAGTTTCTCGTGAGTGACGAGGCGCAGCGCTGGTACGCCGATGCCAATCAGGAGTATCCCGTGGTCGAGGGCATCGAGCCCAGTGATACCCTGAAAGCCTGGGGGCCCTTCAAAGCGGACGGGATCAACCTTTCCGAGCTCGGCCGCTACAACGCCGACGCCCTGCGCCTGATGGACCGGGTAGGCTGGCGTTAACGCCGGGCCGATCGATCATCCGACATCCGTCCACTTTTCCCGGATGGCACGGCGACCTACAATGGCCGCTGTTTTGTTTTCCCTTGACCGCATGGCGTGTTTTCCATTGGTTCTTGCTTGCATACAGCACACCCCTTGACCCAGTCCCTGGTCGGGTCTTTCCGGTTGCCGAACCCCTGGCGCACGGGCGTGATTCTGGTCGCCCTGGTGCTGGCCCTGCCGGTGCTGACGGTATTCGGCTTCGTGTTCCAGCCGGCCGGCGAGGTGTGGCGCCATCTGGCCGACACTGTGCTCAAGGATTACGTGCTCAACTCGGTGCTGTTGCTGCTGGGCGTTGGCCTGGGCACCCTGTTCGGGGGTGTGTCCAGCGCCTGGCTCTGCTCCATGTGCCAATTTCCGGGCCGCCGCGTATTCGAATGGGCACTGCTGCTGCCCATGGCCATGCCGGCTTACATCATCGCCTACACCTATACGGGCCTGCTGGATTTCGCCGGCCCGGTGCAGACCGGCCTGCGTGACTGGTTCGGCTGGTCCTATGGTGAGTACTGGTTCCCGGAGATCCGCTCCCTCGGCGGCGCCATCGTCATGCTATCGCTGGTGCTCTACCCCTATGTCTACCTGCTGGCGCGCGCCGCCTTCCTGGAGCAGTCCATCTGCGTGCTGGAGGTCGGCCGCACCCTCGGTGCAGGTGCCTGGACCGGATTTTTCCGCATCGCACTGCCGCTGGCACGCCCGGCGGTGATCGCCGGCCTGTCGCTGGCACTGATGGAGGCACTGGCGGATTACGGCACGGTGGAGTATTTCGGTGTGGCCACCTTTACCACCGGTATCTTCCGCACCTGGTTCGGCCTCGGCGATGCCGCCGCCGCGGCACAGTTGGCGGCGCTGATGATGAGTTTCGTGTTCATCCTCATCGTGCTGGAGCGCTGGTCACGGCGCCAGGCCCGTTATCATCACACCAGCGGTCGCTACCGGCATCTGCCGCGCTATCAACTGCGAGGCTGGCGCGCGCTGGCCGCCTTCGGCCTGTGTCTGTTGCCGTTATTGTTCGGTTTCCTGTTGCCAGCGGGGCAGTTGCTGGTGTGGGCGGTGAGAACGGCGGGGGAAACCCTGGATGCCGAATTTCTGCGCCTGGTGTGGCACAGTCTCGGCCTGGCCGGCGCGGCGGCCACGCTGGCGGTGTTGCTGGGCCTGTTCATGGCCTATGGCAAGCGCCTGCACGGATCCTACGGGGTGGCAGCGGCGGTACGCGTGGCGGGCATGGGCTATGCCGTGCCCGGCACCGTCATCGCCGTGGGCGTACTCATCCCCTTTGCCTGGATCGACAACCGCATCGACGCCTGGATGCGTGACAGCTTCGATATCTCCACCGGCCTGCTGCTGAGCGGCACCCTGGTGGCCCTGCTGTTCGCCTACACTGTGCGCTTCCTCGCGGTGTCCCTGCAGACCGTGGAGGCAGGGCTCGGCAAGATCAAGCCCAACATGGACGATGCGGCGCGCTCCCTGGGCCTGCCACCCAATCAGGTGCTGGCGCGCATCCACATGCCCATCATGCGCGGCAGTCTGCTCACCGCCCTGTTGCTGGTATTCGTGGATGTACTCAAGGAGCTGCCGGCTACCCTGATCCTGCGTCCCTTCAACTTCAACACCCTGGCGGTGCGCGCTTTCGAACTGGCTTCCGATGAACGCCTGGCGGAATCCGCTACGGCGGCCCTGACCATAGTGCTGGTAGGCATCATTCCGGTTATTCTCCTGAGCCGTTCCATTACCCGCGCACGCCCCGGTCATGGCTAAACCAGACAGCCCCGTTCCGCTCCTCGAGGTCGACCATATTCGTGTTCGTTACGGCGATCAGACGGTGGTGGAGGATCTATCCTTTCATCTGGAACAGGGACGTATCGGTTGCCTGTTGGGGTTGAGTGGTTGCGGCAAGACAACAGTGCTGCGTGCCATCGCGGGTTTCGAACCCGTTTCCGAGGGCGAGATTCGTTTCGCAGGCCAGGTCGTGAGTCGGCCGGGTTGGAGTCTGGTGCCTGAGCAGCGCCAGGTGGGCATGGTGTTCCAGGATTTTGCTCTGTTCCCGCACCTGACCATCGCCGACAACATCGCATTCGGTATCCGTCAGCAGGCAGCATCCCGGCGCGAGGCGCGGGTCAGCGAGCTGCTGGAACTGGTGGGTCTGGGGGCCTATGCCCGCGGCTATCCCCACCAGCTCTCCGGGGGGCAGCAACAGCGTGTCGCCCTGGCGCGGGCCATTGCTCCGCGCCCGGCCTTGATGCTGCTGGATGAGCCCTTCTCCAGCATGGACAAGGATCTGCGCGAGCAACTGGCCCGCGAGGTGCGCGCCATCCTGCGCCACGAAGGTATAACCGCCGTTCTCGTCACCCATGACCAGCTGGAGGCTTTCCTCATGGCCGATGAGATCGGGGTGATGCATGCTGGCCGGCTGGAACAATGGGGTTCCGCCTATGCGCTCTACCACGAACCGGGCAGCCGTTTCGTGGCCAATTTCATCGGCGAGGGCGTGTTATTGCGCGGTACGGTACTCAACGACCACCAGGTGGAGACCGCGTTGGGCATCATCGACGGAAACTTCGATGCTGCCTTCGGTCACAATGACGATGTGGATGTGCTGATGCGTCCCGACGACATCATCCATGACGACGATAGTCCCATGCTCGCCGAGGTCTGCGACAAGGCCTTCCGTGGTGCGGATTTTCTCTACACCCTGTGCCTCCCCAGCGGCGCCCGGGTGCTCAGCCTGGTGCCGAGCCATCACGACCACGCCATCGGCGAACGCATCGGCATTCGCCTCGACCTCGACCATCTGGTGATGTTCCGGCGCTAGAACCTCTGCGTATAGCGTACGTAGAAATCCCGGTCGGTACGGTCGCGCTGAACACCGATGGCGCTGTCGAGATCCTTGCACTCCCGCAGGCGTGTCTCGATGCTGCGGTTGCCGTCGATGCTGCCCAACGGGGTCGCCACCGTCGAGCCGGTGTTCGGGCATCTGCGCAACATCGGGCTGGACCGCTTCATACTCAGAGGCAGAAAGAAGGTCGATACCCAGTGGAAGCTGTACTGTATTGTGCATAATATGCTGAAGATCCACCGGTACGGGGTCGAATTCGGGTGAAATGGCGTGATGCCTCGACAAATCCTCGCCATCACGAACACACAACGACAATAATGACCGGCCAGACGAGAACAATCCTTCGATGATGTGCATATTCACTGTCGATGAATGCTCGCACTTTCATGGAAAGATTTTTCTACAGGCTCGTTAGGCAAGAAAAAAGGAATATGAAGCTTTCAAAAGCAGATAAAGCATTCGTTGAGAAGCGGGAAAGAAGAGCCAAATATTGGCCATTGTCTGGCGCAGCGTTGCTAGTAACGCTTGTCACGTACGGGGCGTGGCTGTGGCTGAAGGTTCCGCACTTGATAAACCCTGGGCACGTAATCGAGCGTCTCAACGCCGGAACCCTGTCCGAATCAACAATGGGTGTCATGGTGGTTATGTTACCGATCGTAATAGCGGCGCTGCTTGTATTTGCATTCGTAGTGGTTCTGTTGTGGTTCATTTCATTCCGTAATGAGAGCCGGTTGATACGGTTGGTCAGGGAGCTACAAGAGGCTTCGGAGCGTGATCATGCGAATGGCTAAACCATGCCAACAAAAGCCGTCAGCGTGATTATGACTCCACTATTCAACGTCTCGCGTGGCAGCATCTTGCTCCCCGCACTGTTCCATTTTCAACTCATCAACCCCATCTGGCCTGATGCGCAGCCGTACGACACACTATTTTTTGTGGCCACTGCGGTTTTGGTTGTTCTGTACAACCGAAAAGTCATGTTCAATAGAGAGTGGGGCATTACACAGGTCATTCCACAAACCGCAAACAGCACCATCAAGGCGATCTGAAGGCCGCGTCTCATGGACGACGTGAGGTCTTTCGTTATGAATGGATGTCTATTGAAGTCAAGGAAGCACACGAACTTTGCATGCTCATGAGCAGTTGGATATCAGGTCCAACGAAAGATGAGGGGTTGAAGCGATTGGTGAATGAGGTGGAAAGACAATGAGAATTAACCAGCGCACCCAGTTCACCATTGCGGGGCTTGCACGCCGCGCACAACGTGGCGCCGCGGGTGCAGACCGTTAGGTGTAAGAAATGGCACTGAGCGAATTCGAAACAAAGAGGATTGAAAAAGAGGTTCGTGCGTTTGTCGAAAAGCGCCGGCCACCGCCGCACATTCGTCCTGAACTGGATCTGGGGTTTCGTGTAAAAGGGCAAAGCGTAGAAATCTTCGAGGTTCGCCCACGCTGGCGCCATCCAGAAGAAAAACTCGAACATTCCGTGGCAAAGGCAACCTACGTAAAAGCGCAGAGAATCTGGAAGGTCTATTGGCAGCGAGCAGATTTGAAGTGGCACGCGTATGAGCCCAATCCGCAGGTTGAAACACTGGAAGAGTTCTTGGCTGTCGTGGATCGTGATGAATATGCATGTTTTTTTGGTTGAGTGCGGGAAGGCACATGCCAAGTGACGGGGGCGTCAAGCCGCTTTGCAGCTCGGCTTAATGCAGGCGTTATCTATGCGGGTCGAGGGATAAGTGACAAGAATAACGGGCCAAACTCCCGAGGGTTCTTTACCTGTATGAAGATTCCGTCGATCGCTTCAGTGTTTCAGCTTGTTACAGCATTCATCAGCGGCTGTCGGCTGACATCAGGCAGGCTCGAAACCAGGACTGGTCGTACGGTGGGGAATGATTGAATACCTCGTTATTGGTAGCAGCTTCGCATTCGCGGCGGCGGTACAACCGGGTCCACTCCAGGCGTTTCTGGTTTCTCGTGTCGCATCGACGAGTTGGAGGCGCACGCTTCCAGCAAGTCTGGCGCCTCTGATCAGTGATGTGCCCATCGCTTTACTCGTACTGCTTGTGCTGGACCAGCTTTCGGTAAATACCCTGCATGTACTCCGTGCGAGCGGGGGCGTGCTGCTTCTATTCTTCGCCGTTGTCGCCCTACGCCGGTTACAGCGACCCGACTCGATCGATTTGCGCCTCTCAGCACCACGGACGCTTCTAGATGCAGTACTGGTTAATCTGCTCAACCCCAATCCGTACATCGGCTGGTCACTGGTGCTCGGCCCGCTAGTGCTTGCCGCGTGGCGCGTACAGCCGATGTATGCTGTTGCGGTTGTAGGATCTTTCTACTGCACAATGGTAGTGATGCTGGCGCTGTTCATCTATTTGGTCGGCACTGTTCGCTTCCTGGGTTCGAATGGCCAGCGGACACTGATTGCGGCTTCGGTTGCTGTTTTAGCGGGCCTCGGATTGTACTTCCTGTTCGCAGGCGTAAGAGGATTGATGACAGTTGCCTGACAGCGCTTGCGCCTGGCAAACACGTCTGTCACGCTTCGTGCTGGCGCACGGAACGGGCCAGCCACGCTCACAAGCGAAACCAACGTTAGACCACACACCGACAAGATGGAGGCTCATATGAAACTCCTCGCTCCCTTGACGTTTGCATCAATCCTGCTCGTAACTGCCTGTACCGACTCGCCCCAGGATAACGTAGATACCCGAACGCCTGTGGCGGCACCAGCGACGGCCACTGTGCATGACTATCGGTGCGAGAGTGGCGAAACGATTGCTGCAACCTACCCCTCGACCGACTCGGCCACGCTTCAATACAAAGGTGGTAGCTACGAAATGCAAATCGCGGTTTCTGGTAGTGGTGCGTGTTACGTTGGCGGCGAGTTGGAGTGGTGGACCAAGGGTTCTGGACCGGGATCTGAGGGCACTCTTTTTCATCACAAGGCTGATGGTACTTCTGGTGAAATCATCGAGCATTGCACGGAGTACTAAGTGCGGTTTAATGATTCACTCAAGCCGGATGTGCGTAAAGTGCCCACGGGAGTGATATTGGTCCGGGCCGGTTGACGCAAACGTTATAGGCAAAAAATGAGAACACTAAGCATATTGCTACTTATATTCTTCTTGATTGTGCCTGCGACGTATGCGGGTGAGCCTCAACGCGATAAAGGAATAACGGTCCATGCTTTGCCGAAGCGTGTAGCAGATCTGTCGGGTCAGCCTTGGGGTTGCAGGTGACCTATGCGCCCTATCCCAAACCGGAGCCCGGGCAACCTTATTTGCAATCGGTGGAAGATGTGCTGGAGTATGTAGGAAAGCAGGACAAGTCCGTTCTTGAAAATGGGCTGTGGATAGTAACCACGAATCCATCAGCGTACTCGGAACAAGAAACAGACTTTCTGAACAAGTTGAAAATAGAAGTACCGAAACACAATATCCCTTTGTTTTGGGCAAGAGGTTCAGAGTTGTCAAAAGGCTTCAAGCGTTATTAGAGCACTGCCTGGAACAAGCTGTCCCATCCGTCGGCGGCTCTTACGCACCTGCTCGGCTGGGCGTGATCGTTATAGTTCAAAGGCCAACATCTCAAACGCGACCCAAACTGATTTCGGACATGGCCGGCTTGGGAAAAATACGTTATTAGTTCAAGTGATAATCGACATGGCCAGTATTATCAAAGATGTATCTGATACCGAAATCACCTGTTCAAATTGCCAGGCTTCCTGCTGCCGCCTGGAGGTCATGATTATCACTGACACGGGTGTGCCAGACGTCCATATTTCAGTCGATGAATGGGGCGCAGAAACGATGTTGCGTTTAGATGATGGTTGGTGCTCGGCGTTAGACCGTGAGACATTTATGTGCACGATATATGAAAACCGGCCGTGGATTTGTCGGGAATACGAAATGGGTTCATATGAGTGTAGTAATGAAAGGACCGTACGAGTGACAGCTTCGTGCTGCTAGTGTCCACGCCGCGTGCTTGAGGTGGGGCCTTAGCCGGCGCAAGGATAATCATCATGAAATCCCTCATTTCAGCAGACCGTCTCCGTTTTCTCCTCAGTCGGTTGCGCGAGCGCCTTTGGGTGAGGCCATTGGTGGTCTGTTTGCTGTCGGTCGGTGCGGCCTTCGTGGCAAAAATTGCGGATGAAACCGGGCTGGCGCAGTTCGTGCCAGAGATCGCACAAGGGTCTATTGAGACGTTGCTGTCCGTTATGGCGTCCAGCATGTTGGTGGTCGCCACCTTTTCCGTGGCGTCGATGGTGTCGGCCTATGCCTCCGCCAGTAGCACGGCAACCCCGCGTTCATTCGGCCTGGTCGTTGCGGACGACGTATCCCAGAATGCGCTTTCGACCTTCATTGGTGCTTTTATTTTCAGCATCGTGGCTCTGACGGCGGTTAAAAACGCCTACTTTGGAAAGGCTGGTCTCTTCATTCTCTTTATCCTGACGGCGACTGTATTCGGTATCGTCATTATTACGTTTGTGCGCTGGGTGGACCGTATCGCCCGTCTTGGACGTCTTGGATCGACGATCGACAAGGTCGAGAAGGCGGCGGCCAATGCGTTGAAACGGCGGCGGGACGCGCCGACGCTGCACGGCATGCCAGGGGGTGGCGCTCAGGCGCAAGGGCAACCGGTATTCGCAAAGACGGTTGGATATGTGCAGCATATCGATATGTCCGCAATGCAGGTGTGGGCCGAGAAAACCGACGCTCAGGTGGTGGTGGCGGCGTTACCCGGAACATTGGCTGCGCCCGATCGGCCACTGGCATACGTGAGTACTTCATCCAGCAATCAGGAAGAAATTGACTACACTCGCGTTGTCCAGTCGTTCAAGATTGGGAAAGATCGTCGTTTCGAGGATGACCCGCGATTCGGCCTGGTGGTCCTGTCGGAAATAGCCGGTCGCGCGCTGTCACCGGCCGTCAATGATCCCGGTACGGCGATCAACGTTATCGGCGTACTGTTACGACTCTTCGATCAGTGGCGTGATACGCCGGACGATACCAGCGAGGAAACACCCAAGTATGATCGCATCGCAGTGCCCCCGATTTCGGTGCGCGATATGTTCGACGACGCGTTCACCGCGATTGCCCGGGACGGTGCCGGGGCGGTCGAAGTCTCGATGCGACTACAGAAGGCGCTGGGCACTCTGGCATCGATTGGAAATCCCGAAATGAGGGATGCCGCCATGGCGCACGGGCGGCTGGCGCTGAAACGCGCATGCAAAGCGCTTGAGACGGATGAAGACCTGGCGGTGGTGCGCGAGGCGGCCCGCTACGCGGAGTCAAATGCGTCGCCGGAGATTGGGCCATCTACATAAGTGAAGCTCGGCCGATTCAGCACCACCCCTGCGTCCATGGCCTCCCCTCATTCGGGTGTGCGGGGCTTACCCCTTGATGACGGCCAGGGGTTGCAGCTCAATTTGCACATCGACCAGGTCAATCTGGTTTCTCATCACCTCATCGATGTCCTTGTACGACCCTGGTGCCTCATCCAGGTCTTCCCGGTGGCGGATGGCGTGTAAGATGCCGCGTTCCTTGAGGGCCTTTATCTCTTCTTTCAAGTCCAGTGTCTTGCGGGCCTTCGCCCGGCTCATGATTCTGCCGGCACCATGGGCACATGATTCGAAGGACTGCGCCTCTCCTTTACCCTTGACGAGAAAAGACCGCGTGCCCTGGGAGCCGGGGATCATGCCCCATTCCCCTTTGCGGGCCCGCGTCGCGCCTTTTCGATGCACGATGACCGTCTCGCCGAAATGCTCCTCCTCGGCGGCGAAGTTGTGTGGCTTATTGATGAAATCCGCAAACTCGACCTCGGGCAGAACTTCTCTGAATGCCGACTTCGCCCGCTCCATCATCAGCGTTCTGTTGGCCAGGGCAAATTCGAGGCAGTAGTTCATTTCATTCCAATACAGTTCGAAATAGGCAGAGGATTCCGGGATATAGGCCAAGTCCTGGGATATATCCTCGCCGGCCGCCTGGTTCAATTGTTTGGCCACGTCATCGTAATGATTGGCCACCGTGAAACCGATGTTGCGCGAGCCGGAATGGATCATGATCCAGATATAGCCATCCGATCCTTTCTGTATTTCGATGAAATGGTTGCCGCCACCCAATGTGCCGATCTGGTAGAGGGCACTTTCGTACTCTTGTTCGACGATGGGTAACTCACCCTTTCTCCCGGGCATCCACGCTTCGTCCTGACGTGTTTTGTGGTGATTGAAGCCCACCGGGACGGTGTCGCGGATGATGCCCATGATGGCTTTCAAGTCCGCGGTCGCGACATCGGTCAGATTGGTCCGCAAAGAGCACATGCCACAGCCGATATCCACCCCGACGGCGTTGGGTACGATGGCCCCCTGGGTGGCCAGGATGGCCCCGATCGGCATGCCGTAGCCCTGGTGGGTGTCCGGCATGATGGCGATGTGCTTGAAGGCGAAGGGAAGGTTTGCCAGGTTTCGCGCCTGCTCCAGCGCCCCCTCATCCATCTCATCCGCTTCCAGCCACAGCTTTATCGGGAGTCTCTCGGTTTCAATGATTGCTTTTCCGTTCGTGTGCATGATCTCTCCATGTTTCATTGAAGACGAGCCTTTGGGCGATCGCTTGACAATGCAACGATGAGCCCGGCGCACTGGCAATGGAGTTATCTGGCTATGACCGGGGTGGTGTTCATTTACACGATTTTTAGCCACGGAATCCACGGAATGACACGGACAAGAGCTAGCTGCATAAAGCCCAGGTATTACCCTGTGGGTGATGGTCCTGGGTTTATATATTGAATTCTTTCCGTGTCATTCCGTGTGCTTCCGTGGCCAATAATGGTGTAAAAAAGCGCTACCCGGCGATGGCCCCACGAACAGAACCTATCCCATCTCGATGATCAGCGGCCCGTGTAGGGTGACGGCGCCTGCAGTTTCTCGCGGCGCACCTGACAGGCAAAGCAGCGTTTGGCGGTCGGATACGCATCCAGCCGTTTGTACCGGATGGGCGCCCCGCAGTCGATGCACAGACCGTACTGCCCGGCCGCGATGCGGTCCTCCGCCGCGGCGATGTCACGCACCTCTCCCACGTCGCGAACGATCTCGGCCTCGGTGATGTCACGGAGCACGGAGGCTGCCGCCACATCGCCGGAATCACCCGATCCGCCGATGAGATCGACCAGGTGCTCGGTGCTGGAGCGTGCGAGCACTTGCCGGATTTCATTCAGCAAAAGACTTTTACGTGCGTCGATGCGTTGCGCGAATTGCGCGATCTGCTCTTTTGTAAGGGAATTCTCAGGGGCATTCATGGCGTCATAGTCAGTGGTTTGTGGAAACCGGCACCGGGCTGTGCCAGCACACATCCCCGATCCTCCGGGATGCCCTTCGAGCGTAGCCTTTGGAAGGTGTCAAGGCAAGGGGCTGACGAGGCCGGCCTGCCCTGGCCAGTTGCCGGCGGCAGTGTCGGTGGTGCGAGCAAGGGCCCGTTCATGAAGTGGGTACATCCGACAGGGGGTTTCCAGCAGCGGCACCTATATCGATCGTCGGTGGTTGTTTTTCCATTGTAGCGGACACTCCGGCTTGCTAAATTCCGGTCCCAGGCTCCTACAAACGCACGGGCCGGTAGGGTTCCCAGGACTGCGAGTAGATCGATCGTGAAGAGGTCAACAACAGCTGCCCTGCTGTCGGGGTTGGTGTTCCCGGGGCTGGGTCACCTGTACTTGAGAAAGTATATTCGCGGCATTTTCCTTGCAGGTGCGGCAGGCGTGCTGTTCTATACCATCCTTTCTGTTGCGATGAGCACAGCGTTCGAAGTGGTGGACAAGATGCAAAGCGGTCATGTTCCTCTCGATGTGGAGTCCATTTCCGAGTTGGTGGCGACGCAGGCACGTAGCCACGAACGGTCAACGGGTGCTGCGACGGTGGCTTTGATCATGGTGTGGGCAGTGGGTATCGCGGATTCGTATCGCGAAGGCCGGGCACGGGAGAAGGCTTGAGCGTTGAGCGGCTACAGCGAAAAAGGACTACAGAGTGTCCGCTGACCCGGGATGCCCGTCAATATTATGAATCAGATCGAGCTGTTGGATAACGAAATCGATTGCACCGAATTAAGATAAGCCCGCGGACACCAGAAGACGGCCCGACTGAGTATGAATGCCTGATATCGAGTTCAGATATGCGTGAGATTGGTCTGACGATTATTTTTCTGTCACTCAGCAACATCTTCATGACATTTGCTTGGTATGCGCACCTCAAGGAACTAAGCACCAAACCCTGGCTGGTCGCGGTCCTGGTCAGCTGGGCGATCGCATTTTTTGAGTATCTGCTGCAGGTCCCGGCAAATCGTATTGGTTACAATGTGCTGTCACTGGGGCAGCTGAAAATCCTGCAGGAGATCATTGCTCTGACAGTGTTTGTACCCTTCGCCTTCCTTTATATGAAGGAGCCCCTGAAGTGGGATTATCTGTGGGCGGCGCTTTGTATACTGGGTGCTGCCTACTTCATCTTTCGCAGCAGATGGGCCGGTGCCTGACGATGGATTCAAGTCGAACTGATGGTTTTTTCGGCCCGGTGGATACCCTGAGCTGAAGCGTCTCGCCAGCCCTGGGATCACAACGGACAATTGAATATGCCACCCGTACTCTTGCTATTGGTAAGCTTGGTGATCATCGGTATGGCAGTCCGGGGGCTGCTGACCGGAAAGGTCATGGCGGGATCCCGCGGCCTGCGGCCCAATTATTATACTAAACAGGACAGCCCGGTTTTGTATTACGGTTTCATATTCGTTTATTTGTCGATTGGGGCCTTCGTTCTATTCCATTCCATGTGAGGAATATCTGAACAGCGGATCAGGCCGAATCCGATGTACGGAGGTTTATCGTTGATGCTTGTCGCCTGGGCGATCTTCCCTGGCGTCGGCGTGGACATGACATTGCTCGGGCCGGCGGCCTGTGAGTACGATGGGTGGTGTATGAGTGTGGGATTGGAAAATGCATTGCGGCGCTTGCGGCGCATTCTGCCGTTGAGCGCACGGCAAGGCGAATGCAGCGAGCAGGTCCGTGAGCTTCACCGGCAGATTCTTCGTTCCTTTCCGACCAAAGGGCGGATTCTGACCCGGGAGGAAATGGCACAGTACGTCAGCGACCTGGACGCTGCGGTTGACGTACTGAGAAAAAACGACATGGTGACATTTTCCGGGGACGGAACGCCTGTGGGAGCGTACCCCTTCACGATGGAGGCACGGGATTATCAGGTTCAGGTTAATGGGCATCGAGTCCATGCCATGTGTGCGCTGGATTCCCTGGCGGTGAGTCCCATGTTCGGGATGACGACACATATCACTTCGCACTGCAGAGTCACCGGCACCCCCGTCGACATAGACCAGTCAGGCAAGACGATAGACAATGCAGATACAGCGGGTGCGGTCCACGTGGGCATTGCCTGGGGCGCGGCAGACGCGGAGTCCCACTGTGCGGACAGCCTGTGCATGGAGATGCCATTTCTGCGGGATGGCGCGGCTGCCCGGCAATGGCTTGTGGAAGATCCCGGTGGTAGAGAAATCTTTGCGCTGCCAGAGGCGATCGAGTTCGCGAGCCGGTTTTTCGTGCCTTTGGTGGGGTGATGCTGCTGAGCGTTCGGTATGTTGCTGCGCCTCGCCTGACTCGCGTGCATGGCCTGCGTCGCTCAGGCGCGCTGGACATCGGTACGATGAGACATTGGGCCGCCCCGTTGCTACAGTAAGGGAAGGCGCATGATCGTTGCACCGTTTTTGATAACAGGCTCTCCACCCGCCCTCGGGGTGCGACGAGATGCAGGTGCGATGTTGCGGACATGGGGTCGTCGCACTCCGGGATATGGGGACACGACCCGAGGCATGTGATCCAGACTACGCGTCCAGGACCAGACGCGGTCGGGAACGGCACGCGACTCGACGTGCGCGTGAGATATCAATCGGTCAGCTAGGACAACGCCATGGCAACTCACCACGCAGCACCCTCGGAAGTAGTGGATCTGGAAACCTGGGCACAGGACCTGCCGAGTGAACATGGCAAGACCATCGTAAAAACACCTGAAATGGAGCTTGCTCGGCTGGTGTTCCCGGCGGGTGAGGAATTCGCAAATCACCAGGTATCAGGACCCATTGTGGTTCAATGCATAAAGGGTGAGATCGCGTTTTCTGCGATGGGGGCGACGCGAACGCTCAAACCTGGCCAGCTGCTGTACCTGCGGCCCGGCGAACCACACGCCATTCGAGCCATCACGGATGCGATCGTTTTACTGACTATCGTCTTCAAGGTTGAGTAATTAACATAGTAAATTCAGGTTGTTAGCGGAATAAGGGGCTGCGGCGCGGCGGCCGTGCCGGCGTGATGCTCGCAGGAACGATCGGTGCTAGAGCCGCTTTCGGCAGGGCCGGGCTGCGCGGAAGCCAACGCACACCTTGGCGCGACTGCGGCCGGCAGCCGCACCACGTCGGAGGTCACATCATGAATACTGCCCGTCCCTATGCACGGCGCGCCCGGGGAATCCTCGCATGGGTGGCCGCCGCGTTCGGTGTCCTGACCGTCGTGGTGGGTGGGCGGACCCTGGCCGGCGCCGATCCGGGGTATATCGTCTTCCGGCCGCTGTTGATCTACAACACCGTGATGGGCGTGGCGTACCTGGTGGCCGGTATCACGATGTGGCGCAGTCTCGAGGCGGGCAGGCGTGCGGCAGCCGCTGTTTTCCTGCTCAACCTCCTCGTGCTTGCGGTCATCGGTTACCTGTACGCGACGGGGAGTGCCGTCGCCATCGACAGTGTGCGTGCCATGACGTTCCGCACCGGCGTATGGCTGATCCTGTTTCTTGGTCTGGCGTGGCTGGGTCGCGGGGGCCGCGCGGCGGGAACCTGACGAGCCGACGGCCGTTGAAAGAGCTACAATAGCCGCCCGGTCGCGTCCGGTTGCGCCCGGTCGGGTGTCACGATGCGGCGCGCGGGATGACCGCCGATCAAGTTTTTAACAGGTGCAGTATGAGCGGTCTGCCACAATGCCCAGAATGCGGTTCGGAATACACCTACGAGGATGGCCTCCTGTACATCTGTCCGGAATGCGCGCATGAATGGGCGCGGGACGCGGTGGCCGAAGGTGGCGAGCAGCAGCGCGTGGTCCGCGATGCCTACGGCAACGAACTCAGCGACGGCGACAGTGTCACGGTAATCAAGGACCTGAAGGTCAAGGGTTCGTCGTCGGTCGTCAAGGTCGGCACCAAGGTCAGGAACATCCGCCTGGTCGAGGGCGACCACGACATCGATTGCCGTATCGAGGGGATCGGTGCGATGCAGCT
>JALOAH010000193.1 GCA_023228865.1 Porticoccaceae bacterium | reverse complement strand
ACGCAAAAACTCTCGTACCGATTGCCGGTTCATAAAAGGAAAAAACAAGCGATATGAATTGGCGCTGAGGCCGTGGTCGGAGAAGGTATAGGCATCGACACCATAGATCAGCAATTTGGCCGAATTGGGCTGACACTCCAGGTAATGCCGCAGCATGGCCAGGCGGTCGATAACATTGGCACCTTGACGCGCATATTTGGCCACCTTCATATCGAGCTGCCGCTCCAACTCCACATTATCAAGGCCCAGCACAGTGTGCGAATGCCCAATGGCCAAAATTTCAGCCGGCTGATCAAGGCCAAAATAGCGCTCGAGCCCCCGCGTCAGCGCCCATCCCAACAGCCGATCAGCTAAAAATAAAAGCAACAAAAACAAAATCAGGCGGAGGGCAAATCCCCACGCCTGATTTTTCTGCTTACGTATATCAGAAATAATTGCTACCATAAGGGTTAAAATTGGAAATAGATGAATTCGTTGCTGCTGATGCCAAGTGTGGCGATGCCTAAGAGCATCAGGATGTAGGCGCACCAGCGCAGCGCCGTTGGCACTCGGGTTGGTGATAGGTAGAGCGAGATGATTTTATTGGCTTGCAGAAGTTGTACCGAAACCAGCAGGATGATCAAAAGGATGGAGAGAACGGTGGTCAGCTGCGAGCCGCCCATGTAGAGATCGCCTCGCCAAGGCGAACAAATGCGCCCCAGAATCAGGCCGGCATCGGAGATTGAAGCAGCCCGGAAAAAAACCCAGGCCAGCACCACTGCGGCAAAAACCAGCAAGCTTTTAAGGCAGAGACACAGTTTGGAGCGGGGGAGTGGCTGCGGCAGTAGGCCCTTCAGCAATTTGCCGCCAAAGCGCTCGATCAGGTAGTAGCAACCGTGCAATGCACCCCAGGCGACAAAGGTCCAGTTGGCCCCATGCCAAAGACCGCTAAGCAGGAAGACGACAAATATATTGCGTACCCATTTGTCGCTGCTGACTCGATTGCCGCCCAAGGGAATATAGACATAGTCGGCGAACCAGCTCGACAAGGAGATATGCCAGCGCTTCCAGAAATCCGAAATCGAGCTGGCCAAGTACGGCAGGCGGAAATTCTGCATCAAGTCATAGCCAAGAATGCGCGCCGAGCCGATGGCGATATCCGAATAAGCGGAAAAATCGCAATAAATTTGAAAGGCGAAAAATACTGTTGCCAGCAATAGGGTTGGCCCGTTATAGAGGTCGGGGTTCTGATAGACGCGATTGACATAGATAGCCAGACGGTCGGCGATTACCACTTTCTTGAACAAGCCCCAGATAATCAGCGGCAAGGCATCGCTAAGCCGCTTGAAATCAAAGTGTGTCGCCCGGCCAAACTGCTGCAATAGATTAGTCGCCCGCTCGATCGGCCCCGCCACCAACTGCGGGAAAAAAGTCACGTACAGGGCAAAACGATGAAAACTGCGCTCCTCTGGACAGCTCTTTCGATAGACATCGATGGTGTAGCTTAGAGTCTGAAAGGTGAAAAAGGAGATGCCGACCGGTAAAATCACCCGCAAATGCGTCTGCAAATACGGCAAACCCAGTGCCTGCAGAAGAGCCGCCGCCGAATCAATGGCAAAATTGGCGTACTTGAAAATAAATAGGCAGCCAAGAGAAACCGACAAACCACCGACCAACCAAAAGCGGCGTGATAGCTCCGATGTGCTGCGGCTGATCTGACGCCCGGCAAAAAAGTTGACCGCAGTCTGTCCGGCAATCAGAAAAATATACTGCCATTGCCAGCTCATATAAAAATAACAGCTGGCTGCTAGCAAAAACCATAACCGCCAACGCTGCGGCAAAGAGAAATGCACAAAAACAACCAGCAGTAAAAAAAAGATGTACTCGAAAGAATTAAAAAGCATAAGAAAAGATTATAAAACGAAACAGTATGCCGCGCCCGCCGCTCGCGGCCCAATCGTATGCCGCGCCCGCCGGTCGCGGCCCAATCGTATGCCGCGCTCGTCCGCTCGCGCCCAATCGTATGCCGCGCCCGCCGGTCGCGCCCACACTCAGTACAGCGGCAGTTGCTGCTGCTTGCCGTTATTTCCGATTTGCAGTGAGATCAGGGCAAAAAGGCAGAAGAAAATCAGAGTTTCGGGAAAATATCCTTCTCCCAGAAAGGCCTTTGTCATACTATTGGTCAGACCCCCCACCATGCCTGCGGTGGCACCGACTGCGCCAGGCGTTTTTCGCAAGGCCAGCCGCGCTCCTAGAGCCAGATTTTTTCCCAGTCCGAGCAAATAAATCGCCAAGCCGACGAAGCCGGTTCCGCTCAGATAGGAGATGAAGGAATTATGAGTGTTGGTGGTGTAGAAGTCGGCCACTCGCGGGGTGGCTGCGTAACCTTCACCAAAAAGCAGATGATCCTGAATGCGCTCCCAGTACATGGACCAGAGCATGGTACGCCCAGTCATAGTGCGGATTTGCTCCTCGCTTTTATTTGGGAAAATTCTGGCTTGGATTGCTTCTGTCGAGATTGAACTTAGCCAGAGCAAAAGGCCGAGAAAAAGTAGCAGGGCGATCAGTTCCGGCCGTCCTAAGAGCAGCACTGCAACCAGCAGGCCACAGAGTAATGCGACGTTGCTGCCTGAGCTAACCCCCAAAGTTACACAAAGAAAGGCGATAATTCCCACAATCAACAGCATTTTGCGGCGTTTGCCTCCGGCAGGCAGAGCAAAAGCCTCCGGCAGACAGTAGCAGGCTATCATCACTGCGGAGGTTCCCAAGGTGTTATTACGTACCATCGGCGCATAAATAATTCGTGGGCTGAAACCAGTTAGCTGAATCATCTGCATCAGCATCACCAATGCTGCGATTTGCAAAAAGCGCCATTCTGCCAATTCAAAGTTTTCCTCGTAGGAAAAAGCGACCATAACCGCCATAAACATGGTAAACATCGATAAGGCGCGGTAAGCGGAAAAAGCTATCAACGGCGACCAAAGCGCGGACATAATGCCCAGGATAATGGCCGCGGCATATATGCTCAACCCGCTTCTTTTGCCATCTTGCAGCACTTTTAACGGACATTGCGAACTCATAACCAAGACCAGGCCGATAAACATCAGGATGATCTCGAGCAAAGCCATGCGGTCGATCGAAGAGTAATCACCAAAGGCGCGCCGCCGCACAAAGATGGACAAGCGAGCCGCCATGCTCAGCAAAGTTAGCCAAAGCAATATCGCTATGCGCGGCAAAGGCTTAAAAGAAAAGAATTGTCTTAGTTTCATGGATTAAGTTGCGGATTCTAAAAAACGGCGGAAGGCAAATGCATAATCTAGAGAAAATATTCATTATGCTTTGCGTAAAGCGATTTTGCAGGCCTCCAAGATTCCTTCCGCAGCTTTGCGGGGGCTGTACGCAGATACCAATTCTTGCGAGGCACGCCCCATGCTCGGTAATTGTTGTCGTTTATCGAGGCATTCTGCCAAAGTCTTACTAAAAGCCTCTTTTTGCGTTGGGTCGAAAGTCCAGCCATTTTCCGGCTTTACCATTTCCGGCCAGCAGCCATTAAACACAGAGCAGAGGATTGGCAGTCCGCAGGCCATTGCCTCCGGCACCACTAGACTCCAGTTATCTTCTAAGGTCGGAATAATAAACGCATCAGCCAAAGCATAATATTGGTAGATCTGATCGTAATCGACATTGCCAGCAAAACGCACACTGTCTGAAATCTCCAGTCGCCGACACTGCTCTTCAAGCTCCTGGCGCTGCGGTCCATCGCCAACCAACAACAGCGCCGCGCCGCATCGCTTTGCAGCCGGCAG
>JALOAH010000066.1 GCA_023228865.1 Porticoccaceae bacterium | reverse complement strand
ACTGGGAATGGTGAGGGTGGTGTAAACAATCACAGGGCCAATGGTGTTGGGGATCAGGTAACGGCGAATAATGTGCCATTTCGACAGGCCGATGGAATAGGCGGCCTCAATAAATTCCTGCTTGCGCAGATTCTGAACCTGGCCGCGAACAATGCGCGCCATGGTCAGCCATTCCACCGCGCCAATGGCAAAAAACAGCAGGAGAATGTTGCGGCCAAAAATCACCATCAGCAGGATAATGAAAATCATAAAGGGCAGGGCGTAGAGAATATCCACCAGGCGCATCATTACCGCGTCCACCTTGCCGCCGCTAAAGCCAGCAATAGTGCCCCAGAGCACGCCAATGCAGAGGGCGACGCCGGTGGCGATAAAACCCACCATCAGCGACACGCGGCCGCCGTACATCACTCTGGTGAGCAGGTCGCGGCCAAAAATGTCGGTGCCAAACCAGTGCTGCCAGCTCGGCGGCGATGCCCCCAGGGCAAGGTTTTGCTGTTCGTACCCATAGGGGGCAATCCAGGGGGTAAAGAGGGAAATCAGTGACAGAAAAATCAAAATATACAGACCCGCCAGGGCGAGGCGATTCTTGCGCAACCGCACCCAGGCGTCCGCCCACAGGGAGGTGCCCTTTTCGGCGTTCACCAGGTTGGTGTCCAGCAGTGCGTTTGCGTTGGTTTCCGCTGTGCTCATGGTGTTTCCCCCTAACCCTTTTGTGCCTGGTGGCGCAGCCGCGGGTTGATCCACACTGCGACGATGTCGGAGAGCAGGTTGAAGAGAATAATCAGCACGGCAAAGAAAATGGTGCTGCCCATAATCATGGTGTAATCGCGGTTAAAGGCGGCCTGAACAAAAAAGCGGCCAAGGCCGGGAATCTGGAAAATGGTTTCCACCACAAAGGAGCCGCTCAACAGGCCGGCAAAGGCGGGACCCAAATAGGTAATTACTGGAATGATGCCGCCGCGCAAGGCGTGTTTCAGCACCACCACTTTTTCCGGCAGACCCTTGGCGCGGGCGGTGCGAATATAGTCCTGGCTCAACACTTCAAGCATGCCGCCGCGAGAGAGCCGGGCGATATAGGCGGCGTAGCCGGAACCCATGGTGATGGCGGGCAGAATTTTGTCGCCGGGCAGATCGCCCCAGCCGGACACCGGCACCCATTCTAGCCAGATGCCAAAAATCAGTACTAAAATCGGCCCGAGCAGAAAAGAGGGCATGCAAATGCCGATCATGGCGGTGGACATGGGCACATAATCCAGTGCTGTGTTGGGGCGCAATGAGGCGATAATTCCGGCGAAGGTGCCGATAATAATGGCCACCAGCAAGGCGTAAAGCCCCAGTTCCGCCGAGGCGGGCAGTCCTGCGGCAATCAGCTCATTGACGCTGCGACCGGGATAGCGGAACGAAGGCCCCAATTCGCCGCTGAGCAAGTCGCCGAGGTAGGAGGTAAATTGCTGCCACACAGGTAAATCCAGCTTGTAAGTGGCCTCCAGGGATTTGAGCACTTCCGGCGGCACCGCTTTGTCGGCGTCAAATGGCCCCCCCGGCGCCATGCGCACCAGAAAAAAAGTGACAATCACCACCACCAGAATCACCGGAATGGCCTGCAACAGTCGGTTGATAATAAATTTCAGCATGTTTTGTTGTTTGCCTGGCATTTCTTGGTGGGTATCATACATGAATGGCGCCAGATTCCTGGCGATGGTTTTGTCTTTGGCGTAAAAAAGCGTATTGAGGTTAAGAGCTGTTCAAGGGTCAAGATTTGAGGGGCAAGCTGGAAGCGCCGAGCTTTGTAGAAGCCTGTGGCGCGGGTGATAATCAAACAGCTGGTTTAACAACAGGTTCAACAACAGAGTGTGTTTGCAATGAAATTACTTTTTAACCAACTGGCATCCTATGAGCCGCTCGCCAAAGTGGTGGTTGTTTCCCTCGACCCCAGTTTTTACCAGTTGCTGGCAGTGGTTGATGGTGTTGAACATCTTGTCTGGGAAACGGAAGAAAAAATTCTCAGCCAGCGCAATTTGACGGCGATGCGGGAAAAGCTTGCGGATTTGGCCATTGGCGAAGTGGTGCTGCGCCAGGAAAGTGCCTACGACGAAATGGTTGGCCAGCCGGTGCGCGCCCAGTCCAATGCCCTTGAGGTGAAGCTGAATACCAGCCCCTATCCCCTCGAATAAGTTGAGGCTGTGCTGTCGAGCCGGGAGTTGTGGTCATAGTTTTCAGGTATGGCTGTCTGAAGGTATAGCGGTTGAATCATGCAAACAGTTGGTGCTAGTGTCCACAGCAGCCAATAGCGCAGCAACAGCGGTAAACAAAAAACACAGGACACGCAGATGACAACACTGAATATTTTCTATAGCGCCGATGACAATAATCCTTTTGATGCGGATTATTACGTCAATAAGCATATTCCCCTGGCGCTGGAAATCTGGGGCGATGACGTCAAGGATGTCAGCGTCGCCAGAGGTCTGGGCTCACCGGATGGCAGCGCGGCTACCTACGCTCTGGTGGTGCAGATCGAGTTCCGTTCCCGGCAGGCCTTTGAGGCGGCGCTGTCAAAGCCGGGCAATGATGCCTTGAAAGCCGACATCCCCAACTTTACCAAGACTCCGCCCACTGTTCAGGTGGGCAAGCGGATTTATCCTTAGTTTAGAAGCCGCAGTTGTTTTTTGGTCAGCACAGATAAGTAGTTGCTGGGCAAAATTATCGCCGGGATGCCCAGCTCCCACGGGTGTGTCGGGTTTTCTCTAGGAGCCAGCCCTGCTGGCGAAGAATGATCAAGCCTTAAAGTAGACTAGTCTTCAAGCCATACATCCTTGTAGGAAATATAATCGAGCAAGTTGCCGTACACGCCGTGAACGCTGGGCTGGATCAGGCTTTTGCTGGTGTAGATGTAAAGGGGAATCACCGGTAATTCCGTCAGTAAAATGCTTTCCGCCTCCCGCAGCAGGGCGTAGCGCTCTTCCTGGGTTTCCGCCGCTGGCGCCAGCTTGAGGACAATGTCGTCGTAGCGGGGATTGCTCCAGCCGGTCTGGTTATTGCCGCCCCCCGTCACCCACATGTCGAGAAAGGTATTGGGGTCGACGTAGTCGCCAATCCAGCCGGCGCGGGCAATGCTGTATTCCCCCATGGTGACCGAGCTGAGGAAGACCTTCCAGTCCTGGTTGTTGAGGGCAATATTGATGTTCAGGTGCTGGTTCCACATTTGCTGAATGGCTACGGCGATTTTCTGGTGGCCTTCGGAGGTGTTGTAGAGCAATTCAATGGTGGGAAAACCTTTGCCCTCCGGGTAGCCCGCTGCCGCCAGCAGGCGCTGAGCTTCTTCGGGATCAAAGCGCAAATCCGACTGGGCGGTATAGCCCATGGTGTCTGGCGGCGTAAAAACCGTGGCGGGAATCTCGCCCCCCTTGGTGATGCGCTCGACAATGGCCTGGCGGTCGATGGCCAGGCTGAGCGCCTTGCGCACCCGCTGGTCTTTGAGCTCAGGGGCATTGACATTGAAACGGTAGTAGTAGGTGCCCAGGTAGGGGGCAACCTGAAGCACATCGGGGTTGTGCTCTTTGTACCATTGAATCTTGTCGATGGGCAGGGTCTGGGTGATATGCAGTTGCCCGGCGCGGAACATGCGTTCCTCAGTGGAGACATTCTCAATGGGGCGGAAATCGATGCCGTTGAGTTTTACCCTGTTCGCGTCCCAGTAATGGGGATTTTTTCTTACCTTGATGACCTTGTTAAGCTGCCAGCTGTCGAGAACAAAGGCGCCGTTGCCGACAAAGTTGCCGGCGCGAGTCCACTGGGTGCCGCGCTCGTCCGGGCTGCCAAAGGCTTCGATGGTGGCGCGATGTACTGGGTAGGTGCTGTAGTGATCCAGCAGCTGGAGGAAGTAGGGCGTGGGATTGTTGAGCCTGATTTCCAGGGTGTAATCATCGAGCGCCTTGATGCCCACCTGGCTGAAATCAGCGATTTCACCACTGGCATAGGCCTCGGCGTTGACCACGGCAAACAGCATATAGGCGTACTGGTTGCCCAGCGCCGGTTGCAGCGCGCGCCACCAGGACCAGACAAAATCCGTTGCCGTTAATGGCTCGCCATTGGACCAGCGGGCGTTGTTGCGCAAATAAAAAGTGTAGGTTTTACCGTCTTCGCTGATGTTCCAGCGTTCGGCAACGGCGGGGGTGGGTTCAAGGGTTTTCGGATCTTTGGACACCAGACCTTCGAGAAGGGCGGCAATAATATTGTGCTCGGGCACTCCGGTGACGATATGGGGATCCAGCTCCTGGGGCTCGGCGCCATTGCCAAAGTGGAGAATCTTGTCCCTGTTGCCGGTTTGAACATTGTTCTCGCCACCGCTGCAGGCGAATAGGAGTCCAACCGTTACCGCGAAAATCAGCGCCAGTGTTGTCCTGCCGGAACTTTGAAAATCCATGTTGTGCCTTTGCTTGTCTTGGTTGAAGAATATTATGCCCTGCGCTGGCGGCGCAGAGAGGGTTTTCGCGGAACTTTATTTCGGAACTTTCTCGAAGCCCCTTGGTTACAAGCCTTAACGGTTTCGCCAGATTTTTGCCACTGCCCGATCCGTTCCCAGGGTGGCGACCACCAGGGCAACGATGCCGACGCCGCCAAACACGATGGCCGGCAACACAAAACCAGCGCCGCTGCCGCCAGCGCCGATAATGGCGACAGCGGCGGCTAGACTGCAAAAAAGAATGGCCAAAATCAGCAGGAGTTTTCGGTTGAGAGGCTTGTAATCATAATCCTCAACCCCCTTTTCAAATGGCTGAAGTATGGGGCGAAAGAGTTTTCTGAGCGGGTATTTCATAGGTCTATTCGATGTGGCGATGCTTTGTGTTATACCTTAGACGTTCTTACAATGCCAGTTAACAGCCATTTTTACCGCCTTGGAGGATTTTGCCATGAAAAAAGTCAGAAAAATGTCGGCCTTTGTTTTTGCCCTTGCCCTTGCCGTTGGCCTGGTGGCACAGGCGGAG
Organism: Porticoccaceae bacterium; assembly: GCA_023228865.1. Next base: position 17,590 of record JALOAH010000066.1, on the reverse strand, counting down.
CCCCTGTCCGTGGGGGATATGGCGCCGGATTTCACCCTTGAAGCCAGCGATGGCAACACCTACAGCCTGGCGGATTATCGCGGCAAGCAGGCGGTGGTTATTGCCTGGTTTCCCAAGGCCTATACCAGCGGTTGCACCATTGAGTGCAAGTCTCTGGCGCAAAACGGCCATTTAATTCGCGCCTTCGATGTCAGTTACTTTATGGCCAGCGTCGACCCCCTCAAGGATAACCGGGGTTTTGCCGAAGAGACCGGGGCTGATTTTCCCCTTCTCAGCGATCCGAGCAAGGAGACCGCCAAAGCCTATGGGGTGCTGATGCCTGTGGTGGGAATGGCGAAACGTCACACGTTTTATATTGGTGTCGACGGCCGAATTCTTAAAATTGATACCGATGTGCGTCCGGCAACCTCCGCAGAGGATATGGTGCAAACCCTGGAGCAGCTGGGGGTGGCAAAAAAATAGCAGTTGCTCCCGAGCGCCGCTACTAACCTCAGGCGAGGGGGGAAGCTTCCGTTGCGGCAACAGGGGCAAAACGAATGGCGTTGCGACCGCTCTGCTTGGCGTCGTACATGGCCATATCGCTGGCCATAAGTAATTCGTCCTGGCTTTTTTCAAGTCCGGAAAACAGAACCACTCCAATGCTGGCGGAACATTGGTGGCGAACGCTGGCTGCACCACTGCTCTCCTGGGCAGAAAGCACATAGGGCTGCGCCAGTGTGAGGCGGATTTTTTCTGCAACCTGGTGGGCATCTTCCCGTGCCAGTTGCGGATTGCCATTCAAGTTGTTGAGCAAAACCACAAACTCGTCGCCCCCCACCCGCGCCACCGTATCCGCCTCGCGCACGCAGCGGTTGAGGCGCTTGGCCACTTCCACCAGCAGTTGATCGCCAATGGCGTGGCCATAATGGTCGTTAAGGGGTTTGAAGTTGTCCAGGTCGAGAAACATCAGGGCGCAATGGCGGCCACTGCGTTTGCTCTCGTTTTGCGCCATGCGCACCCGATCGTTGAGGAGGCTGCGGTTGGGCAGCCCGGTGAGGGTGTCGCTGTAGGCCATGTCGTGAATTTGCTCTTCTGCCTGTTTGAGTTCGCTGATATTGGTATGGACAATCACGGCGCCCCTGGGTTTGGTCTCGATGGGGGTGGCTGTCATTAAAAACCAGCGCTTTTTCTCCGGGCTGTGGCATTCGTACTCAAGGCGAAAATTGGTTATACGCCCCTGGAGTACGGCGCGAATACCCTCAAGAGCCTGTTCCGCTTCTGGCGGCGGGTTGTCACCTGTTTGGCAGGTATCGAGGTAATTAATGCCTTGATCAGTGCTGCGCTGCAGTGTTTTCGCGTCGACGCCGTTGTCAAGGGCAAACTGCCGCCAGGCATCGTTAACCTGAACGATGCAGCCCTCATGGTCGATGACGGCAATTTCGTTGGTCATTGAATTGAGGATGCTTTGAGCGAAGTCCTGACTGTCCCTGAGGCGACTTTCTGTCTGTTCCTTGGTCATCACCACAAGGCCGATGACGATAAGGATCAAGGCCACCTGTGTTCCCAATAACGAAAGGATTTGCACGGGGCTGGATCCCGTCAGGGACGTCATCTCGAGAAATGAGGTGATTTCCATTTCGCCAAGAACTGCACCAACCATGCGAAGGGCAAAAATTGCGGTCATGGCGACAAAGCCGGCTGCGAGCAGATATTGGCCGTGACCGGGAGTGACTCTGTGCTTTTGCAAGATGACAACCAGGAGAAACAGACCCTGAAAGCAGAAGGCAATACCACTGAAGATGATTCGATTCTGGAGATTTTCCCGCACATAGAGGGTAATCAAGAGGGTTAGAATGACAGGAAACCAGATAAGCAGCCGTGGTGGCGGTGGGCGCTGCTGAAACTGAAATAGACCTTTAGTGAAAATAGCCAGGGACGTTGACAGAAGAATGTTCGCGCCGACAACCGTGAGAAAATAAGAGATGCTATCCCGCAAACTGAAAAGCAGAAAGCTGAGTGTGTGCAGAGCTAAAGCCAGCGCCCAGAGAGAGAGGCCACTTTGCTTGTTGGGAAAGGCGATATAGGCGACGGCAATGGTAATAACGGCGCTAATGGTCGTTACCGTGAAAAGCAGGGTCTGAACGTCTATGATCATATTTCCACTTGCAATGGGCCTGAGTCAAAGGCGAAGCTGGTGAATCCCAATTCCGGAGACTGGGGCGTTCAATCACCGGTCTGCTGGCTTTTCCGCTTAGTCCTTGTGGAAATTTCTATTTAACGCTGCAAGTATTGACACTGTCGAAGAGATAGATCAACTACATTGTGGATAATCGGCCTGTTTCCTTGTCAAACGGCTATTGTCCAAGAAATCCGCCGGCGCAATTTGGGTCTAATTGGCCTATCCTAAAACAAAAGGAGTTCAATATGAATGTTTTACTATCGTTGTTGTTGAGTGTTTTTCTCGGGCTCGGCACAGTCTCCGCCAATGCTGCCACCAAAGATGAAATCGATGCCTATGCTGGCGAGGCTCTGGCTGAATTCTACAAACAAAGCCCTGCCGGCAAGGATCTCGCCCAGCGGGCAAAGGGAATACTGATCTTTCCCCGCGTGGTCAAGGCCGGTTTTGGTGTCGGGGGTGAATACGGCGAGGGCAAACTCATTGTTGGTGGACAAACCGCAGGCTATTACAGCACCGCCGCCGCATCCATCGGTCTTCAAATTGGCGCCCAGCGCAAATCCCAGTTGATTCTTTTTATGACCGACAGCGCCCTGGAAAGCTTTCGCAATACCGATGGCTGGGAAGTGGGTGTGGATGGCAGTGTGGCGGTGGCAACATTGGGTGCCGGTGGCGCCATTGACAGCAATACCCTGCAAAAACCCATTATCGGTTTTATTTTTTCCAATAAGGGGCTGATGTATAACCTGACCTTTGAAGGCTCGAAAATGACCAAAATTGATCCCTAAGGTTTTTGGCTGCCTTGCTGTCCGCTGACGCGGCCATAATAAAATCCTAGTTGTTCCCTGCACAGGCTGACCTTAGTATAGAAGTCGATTAGCGCTTCCCCACGGGGCAAATAGGCGTCTGCAATCGGGGCTTTGGGGTGAAATTTTTGAGCCAGTGCGCAGGCGTCACTGCTGATCTGAAACCTGTCCTGCTTTCCCCAGGGTGGTTGCGTTTGCCCGTATTGGTAATTCTTGTTGTTTCTGGAATCTCTAGATGGAAAAAATCATTGGCTCTTTTACGGTGACTGTTGCGGATAATGGTGTCGCGGAGGTGATTTTTTCACGGCCACCGGTAAATGCGGTTTCCCTGTCCGTGTATGAAAATATTGGTGAACTTGCCGATTTTATCGCCACAGATAAGCGTATTCGTGTGGTTATTTTGACAGCCCCCGATGATGCCCGCGCCTGGTGTGGCGGCGCTGATCTCAACGATTTTGTCGGCATGGATACGGCAAAAAGAAAAGAGCGCTACCAGTATATCAACGAACAAGTGCCCAAGTTTTATAACCTCGACAGACCAGTGATTGCCGCTATCAACGGTCATGCCATCGGTATTGGCATGGTGTGGGCGGGGCTTTGCGATATGAGAGTGGCGACGGAAGACGCCATGTTTGCGGTTCCCGAAATCAATTACGGCCTGGTGGGTGGCGGTGCGGGTCTTTTTTCCATGCTCAAAATGCCGGAGGCAAAAGTGCGGGAGATGTTGTTTACGGGGCGTAAATACTCGGCTCGCGAGCTTGAAAGCACCGGCTTTCTCAACTACGTGGTTCCCAGGGCTAAAGTTCTCGATACCGCCAGGGATATGGCCAATCAGATCGCGGAAAAAAGTTTGCCCGCCATTCAGGCGCGCAAAAAGGCGTCAGTGAATCTGGAAGGTCGAACCTGGATGGAAGCCTACCTCGACGCCCAGGCACTATCCGCCAACCTGGTGGCCGGCAAAGACGCGGGAGAGGGCGTTCAGGCATTTCTCGATGGCCGCAAACCCAGATACTCCGACAAATAGCCACTGTTCTCGTGGCCAACGTTCTTGATGAGAATAGCTTGCAAATTTTCCTATAACCTGAATATTCCACTAGCACCCTCCGCGATTAAAGTTTGGAACCTGTATAAAAGCTCGGCAGGGTATTTTGCCACCACTGCGGTGAGAAGCTGTTGCTAGCCGATGTCTGCCATGGGCTTTTTTCAGCTTTCAGCTTGCGCTTATTCGAGAGCAGCGGTGATGCCGAGTTTTTCAAGTGCGCCGAGATCAAAATAATCCCGCCAGGCGCAAATTTTGCCGTCTCTGAATTCAAAAACGCCCATAACCGGTAATTCCAGGAGTTTGCCGTGGAAGTCGATGTGGTCAGTGCGTTCATTCATGACAATGCCGTTGGCGCCTTCGACCTGATGGTGGACAATAAATTCCAGCTCGCGAACGGCACCGACAAACCAGTTGAGAAACGTGCGAATTTCATCCTTGCCCCTGTTGGCGGGTTCCATGGGGATGTTGATGTAAATGGCGTCGTCGGTAAAAAAATCGAGAATGGCATCAACATTCAAGGTTTTCCAGGAGGCAAGCATTTTCAGGGTGGTGTCATAATTCGACATGGTTTTTCCTTCTGCGCAGAGGTTGCCGCAGCTTATGATGTGTGTAGGCCATAATCTTTTTCTATGCGCCCTATATTTAAATTTATATATTAAAAACAGTAGCTTATTCATGTTATCCGATTGCATGTGGCAGTGACAATCACTATTATTTCCCTGTAATGGTTTTGCGGGTCAGCGGCAATAATGACAGTTGTCGTTGCAGCAAAAATGCTGTCAATAATAACCAGATTCACCGGAGCGCCATGATTGACCTTTTTTATGTTAACAGCCCCAATGTCACCAAAATTCTGATTGCCCTTGAAGAAACCGGTTTTCCCTACCAATTGCTGCCGGTGGATTTGAGCAAAGGGGATCACCTCAAACCGGAATTGGTTGCCGGTGCCGTCACCGGTAAATTGCCGGTAATTCGTGATAACTCTCCCGCCGATGGTGGTGAAGCCATGGTGGTTTTTGAGTCCGGCGCCATTCTTCAGTACCTTGCGGAAAAATCGGCAACCCTGCTGCCCACTGATATGCGCAGTCGCATGGAAGTGATGCAGTGGCTGTTTTGGCAGGTGGGTGGTCTCGGCCCCATCGGCGGCCAGACCTGGCATTTTTTCAAGTTTGCCCCGCTTATCGCGCCGAACACCGATAATACCTACGCCTATAACCGCTATTTTCATATGTTCAGCGCCCTTTGGCAGGTGATGGAAAAACGCTTGCAGGACAGGGATTATCTGGCGCAGAGTTATTCCATTGCCGATATTGCCTGCTTCCCCTGGATTGCTTATCTGGAACCGGAAGAGGGCGCCGCGTCCTACCCCAATGTCAGTCGTTGGCGCGATTCCATAAGCGAACGCCCCGCGGTGCGGCGTGCCTACGAAAAACGCGCCTCTGTCAACGAAGGCTACGATCGCAACGAACAGGGCATGACCCTGTTTCCCTGGGAGGGTTTAATGAAAAATGTGATCGTTGTCTGATTGATTGGCCGCTGATTGAAACCAGCGTTAATGACAGCTGACCCTATTGAGGAGCTGGACTTATGGGAACCGTTAAACTGGATCTAGCAGAAGTGGCAAAGCTGTCTTCAGACAAGCCGGTGATGATGCTTAATTTGCTGCGCTACCGCGAACAGGCGGATTTTCCTCTGGGGTATAGCGACCAGCCCTGTAGCGGGCGGGAAGCCTACCAACGCTACGCCGCTTTGGCCACACCTCTGGTATTGGACATTGGTGGCCACATTCGCTTTGCCGGTCAGGCTGTGGCCAATGTGGTGTCACCCAAGGATGAACGCTGGCACGATATTATCATTGTCGAATACAGCAGCCCCCGTATTTTTGTCCAGATGGCAACCAGTGCCGATTATCAGCGCATTGTTTATTTGCGCACAACAGCTCTCGAGGATTCCCGACTGATTGCCATGCAGGAAGGGCTGTCTTTTCAGTTGGATTGTTGACAGGCGCCTTGCGATAAAGCCTGCCGGCACTTCTTTACCCCAGAGGGAAAAGGGAAATGGCACTGACTTAAGCCTGATTCCCGCGCAGGCGCACTGCTGTCCGGAATAAATATAGGCTGTTTGCCTTAATCCTGAAATATAAAGGAGTTTGAGTCATGCTCGGCACATTAAGGAAGCTCTGATTAATTCTGTTTTCGTCACTCCCGCGTCGGCGGGAGTCCAGAAAAATCAAGGGATTATAGATTCCCGCCGGCGCGGGAATGACATTCATCAGAGTTTCCTTAAGATTTAAACGACAGCCGTCGTTCCTGCGTAGGCAGGAACCTAGGAAGGTTTTCAGTGTTGTTTCTTATGCGATGCTATTGAACAACCAGCTGATTTACAGCTTTATAGGCTATTGCGCACATTGGTTTTGGTGTTCCGCTGGTCGCCATTAAGGATTCCTGCCTACGCAGGAATGACGGCGTCAAATATTCCGGACAGCAGTGCGCGCAGGCGGGAATTCAGTTTTTTTAGGGTGTCGAGACTCTTGGATTCACGCCTGTGCGGGAAAGATGATTTGGCGCTAAGTCAGTGCCATTCACCCCTGAGGAAGCTTTTGCGGATCCCAGCGACCCTTGTTCAGCAGTTTATTAATTGTTAACAGCCCCTTCACTAATCCATTGCCGAATCATGTCGACAACATCAGCGTCAAGAGGTGGTTGTCCAAAAGGCATCTGTGCCCCCGCTCCGCCAACATCAAGGTGGGTTCCCTGCAGTTTGTGGAGAAAATAGCTGGATTCAGGATCACCGGGTTTTACGCGCACCAGGGGGCTGTGTTGTGACGGGGTATTGACGATACTGGCGTAGGCCGCACTGGGATACAGTTTCATTCCTCCCGGCGACTCATCGCTCATATGGCAGATAGCGCAATGTGTTCGAAAAACAGGAACCAGATCTCGAGTAAAACTGATATTGCTATCCGCAAGGAGTCCCGGGGCGAAACCCGTGCAACAGATTAATGGAATCAAGCTGAGATATTTCACAGCGAATGCCCCAACCCGTGAAGCGCAGCTATATAGCCAAATGTCATCGCCGGGCCAATAGTTCCCCCCGCGCCCATATAGGCCGGACCGGTGGCGCTGGCGACACAATTGCCCGCACCATAGAGACCGGTAATGGGTGCTCCTGAAGCAGAAAGTACCTGACTGTTGGCGTTGATAGCAGGGCCGCCGCTGGTATCCAGTGAGCCCGGCGCCAGAATCACCCCGTATAATCTCCCTGAGCGATCCAGAGGGTACATAGTGCTGTTTGGCTTGTCATTTTCAGGGTATGTGGTTTCAGGATTAACCTGAGAAAATAGTTTCATCCAGGCTCTATCGTATTGGTGTCGTCCGCGATCGAAATCATCGTCACGGCCTGTTTCCGCAAAATGATTAAACCGTTCAATACTGGCGTCGAGATTTTTGGCAAATGCCTCATCCAGCCTGTAGCTGCCGATGCGGTGCTGCCATTTTTTCAGGCGTTCCTCAATATTTTTACTGAGCTCGGCAATGTCCGCACCTTCGATAAGCCATGGAGTTTGGCGTTTGTCCGCCGCCAGCGGATAAGCTCCTGAATAGCGATTCAGTGTCCGCTCATCGAAAATCATAAACATCAACATGTTCGGGTATTCAGCATTCACTGGATCAAAAACAAAATGTGTCCGCGTGCGATCATTATAATTGCGCTTTTCATTAAATATGCGCTTGCCATATTTGTTGACATGAATCATGGAGTCTCCCGGGGTGAAATAAACACCAAGAGGGACTTCCCTGTTTTCCATGACCTGTTCAAAAACCACTGGTGTACGCCACGCGGTTGTTAAATCACCCATTTGGGCTCCAGCCTCCTGGGCGATGGCAATAAAATCCCCCGTGGCAGAGCCCGCAGCGCAGGAGCCATAGAGCGCAGGCTGATGTAAATCAATAAACGCCGGGTTGTGAGAATAGCCGCCAGTGCCAAAAATGACCGCTTTATGGGCTTTAATGTGGAGTAGCTGGTCGTTATTTTTAACTTGCACGCCTATGACGCGGTCGTTGTCCTTGATAAGTCCGATAACCTTGTGTTCGAAAAGAATGGGCACATTGTGCTTATTCAGCCATTGTTCAATTTGGTAGACCATATCTCTACCCCCGGAAAAACCGCCGCCACCGGAGTAACTTCCTGCCGCAACCTCAAGGGCGCGAACATTATTGGCTTTGTTTTCAGGGAGGTGATCGGCGTAATCTGGAGCCTCTGTATCTGCTCCCCACATCTTGAACTGTTTGAAAGTGAGCGCGCCGATTTTTTCCATTGCTTCGACCATTTTGGCGCCGTTGTCGTAAAAGGCTGCCAGTAAATCAAAGGTGTTTCTATCAAGTCCCAGCGTTTCGCTGTCGCGGTCGTATCGGTTTGGGTAGGCAAAGCGCGCCATATAGCGCAGGCAATCGTCGCGATTATCTGTAATTCCGTTATTTCTAAGGATATGGTGGTTGGGGATCCAGGCAACGCCGCCGGATTTCGCTGTGGTTCCTCCGGGGATGGGCATTTTTTCCACCACAATGACACTTGCACCCCTGGATGCAGCGATGGCGGCGGCTGTTCCGGCCGCAGCTCCAGAGCCGATACAGAGGATATCTGCCTGGTGATCCCAGTGGACGGGCTCGTCTGCAGCGAATGCCTTTGATCCAAGCCCGAGTACGCTGGTGGCGCCGACCGCGCCGGCGCCTAGTAACAGTTTTCGTCTTGATAGTGACATCGGATCAATTTTGTTGGTCATAAAAAGGTCCTTGTTAATCTCCAGCGGAATTCTCATTAATGGGATTTCCGCCGAAATGGAAACCCCATAAAGAGTTCAGTTAAACAGCGGTTAAAAGTTATAAGTAAAATCAACACCATAACTGCGCGTCGGGGCACGAAAAGCTACGGCAATGATGCCGGCAAGAGGTACATACTCCTGAAAATAATCTTCATCTGTGAGGTTCTTGCCCCAGGCAGAAATCGACCAGCTGTCACTCGAGAAAGTCAGACGGGCATTCAATAGCTCATATGAATCTCGTTCCGTGCCCTGGGTATTGGCGAAATCCCAGAAGGTTGGGCCATAGGCCAGGACTTCTATTCTTGGTGTAACAGTCAGCGCATCGCTGATAAGGAAATCTCGAGTGGCGCCAAGATTCGCTGTATATTCCATGGTTAGAGGTGATGTGTTTCCCTCGAAAGCCGGGTTCGCGGAGAATTCGGTAACTTCACCATCCACATATCCGTAGCCACCGAACAGCTCGATTTCCCCAGGCAGAATAGCCTGGAAGTCAACATCGAAGCCTTTCAGTTCAACCTCGTCTGCAGAGGTCACCGTCTGGTCGCCGGAGAGCGGGAAGAATTCAAACTGCTGTGCACCATCGACAGTGGTATAGAAAAAACCCGCATTGATTCGCAAGGTGCCATCAAAGAACGTCCCTTTCATGCCCAATTCGTAGGATTCAGACTCTTCTTCTTCGTAAGTATCTTTCAAATAGACGGGCGTTCCGGGTGGCACCGTTGCAATGAATCGTTGCTGGCTACCGATCGCGCTTGGAAATGGCAAGAGCGTATTTGAGTGTATCGGTGATGGGGCCACTGACATTGCCGGAAACCTGCCAGGAACTCCAGTTGCCAACTGTGGCGTTAATGGAACCTTCGGTGATATCGCTTGGATCTTTGGTGGTGATAACAACAGCACCGGCAGCGGCATTGCGTCCATACACCGCGCTCTGGGGACCTTTAAGCACTTCTATTTGTTCTATATCCACCAGATCCTGGTTAAATGCCTTAAGGGAGACCATGGGTACGCCATCAACAACAATGGCCACATTGGGGTCGCCACTGCGCACCCCGGTTTGCCCACGTATATTAATAGTCACCTCGCCGGCATTGTCTTCATAAAAAGTGACATTGGGAACACTGGCCAGGAAATCATGGGGTCGTTTAATGCCTGCGGCTTGGATCTCGGCACTGGTTATTACGGATACAGACGATGGCACATCCTGTAGTGTTTGGTCGCGTTTCGTTGCAGTTACGACAATTTCATCCAAACGGTTTTCCGACCCCTGAGCAAGAGCGATAGAGGAACATAATGCGGATGTCATTGCGATAACGGAAATGTGAGTTGATGTAAAGCGTTTGGAACAGATATTAATCATTTGTAACCACCCATTATTAATTGATTATTAAACTTATAACATGGAGAAATCCGGGCTGTGCACGGAAAGTCAACGACCTATCTAAATTGTTATGAGCAACTAATGATCATATTGTCATTGCGATAAATAGAATCATGGGTATGGGGTGTTGTCAATCTGGAATTGGTCAAAAAAGTTAAAATATAGATTTTAATTGATCTTGATTCATTAAAATAAACCCTGTTATGGGACGAGCTAATATAAAAATTTATCATTTAACACAATGATATTTAAACAAATAATTATTTATTTTTACCTATTTTTAAGGTGTATCAAGGATGGTATGTTTTTTGTTTTTGCACGTATTGAATATAATTTACCATCGTCGGCAACGGCTAGAAAAAGTACTCAGGCCGTGTTTGCAGTTGTTGTTTTTTTGAGTAAATCTGCTGCTTGAGCGGTAGGGGGTGGTTTGTAGATTTAAAATACAGGCAGCGAAATAAAAATGATTAGAGAGCCGAGGGCTGCCAGGGTGGATGGCGAGGATTTTTTGCGACGTCAAAGCTGCGCGTTGATTGCTTTGATCAGCGCCTTTACTTTTTCGAGGGCGCCGGGTTACCTTTTTTATGCGCTTTGTTTTGATCAATATGGAGTACAGCTGAAATGAGGCTGATAAGGTAGTGCTTGATATCTACGTCGCTATAGAAAAATTTGATTTGAGCGAGCATGTTGGCAGAACTATAGATCATCAGCGAGGCGTCTAAGGGGCTTACAACAGGGTCGAATTCCTTATTTTTTTTACCGTCGTCAATGATGCCTGATAGGGCGGCCACCAATTTCTTAAGGTATGACTGCATGTGGGTTGATAGGTATTCTTCAAAGGAGGTTGTCCAGTCGAGAAACACTTTAACGAGGTCTGGATCACTATCCATAGCATCTACATAACGGGATAGTAGATTCAACAATTTTTCAAAAGCAGTAAGATCTTTTTTGAGTGCTTCTGCGCGAATGATTTCCAGTAACAAAGTTTCGACTTCGTTTAATACCGCATCAACCAGGCTTTCTCTGGTTGGAAAGTATAAGAACACGGTGGGTACGGCTACTTTGGCGAGGCTGGCGACCTGGGCGTGGTTTGCCCGGCCAATACCATAAGTGGCGAATGCTTTAATGGCACAACGGGTTAGCTGGCGCTTTCTTTCTTCAGGAGCCAGGCGCTGGGCTCGTGCTCTTTTCTGGTTTGTCATTGAGTTTTTGATCGCAAATAGTCTGTGGCTAGGTTTGTTTTTGATGTCAATGGCTTTGCCTGCTCATTGTATTGGGTTGCAGTTTGTCAGTCTATCTATTGGTTGCTACCTATTAGGTTGTCACAAAAAAAGTTGTGATTTTTGGAGTTCATTGACTAAAGTTAATTTGCTGGTATTGCGATAAATTGATTTAGATCATGTAAGACCGGATTTTGTTGGTCGCTGATGCGTCCGCCTTGACAAGAGGGTGTCTCTATGTTTTTAATCCTCCAAATAATGACAAATGTATCATTAGTGGTGGCTGGCAGCACATAAAATCATTGTGTCGAGTAATTCGAAGGTTAGTGCCCGGAGTTGTAAGTATCCGGGGTTGATAGTTCCGATGATGGCTTCGCCTTTAGCAATAATGCTTAAAACTATTAGGAGGTGTAGGAGGTGGGTATGACTAGAGAAGTGGTTCAATCCCAAACAGTAACCCGGGCAGTCGCTGAAGACCAGTGGCTAAAAACCACCTGCTACGGTTGTCCCGCAGCCACCTGCGGCATGCTCGCCCACAGGGTCAATGGCATTGTTACGGAAGTCCGTGGCGACCCCGATTGTCCCTTTAGTCAGGGCAGGCTCTGTGCCAAGGGTCACGCCCAGATCATGATGTCCTACAGTTCCACGCGCGTCACCAAGCCGCTAAGGCGCACCAACCCCGAAAAGGGCGTAGGGGTCGACCCCCGTTGGCAGGAAATCAGTTACGAGGAAGCCATTCGCATCGCGGCGGAAAAAATTCGCGAATGCCATGAAATAGACCCAAAGGGTTTGGTGTTGGGTTGTTCCGATTTCACCACACTGCCCTGGTTTCCGAGTGCGATGCTGGGTTCTTTCGGTAGCGAGAATTTGAATACCGCAGGAAAAACCTTTTGCGGCAATAACGTTCACCCGTTTTTACAGCAGGTGCACGGCGGCTTTCATGCGGGACCGGACTTTCATCATTGTAACTATGTGCTGCTGATGGGCTCCAACAAGGGCGCCATGTCCAACTGGGCAGCGGTAACGGCGACCCTGGAAATGTCGGAGGCGCGCAAGCGCGGTATGAAAGTGGTTGTTGTCGACCCCTGGTGCTCCAACAGCGCCGCCGTGGCCGATGAATGGGTGCCGATTCGTCCGGGAACCGATGGCGCTTTATTGCTGGCGATGATCAATCTGATGGTAAATGAGTTCGGTCTTTACGACCATGAGTTTCTTAAAAATCTCAGTAACGGTCCCTACCTGATTCGCAAGGAAGATGGCCACTATGTCCGCGATGTGGATACCAACAAGCCCATGCTCTGGGATGCTGTTGGCCAGTGCGCCAAATGCTATGACGATCCCACATTGACCGATGGGGCTATGGTGGGTGACTACGAGGTTCAGGGACAACCCTGTACGCCCGCATTTGCCGTATTGAAAGAACACCTGAAGCAATTTACTACGCAGTGGGCTGCGGAAATTACCACCATTCCTGAAGACACCATTCGCCGCATTGCCCATGAGTTTGGCACTGCTGCAGCCATTGGCAGTACGGTGGAATACGAAGGGGAAATTCTGCCCCTGCGCCCCGCCTGCGCCCATTGGTATAAGGGGCTCAGTCAGCACGCTGGCGGCCACGAGCAGGGGCTGGCCATCGCCATGCTCAACACCATTGTTGGCGCTGTGGATGTTCCCGGCGGCCTCTCCGCTGATTCCGTGTTTGTTCATCACCCTCTGTATTCAGAAAACAGCACCTGGCTGGGTAGAGGTTCAGGTCTGCGCGAGCAGGACGGCATTCTCGCGCCGAATAGAATTTCAACTTATGCGGATACCTTTCCGGCGCCCTTTCCTCCCCGCGAGGTCAAAGAGCCGAGCAGCATGGGAGCGGATATTCTGGCGCAAACCGGTATTTATATGGGTGGTCTGCTGGCTAAATATAATGTCCTTCATCCGGAAAAATTCAATAATAAATTTCCCCATAACCCCATGGTTTACGTTCAGATTGTCTCCAATGATGTGATGAACGAAGGTAATCCGAAAACCCAGGGCGAATACCACAAAAAATTTGGCTTTCAGCTCTCGATTGTCCCCCATATTGATGAAACCGCTGAATTTGCCGACATCATTATTCCCACCCAGACGCAACTCGAACGCCTCGATATGGGCGCCAACAACATTCCCGATACCATGGGTTCGACGGCCACCGGTGAATACTGTATCAACCTGCGCCAACCGGTTTTTGACACACCCTATCAACATTTTGTCGATATCTGGATGGATGTGGCGGAGCAATCAGGATTGCTGCCAGGCTTTAATCAGATGGTGAATTATTTGATGGAGCTGGATAAAAATTTCACCATGGATACCGTCAAAAAATACAGCTACAAGGAAATAACCGAGCGTTGGATTGGCGCCATGACCGGGGGAGAAATGACCTTGGAAGATGTCGCCAAAATTGGCCGCATCAGCTGGAAAAAAAGCGCGAAAGAGCGTTATCCCAGAGCTTTTTATACCAGCCGCATTCCCATTTATTACGAGTATATTCTCGACGCCGGCAAGCAGGTCAAAGCAGTAACCGATGCCATGGGTATTGAGTGGGATGTCTCCCGCTATAAAGCTTTGCCAGACTGGATACCGGGGCCCGGGTATAAAACCCATGTCGAAAATTTCGATCTTTACGCAGTGACATTCAAATGGCCATTTCTGACCGGCTCATTTTCCAATTTTAATCCCTGGCTTGGAGAGTTGCGTCAATACCATCCCTATACGGGAAAAATCGTTCTTAATCGCAAGTATGCCCAGGAAAAAGGTATAGAGGATGGTGATCGTATTCGTCTCGAAAACGTCAATGGCCGTTTTGTTGAAGGCACCGCCAAACTCAGTGAATGCATTCATCCTGAGTGTATCGGCATGGATCACTCCGCCGGTGGTTGGGCAAAAATTCTGCCGCCGAGGCCAGACAAAAGGAAAATTGGCGCGCACCCCGGAACACTGTTCGATTACGAAATGAAAAATCTCGATGTCATGAGCGGTGCTTTCGATGCGAGTCCAAAATTAAAAGTCAGCCGTATTGGCTAAATACCTAAGGTTAACTGCAGTTCAATAAAATCAGATAAGAGGACAAGTGATGGCACGGTTGGGAATGGTCATTGATTTAAAAACCTGTGTGGGCTGCCAAGCCTGCACTATTGCCTGTAAATCGTCCAACGGCACACCGCCGGATATTTTTTTCGCCCAGGTTCATGAGCGGGAAGTGGGCGAATATCCCAATGCGCGGCGAGAGTTTTTGCCGGTACTTTGCAATCATTGTGAAGACGCTCCCTGTGTCGAAGTTTGCCCCACTGGCGCCAGTTTTCAGCGCGAAGACGGCATTGTTGCGGTTAACAGCGATATCTGTATTGGTTGCCGCAGTTGCGATGTGTCCTGTCCCTATGGGCATCGACACTATGTGAAACCTGGATTGCTTGAAGAAGGTTATTTCAACGATCAGCCAGAATTAACAAAATATGAGGAAACCAAATATAAACGCTGGACTGAAAGCACAGTGATCAAATGCGACTTTTGCATGGATCGCATCGATCAAGGGCTTGAACCTGCCTGTGTCAGCACCTGTCCGCCTATCGCCAGGCATTTTGGTGATTTGTCGGATCCCGAAAGCAATGTCAGCCGCCTGCTGGCGGAGCGGGAATCCTACACCCTATTGCCCGAGGCGGGCACCAAGCCCTGTGTTCATTACCTTAAACCCTGAATGCCTTCATCGCAGAAACCATAACAGGAGCGATACCATGAGTTTTTCCAGTGTAGCGGTTCCCCATCAATCCATGGGGGCAATGGTTCCAGAATTTGCAACATCGAGAACCCGCTTTGTTGAGCATATGGGTTTTCTTGAAGTGCTAAGTTTTTTTGGCGAGGGGGTAGGCGCCGGACTTTATATACTCGGCGTTTTAACCAACCAGCCTCTGGCAATGCTGCTCGGCGTTGTTTTTGTCGCCATTGCGGTGGTGGCGCTGGTGGCTCACCTCGGCAGCCGTGCCCATTTAGCCTGGCGAGCGATTACCAAATTCAGAACATCCTGGGTTTCCAGGGGCTCGTTGTTTATCAGTCTTTTTATGGCGTTTTCGGTTTCAGCCTTGCTCGCATCTCAGATTGCCATGTTTGCATGGCTGGAAAAACCGCTGACGATCCTGGCATTCATTTTTGCACCATTGGTAATTATCTATGCGGGAATGATGCTGCGATCCATGAAGGCCGTTACCCTGTGGCGAAGCTATTATTTACCCGTTGGCTTTTCCGCCCATTCAGCGGCGAGCGCGCTGATAGTGTTCTGGTGCTACGGTCAATTTGCCGGATTAAATCAAGACATCATGTCCTGGTTGCAACCTGCCACTGTTTTCTGCCTGTTATTGTCTGCGGCGATTGCCGTTCTCCACCTTGTCAGGATTCCCCGCAGTGCTGGCATCGAGGCCTCCCTTGAGCGTCTTCTGCGCGGAAAATTGCGCACCCGGCTGATCTGGGGTGCTGGCGGCCTCGGCATCCTTGTGCCACTGGCGTTGGCGTTTCTTGGCTGGTTGGCAGTCGCCCAATTGGGGCAGAGTTTGGTGACGATATTGTTGGCAGTTGCGGCACTCTGCCGCCTGTTTGGCGATTACGCCTACAGAAGCGCCTTTGTCATGGCGGGCGCCTATGAGCCTATCATTCCCCCGCCCAGTAGAAATCTTGGCAAATAAATGATCAAAAGTTACCAACAAAAACCTTAATTAAATAGCAGTCTGACTAAAAATCCTGGGGCGAGAAATGACAAATACGAATGAACCAACACGCAGAAAATTTCTTAAGGGCATGTTGGCCGGTGGCGCCGCGCTTTCCATGACCAGCCTGTTAAAATCCGGTCAAGCCATTGCAGAAGATGACATGCCGGGCAAGTGGACAAAGGAAACTGACATTGTTGTTGTCGGCTACGGCGCAGGTGGTACAGCTGCCACCCTGGAAGCCCGAGCCGCTGGCGCTGAGGTCATTGTTATTGAAAGAATGAAAGCTGGCGGTGGCGCCATCCAAAACAGCGGCGGCATTATTTATATGGGCGGTGGGACACCGTTGCAAAAGGCGCTGGGCTTTGACGATACCAGAGACAATATGTACAACTACCTCATGGCAGCCGTCGGGGATGGTGCGAATCCCGACATCATTGGCCTTTATTGTGATAAAAGCCTCGAGCTTTATGATTTTCTGGTCAGCAATGGTGTCAAGTTCAAGCAGTCCTTTATTCCCGGCAAGCATGTTGTTCCCCACACGGATGACGGTCTCGTTTACTCGGGCAACGAAGAGCAGGAACCCTATCGCTCCATAGCCACTCCTGTTCCCCGTGGCCATCATGCGGAAAGCCCGGGTTTTTCCGGTCACGCCATTATTCGTCCGCTCCAAAAAGTGGCCAATGCCTCCGGCGCGGCCTTTATTTACAATGCGATGGCGGAACAACTGATTGTCAATGCCGAGGGACGGGTGGTGGGCGTTGCCATCAATGTCAAAGGAGAGCAACAATTTATCAAGGCGCGCCGCGCCGTGGTGCTGACAACCGGCGGCTTTGGTACCAACAAGGAAATGATTGCCCAGCACTGTCCGGCCTATCTCCGTTGCGGCGTTTTTATCGGCTCTGCCGGTGACGATGGCAGCGGTATCAAGATGGGGCAGTCCGTGGGCGTCGATGTGCGGCTGATGGGGGAAAGTATTGCCTATCTGCCGGTGTATTACCCCCACGAAAGCCTTGTCAAAGGTGTGCTGGTGAATAACAAGGGGCAGCGCTACGCGGGGGAAGATCAGTACGGCGATCCTGTCGGCTGTCTGACAACCAGAAATTATCCTGATAGCTGGGTCATCGTTGACCAAGCCATCATGGATGAACTTCCCGAGGAAGCTCAGGCAAAGTTAAAAATATCCGCAAAAGCGTCATCCATAACTGAATTGGCGCAGGCAATAAAAATACCTGAAGTACTTCTCGAAAACTCCCTGGCCGAATACAACAGCATGTGTGAAAAAGGTGAGGATCTTCACTTTAAAAAGCAGAGTAAATACCTCAGCGGCATAAAAGTTGCGCCTTTTTATGCGTTAAATTACTCCGCTAATGGCATTTGGTATATACCCAAAGGTGGCTTGAAAATTAATACCAGGGCACAGGCTCTCGACCCCCTTGG
>JALOAH010000191.1 GCA_023228865.1 Porticoccaceae bacterium | reverse complement strand
CCTTGCAGATACCAAAGGTATGCGCCTGTGCACCGCATTTTTCTAATGCTGCCTGCAGCAGGGGCTCATTCACATCGCGAATTTGTCCCATCCTGATGGGTTCGCCGGGTTTTACCAGCTCGTCGCCGGTAGAAATTAATCCGATTACCGGTGCCCGGTATACGGTCACCCGGGTGAACCCCAGCGCGGCCAGGGTGCCAACATCTGCGACATCGATTTTCTTTCCCTGTTGATAGACAACCTGACCTGGTTTGAGGTCGTCGCCCTTGAAGATCAGGTTGGCGCCCGGGGCAACAGGCTTGATTACGCCGATGGTGCCATCACCGTAATCTTCGGCATGTTCGAGCATGACCATTGCGTCTGCACCAGCCGGCAGTTCACCGCCCGTTGGCACAGAGGCGCATTCGCCCCGTCGCAGAGTTAATTGGCTGTGCTCACCCATCACCGATTGCCCAACAACATTTAATATCGCCGGTATGCTTTCCGAGCTGCCAAACGCATCGGCGCTGATCAAGGCATAGCCGTCCACGGTAGAGCGGTTGAAATTCGGAACGAATTCGTTTGCCAATAAATCCTGGTACAGCCTCCTGCTTAAGGCTGCCTCCAGGGGTACATTTTCACCGGGCGCACGTAAATGACCAAAACGGTCGCTTATGATCTGGTTGACCTGTGCCAGCGTTTTTACTTCCAGCATCTTTGATAAGCTTTCACCAACTTATTGTTAAAGGTTAAGTATGGGGATTATAGCTTTAATCGATCTGTAAAGCCAAGGGAGCTTTGTTACAAGCCTTTACAGGAACCTGTCACTTCCTCCCTAGCGGGTTTTTGTGATTTGGGGTCTTGTTCTCCTGGGATTGATTGGGGTGGTTAACCCAAAAGCCGCTCGCACCTCGAGCGGCTTTCTTTTTTGGGCTGTAGCACCCTTATCGAAAACTATCGAGGAGGGGTGCTACAGCCGTTGATAAGTAACTACTGTCTATCATTGTACACCACCTCCTCTTTAGTGGGATTGCAGATCCTCAACCAGAACCTGCACGGTGCCGGTTGGCGATAAGGAAAGTATTACACAAACAAGCGGGTTTGTCAATCAAACTGAAGGGGAGTTCGTCCTCCGTGCGGAGTCTTATTAACGCTGATATTGATTCGGGTATAATCGAGTTGGAGAAACCATAACGGAAAGGTCAATTATGCAATTTAGAAAATTTGGTTCGTTGGGCTGGGATGTCTCCGCCTTAGGGTTTGGCGCCATGCGTTTGCCGATTCTCGAGGGTGATAGCGGCAAAATCGATGAGCCGCTGGCCACAGCGATGATACGGCGGGCTATCGACGGCGGCGTCAATTATATCGACACCGCTTGGGGTTATCATCGGGAACAGAGCGAGCGATTTCTCGGTCGGGTATTGAAGGACGGTTACCGTGATCGGGTTCGTTTGGCGACCAAGCTGCCCTCCTGGCTGATTGACACACCGGCGGATTTTGATCGCTTCCTGGAAGCCCAGCTTGAGCGGCTGGATGTTGACCACCTGGATGTGTATTTATTGCATTCGATGAATGCGCGTGAATGGGAGAAGTATCAAAAGCTGGATGTCTTCTCCTGGGCGGAGAAAAAGATGGCTGAGGGCTTGTTTCATCATCTTGGTTTTTCGTTCCACGATAAATACGAAGTTTTCGAAAACATTGTCATGGGATATGACAACTGGGCAATGGCGCAGATCCAATATAACTATATCGATATCGATCACCAGGCAGGGATGAAGGGATTAAAGTTAGCTGCGGACCGGGGTATGGCGGTGGTGGTGATGGAACCGCTGCGCGGTGGACAGATTGCTGTAAACCCGCCGCCCTTACCGGTGGCAGAAATCTGGGCGCAGAGCGAGCGGGATTGGTCGCCTGTGGCCTGGGCGTTGAACTGGCTGTGGGATCAGCCCGAGGTGTCACTGGTGCTGAGTGGTATGTCTGCGATGGAACATGTGGAAGAAAACCTGCTATTGGCAGCAGATGCAGCGGTGGGAAAATTGACCGATGCAGACCATGCCTTGGTGAGCCAGGCGCGCGAAGCCTACGTTTCATTAAAGCCAATCCCCTGCACCCAATGTGAGTACTGCCTGCCCTGCCCAAGTGGTGTGAATATCCCGCACGTCTTCAGCATCTACAACGATGCCGTTGCTTTTGATGCCTGGGATTCTGGCTACAGAGCCTATGACCTTTTCACCAAACCTGAAGAGCGAGCCGATAACTGCATCGAATGTGGAGAGTGTGAAGCTGTCTGCCCGCAGAACATTGAGATTATCGAATGGCTGGCGACTGCGCATCAGAAGTTGACCATACCTGAAGGTTAAGGAAGGAAGCATTCAGCAAAGTGACTGAAGAACAATTCCCTGAAGCCCCACGCCGGTCCTCTCCCTGGCGCTGGATTTTGATCGGTTTTGCAGTGGCGCTGACGAGCACCTGGTTGGCGCTGACGCCCAGCGGTCTGTTGGGTAAAGCCCAGGCTGTAGGATATTCGGTTTGCCACCAGATGGATATACGCTCCTTTCACATCCATGGACGGTCGTTCCCATTGTGCGCCCGCTGCTCGGGCACATTCCTGGGGGCGCTGCTGGGTATGCTGTTTCAGGCGGTTCAGGGTAAAAAAGGTAAGATGCCGTCTATCGGCGCCAGCTTGCTGTTTGCCCTGTTCGCTCTGGCCTGGGTGCTGGACGGAGTTAATTCCTTTACCATGCTGACCCCGATTCTGCCGTCCCTGTATCAAACCCAGAATTGGACCCGCCTGGCCACCGGGATGGGGATGGGGTTGGCGTTAGCGGCTTTTCTATGGCCTGCCTTTGTTCAGACGATGTTCAGGCAGTGGCGGGATCAATCGCCAGTGAGTACCTGGCAGCAGATGCTGCTTCTGGTTGTGCTGGCAGGCGCCCTGGCCGGACTGGTGTGGTTGGAAATTGCGTGGGTTTTATATCCACTGGCTTTGTTAAGCGCCTGCAGTGTGATCATGCTGTTGACCATGGTGTACAGTATGGTGTTAGTGATGATATTCAAACGCGAAAACACCTTTGACTGTTTGAGGGAGTTATTAATCCCGCTGGTCAGCGGTTATGTGATCGCGTTGACCCAGATTGGGGCTATCAGCGTGGTGCGGTTTTTAATGACCGGCACCTGGGGAGGCTTTACCTTATAATCACTTCCCGTTATAATTGACGATTATCAATTATGAAAGCAGGTGAAGATGGATGTCATTGCAGCTTTTGGGCTATCAGCCAGCGCTGGATTAAATGCTTATATCCCCTTACTGGTGGTTTCGCTGCTGGCGAAATTTACCAATTTGATCAACCTCTCTGAAAGCTGGCGTGTGTTGGAGAGCTGGTGGATTATTGGTCTGTTGATCGTTCTGTCACTGGTGGAATTTCTTGTTGATAAAATTCCGGCGGTGAATCATATCAATGATATCATTCAGACTTTGTTTCGCCCGACTGCCGGGGCAATCCTGTTTGCGGCCAGCGCCAATGTGATTACAGAGGTTAACCCGATTCTCTCGATTGCGATAGGTCTGCTGGTGGCCGGAGGCGTGCATGCGGCGAAATCTGTGCTGGTTCGCCCGATAACCACGGTGACCACAGCCGGGGCCGGAGATGTGCCGGTCAGCATCCTGGAAGATGTGGCTGCCACCACGATCTCAGTTCTCTCGGTGGTGATCCCGATTCTTGTGGCGATTATTTTGGTGGTCTTTCTCATCGGGTTGATTTGGTGGATCGCCAACCAATCGATTGAAAAAACAACTTGAGCTGAAAAACCCTGACACACGGTTTGTTTTCATTTATAATATAATAAATCATCAGATTGATAG
>JALOAH010000003.1 GCA_023228865.1 Porticoccaceae bacterium | reverse complement strand
GATAAACACCTGACCCTGGATGAGCGCATTGACATTGCCTTTAAAGGCATTGATCTCGGTACGGAACTCGCCATTGTCACCGGCTATACCCACACCGCTGAGGGTTTGATGACATCCTTTGAGCGGGGTTACAGCGAAATGACCTTTAGCCGGGTTGCGGTGTTGACCAACGCCAGCGAGGCGATCATTCATAAAGAGTTTCACCTCAGCAGCGCCGATCCACGCCTGGTGGGCGAGGAAAATGCGGTTCCCATTGGCCGCACCAATTACGATGTCGCCGACCAGCTCGCCAACCTGGGTATGGAAGCGATTCATCCCAAGGCGGCCAAGGGGTTGCGTCAGCAGGGGATTTCCCTGCGCATCAAAAACACCTTTGACCCAGACCACAACGGAACCCTGGTTACCGGTGAATACATCAGCGATACTCCCTGTGTGGAAATTATTGCCGGGCGCAAAAATATTTATGCCATCGAATGCCTGGAACAAAACATGATGGGGGAAATCCATCGTTATGACCGGGATATTCTTCAAGCCATCGCGCGCTTTAAAGCGCAAATTATCACCAAGGACATTACCGCGAACAGTATTTCTCACTATCTGGCGACCAACCTCAAAACCGCAAAAAGAATCTGTGCTGTTATTGAGGAGGCTCATCCCGATAGCCGCATAGAGGTGCGTAAGGTGGCGATTGTCTCCGCCATTGGCAGCGATATGAAGGTTCCGGGAATACTGTCCAAGGCGGTTGGCGCTTTGGCCGAGGCGGGTATTTCGGTGCTGGCCATGCATCAATCCATGCGCCAGGTGGATATGCAGTTTGTGGTCGATGAAAACGATTACGACAACGCTGTGAAAAGCCTTCACCGCAACCTGGTGGAAGTCCACGACCACGGCAATGCCATCTGTGCGGCCTGACTATTCTGGCAATTCTGGCTTCGGCGATTTCATCGCCGCCTGTCTGCTGTAAAAGGCTCGATGGATTCCCTGTTTGACCTGCAGCGGATATTCCCGATAATAGTCGCCTTGAGTTTTTGAAAAGGTTCTATTATGGCATCCCTGCAGGATCAGCTCCTCAAAGCTGGCGTTGTTGACAACAAAAAAGTCAAACAAATCAAGCACGAAAAGCACAAGCAGACAAAACAGCAGGCCAGGGGCAGTGGCGCTGTCGACGAAACCAAGGAGCTGGCCAAACGGGCGCTGGCAGAAAAAGCCGCCCGCGACCGGGAAATCAATCTGCAGAGACAGGCTGCTGCTGAGCAAAAAGCAATTCAGGCGCAAATTACCCAGTTGATCGCCACCAACCGCATCGAGCGCCACCACGGGGATGTTGCCTACCAGTTCAGCGACGATAAAAAGATCAAAAAACTCTATGTCACGGAAAGTTTGCACAAGCAGCTTGGCAAGGGTCAAATCGCTATCGCCAGGCTGGGTGAAAGCTATGAACTTATTCCCGCCGCCGTTGCCGAAAAGATCAAGCAGAGAGACAAAAATCGCATCATTGTTCATAACATGATGAGCGCTGAAACTGCAGCGGAAGACGACCCTTATGCGGAGTACCAGATTCCCGATGATCTTATGTGGTAGACGCCGCCCCGAGTATTGAAAACGGTGGAATTTCACCCGCGTACAGTGTTAGTCTTGGTTATTGATAATTCACCCCATTAGGGCTGGTGGCACTTGAATAACACGATGAATCCCCAGGCACCAAACACAAGTGAACGGGCGAAAGGCGAGCAGATCAGGAACCGGTTGATCGATCCTTTTGGCCGGGAAATCAATTATTTGCGACTATCAGTGACAGATCGCTGCAATCTTCGCTGTACCTACTGTATGGCCGAAGAGATGACCTTTCTTCCCAAAGAACAAATTCTCACTCTCGAAGAAATGACAACCCTTGCCACTGCTTTCAGCGAACTTGGCGTCAGTAAAATACGCCTTACCGGCGGCGAGCCACTAACCAGAAACGGCGCCCTGGAGCTGATCGAAAGCCTGGGCAGGCTGCCGCATCTGAAAGAACTGGTGATGACCACCAACGGCCTGCTGCTGCCCAAGTATGCGCAAGCCCTTAAAGCTGCAGGCATTCGCCGTCTCAATATCAGTATCGACAGCCTCAATGAGCAGCGTTTTCGAGAGATGACCCGTGTCGGCGACCTCCATCAGGTGCTTGCCGGTATAGAGGCCGCGCAGCGCGCCAGTTTTGAAAAAATCAAACTCAATGCGGTGGTGCTTGCCGGGGTTAATGACGACGAGGTGGCCGATCTTGCCCGTTTTGCAGTAGACCGGGGCATGGACATTTCCTTTATCGAAGAGATGCCCCTGGGAAATATTGACTCCCACAGACGCAGCGACACCCAGATTTTCAGCGATAGTATTCGCGAAAAACTCGCAGGAATCTACACTCTCACTTCCAGTACCGAAACCACCGGCGGACCCTCCCGCTATTTTCGGGTTTCCGGCACAGGTTCAAAAATCGGGTTTATTTCTCCCATGTCCAACAACTTCTGCGGGAGCTGTAACCGGGTGCGCCTGACGGTTGAGGGCAAGCTGTTGCTGTGTCTCGGCAACGAAAACGCCGTCGACCTGAAGGCCGTGGTGCGTCGCTATCCTGGGGAAATGGACAGGCTCAAGGACGCCATCGTCAAAGCTATAGCCCACAAGCCGGAAAAGCACTATTTTGATGCCGAGCGCGTCGATATTGTTCGCTTTATGAATGCCACTGGTGGTTAATCCCCCGTGGTGACGCCGCCATTTCCCCTTCACATCAATGCAGAAATCACAATTCCTGATGCTGAGGTTGACCTTTCCGCCATTCGCGCCCAGGGAGCGGGCGGGCAGAATGTCAACAAGGTATCCTCTGCGGTGCATCTGCGTTTTGATATTCCCGCGTCATCTCTTCCAGAGCGGATTAAGGAGCGACTTCTCGCCCTCAGCGACAAGCGCATTTCCTCTGATGGAGTGCTTGTTATCAAAGCGCAACGCTTTCGCACCCGGGAGAAAAACCTCGCCGATGCTCTCGACAGGCTGCGAGAGGTTATCCTCAGTGTTTATTCAGAACCCAAGGTGCGCAGAGCCACCAAGCCCAGCAAATCTTCGCGGATGAAAAGGGTGGATACCAAGGTCAAAAAAGGCCAGACCAAGGCGCTGCGAAAAAAAGTTCAGATCGACTGATTTTCATTGCCATGCAGCAGCGCCGAGACTGTCCCCCTTTATTAGTCGCCGTCGGACGCCCATATCTGAGAGTCTTGTTCAAGCGGAAGTGTGCAATCCACACTCGCGGCCATCCAAAACCTTGGTGGGGTCAAAGTAGTGCCTGCAACTGGGTAGATTGTGTTCCTGAACATAGTGTTCGAGCTGTTCTTCCGTCCAGTAGAAAATGGGCGCAACCCGCAGCAAGCCTCGATTGTCGATGCTGAGTATATCGAGATTTTGGCGAAAGGCCGTTTCCTGCTGACGAATACCGGTAATCCAGACGTCGCCCCGTAAGTCGTTAATGGCGCGCTGAAATGGCTCCAGCTTTACCTGACGGGTAAATTCGGCGTGGAGCTCTCCGTCATCGTCGGGGTGAGGAATGCCCCCCATCAGGGCGTTGCGGCGTTCTGCGGTAATCTCTGGAATATAAATATGCATATTCAACTGTAGGTCGGCCATGATTTTTTCCGCTGTGCGATAGGTGTCTGCCAAATGGTAGCCGCTGTCGACCCAGATAATTGGCATGGTCGGGTAAATCTGCTTAACCATATGCAGCATGCCTGCGGAATTCGGCGAAAAGCTGGTGGAGGCAAACACCTTTTTACCCAGAGCCATGGCCCAGTGAATAATGTCCTGGGGGGATTTGTGCCTCAGTTCGGCATTGAGCTGTTGAAGTTGTGACGTTTGAAACATGAAAATTCCTAAATGCGGCCGCTATGACGACCAATGTCGAAAAACTAGTCTCTAATCCATTCCGGTACAGGTAGATCCTTCCTGAGCAGGAAAGCCGGGTTAAACAGGGTGCTTTTGTAGCGATGGCCGTAATCACAAAGAATGGTGACGATGGTGTGCCCCGGCCCCAGTTCCCGCGCCAGTTCAACCGCCCCGGCAACATTGATGCCGCTGGAACCGCCCAGACATAGGCCTTCTTCCTTCAGTAAATCAAAAATATAGGGCAGCGCCTGGCGATCGCTGATGCAGTAGGCGCTATCGACTTTTGCCTGGCGGTAATTGTCGGTGAGAATGCTGATGCCAATGCCTTCGGCAATGGAGCTGCCTTCACCTTCCAGCTTGCCGCTGGTGTGGTATTTGTAAAGGGCGGAGCCCTCGGGATCGGCGAGGCCGATGCGAATGGCCGGATTGCGCTCCTTCAGATAAGTGCTCACCCCCGCCAAAGTGCCGCCGGTGCCTACAGAGCAGATAAAACCATCAACTTTGCCTTCTGTTTGTTGCCAGATTTCAGCGCCGGTGGTGTCGTAATGAATTTGTGTATTGGCGGGATTGTCAAACTGGCGAGCCCAGATTGCGCCATGGGCTTCCGTGGCGGCGAGTTTTTCCGCCATGCGCCGGGCGGTGTGAACATAGTGCTGGGGGTCGTCGTAACTGGCTTTGGGCACCAGATGTAGCTCGGCGCCGTAGAGGTCGAGCATTTCAATTTTTTCCCGACTTTGGGTCTGAGGCATAACCACCAGCGAGCGATAACCGAGGGCGTTGGCGATCATGGTGAGGCCAATACCAGTATTGCCCGCGGTTCCTTCAACGATCACCCCTCCGGGATGCAATTGCCCGCGGCGCTCCGCATCGCGAATAATGCCCAGCGCGGTACGATCCTTGATCGAGCCGCCGGGATTGAGAAACTCCGCCTTGCCAAAAATGCGACAGCCGGTTAGCTCGGAGACTTTTTTAAGATAGACCAGCGGGGTGTTGCCAATCAGGTCGATAACACGTGTTTCTGCCAAAATAAAACTCTCTTTTTAAGTACAGGACTCTGTCGGTGAACGCCAACAGGAACTTGAGGGTGTGGCCACAGCAGGAATTTTGCTCAAAAACCGGGGGAGGGCGGGTATTTGAAATTGATTGCTGCGTTGTCAATGGCGCTATTTTAGTGCTTTAGAATGGAAATCAACAGCTTGCACCTTAGAACAAATACTTTTAGTTATAACCGATTAGGGTATAACGCCGGGCAAACTGAACTCATTGTGGTGACGGTTTTATGGCTTCCAGTGCCGCCATCAGATTTTTTACCTTTTGCAGGGCTTCCTGGTACTCGGTTTCGACCTCGGAGTCGGCGACGATGCCGCCGCCGCCCCAGCAACTCAGGGCACCCTGGTCGGCTACCAGGGTGCGAATTGCAATATTGGTGTCCATGCGGCCGGTTGCACTGATATAGCCGATGCTGCCGCAGTAGAGGCCGCGGCGTTGAGGCTCGAGTTCGGCGATAATTTCCATAGCGCGTTTTTTTGGCGCGCCGGTAATAGAACCGCCGGGAAAGCTGTCGCGAAGTAAATCCAGGGGCGAACTTGTGGCGGCGAGAGTGCCGGTGATGGTGCTCACCAGATGGTGGACGTTGGCGAAGCTCTCCAGAGAAAACAGCTTGGGCACCCGCACTGAACCTGTGGCGCAGTTGCGGCCGAGATCGTTGCGCAACAGATCGACAATCATCAGGTTTTCGGCGCGGTCTTTTTTGCTGTTGAGCAACTTGATGGCATTTTCCTGATCTTCCTCCACGGAAGTGCCGCGAGGGCAGGTTCCCTTGATGGGCTTGGTTTCCACCTGGCCAACGGAAACCTTGAGAAAGCGCTCGGGAGAACAGCACAGAATCGCGCCTTGATCCGTTGGAATATAGGCACTGTAGGGCGAGGGGGAGGCGCGCCTCAGGCGTTGGTAGGCCTGCCAGGGATCGCCGCTGTACGTCGTTCGATGGCGGAGGGCGTAGTTAACCTGATAGCAGTCCCCCGCCTCGATGTAGTGGCGGATTTTGGCGAAATTTTTGCCATAGGTGATTTTGTCGGTGTCGGCTTCAAAGCCTGTGTCGAGCTTGAACTCTATGCCCGCACTGTGCTTTTTATGGCATTTTTCGCCATCCGCTGCCAACAGGCTGCGAACCTGTGCCTCGGTTTCCCGGCTGCAACCGGAGTGAACAGCAAGCCAGGATTTGCTCGACTGGTGGTTGACGATAACAGCCCAACCGTACCAGCCCAGATGCATATCCGCCAGGGAATCGCCGGGCAGCCGGCTGTCCGCCGATTGGCCAAGGCCATAGCCGAAATAACCCATCAGTCCGCCGACAAAGGGCATGTGGGTATATTCGCCGCCGAGAAGCCCTCTGCTTTTGAGAACCTCCCAGGCGGTGTCAAAAGGCTTGTCACTGTGCAGGGTGCCGCCGTTGTTATTGACAACAACCGTGGTGTCGCCCCTGGTGGTAATGGTCACTTCCGGCAAGGCGGAAATGATATCAAAACGCCCCTGCAGGGAGCGCGGTTTGCCACTGTCGAGCCAAAGGGCGCCTGGCAAGTGGCGAAAGCGACTGAACAGGGCTTCCGTATCGCCCTGAAAAGAGATTTCGTGGATGCTGGCGGTGGTCAAGGTCAGATTGTTTCCGAATGGCTAAGTGTTTTTCGGGCAACATGGTAAACCATTCCTCGAAAACTGAATACAAGCCCAATTTGCTTGCGAGTAATTATTCACGGAGATTTTGTTGAGGATTTCTTTTAAAATTTGCCTTCCCAGACAAGCCAAAATCGCCAACCACAAGGTGAACCATGACATTTGTAACTCCCGATCTCTGCGATGCCAACCCTGATGTCAGGGTGGTAGAACCCCTCTTTAACAACTACGGTGGCAAGCTTGCCTTTGGTGGCGAAATTGTCACCGCCAAATGTTTTGAAGACAATTCCATGGTGAAAGACAGCGCCGCCCAGCCTGGTCATGGCAAAGTTCTGGTGGTGGATGGCGGCGGCTCAGTGCGGCGGGCGTTGCTCGGCGATATGATCGCTGAAACAGCCATGAACAACGGCTGGGAAGGCTTTATTATTTACGGCGCCATTCGCGATGTCGACGACATAGAGCGCTTCAATTTTGGTGTTCAGGCGCTGGCGACCATTCCCTTGAAAACAGAACGTCGCGGCATTGGCGATATGAATGTTGCTGTGACTTTTGGCGGCGTTACTTTTAATCCCGGTGAATACGTCTACGCCGACAACAATGGCATTATTGTCTCTGCCAGGCCGTTGTTGTGAAGGTTTGAAATTATTTGCTTCATAAAAAAGCCCCGGTTTTTATGCCGGGGCTTCTTGGCGTAAGCGCTGATTGGCTCAGCGCTTTTCCTTTTTGGCGATGAGATTAACCAAACTGGTTCATGGTGTTGTCTTTACCGCCAGCCTTGAGGGCGGCTTCGCCGGCAAAATATTCCTTGTGATCGTCACCGATATTGGAACCCGCCATATCCTGGTGCTTAACGGTAGCGATGCCTTCGCGAATTTCGCGACGCTGAACCCCTGCCACATAGGCCAGCATGCCTTCGTCGCCAAAGTAACCCTTGGCCAGGTTGTCCGTTGACAGCGCTGCCGTGTGGTAGGTGGGCAGGGTGATGAGGTGGTGGAAAATACCTGCTTCACGGGCGGCGTCGGCCTGGAACGTGCGAACGCGGTTGTCAGCTTCGGCGGCCAGTTCAGAGCTGTCGTACTCGGCGCTCATCAGCTTGGCGCGGTCGTAGCCGGAAACATCCTTGCCTTCCGCCTGCCAAACGTCAAACACCTGCTGACGGAAGTTGAGTGTCCAGTTGAAGGATGGGCTGTTGTTGTAAACCAGCTTGGCGTTGGGCACCACTTCGCGAATGCGATTGACCATTTTGGCAATCTGGCCAACATGGGGTTTTTCGGTTTCGATCCACAGCAGGTCAGCGCCGTTTTGCAGGCTGGTGATGCAGTCGAGGACAACGCGATCTTCCCCGGAGCCTTTCTTGAATTCGAAGAGGCCGGATTGCAGGCGCTTGACCTTGAGCAGTTTGCCCTGGGATTTAATAACCACGTCGCCATTGTTGATGTCGTCGGCGCTGCTGATATAGTCGCCGTCGAGGAAGCTGTTATAAAGATCGCCAAGATCGCCCGGTTCGTTGGTCACGGCGATTTGTTTGGTCAAGCCAGCGCCCAGGGAGTCGGTGCGGGCAACAATAACGCCGTCATCAACGCCAAGTTCGAGGAAGGCGTAGCGAACCGCATTGATTTTGGCGAGGAAGTCGGCGTGGGGAACGGTGACTTTACCGTCCTGGTGGCCGCACTGTTTCTCGTCGGAAACCTGGTTTTCGATCTGAATGCAGCAGGCACCCGCTTCGATCATTTTCTTGGCCAGCAGGTACGTGGCTTCGGCGTTACCAAAACCGGCGTCGATGTCGGCGATAATGGGGACAACATGGGTTTCGAAGTTGTCGATTTTGTCTTGAATAACACTGATAGCGGCGTCGTCGCCAGCGGCGCGGGCGGCATCGAGATCCCGGTAGAGGTAGTTAAGCTCACGGGCATCCGCCTGGCGCAGGAACGTGTAAAGCTCTTCGATCAGAGCGGGCACAGAGGTTTTTTCATGCATGGACTGGTCGGGCAGCGGGCCAAACTCGGAGCGCAGGGCGGCAATCATCCAGCCAGACAGGTAGAGGTAGCGCTTGTCGGTCTTGCCAAAATGCTTTTTGATGGAAATCAGTTTCTGCTGACCGATAAAGCCGTGCCAGCATCCCAGTGACTGGGTGTAGGCCGAGGTGTCGGCATCGTAGTCGGCCATGTCTTTGCGCATGATTGCCGCAGTGTAGCGAGCAATATCAAGACCGGTTTTGAAGCGGTTTTGCAAACGCATACGCGCGGCGGACTCAGGGCTTATTGCCTCCCAGGTTTTGCCAGCGCCATCAATGACCTTTTTAAGATCGGCAATTTGGTTGAGGTAGTTTGACATGGTGTATCCCCGTAGTGGTCAGTAATTTGTGGACGTAGTCTAGTGATTGTGCAATGATTTACCTAATTTATAGTTTTGATTTCCGCTATTTTTCATATGAATATAGAAAGAGTTGATCTTAATCTTCTGGTTTACCTGGATGTACTGCTGCGCGAGCGCAATGTCACCCGCGCTGCGGAGTTCATCGGCCTCAGCCAACCGGCGATGAGCAACGGCCTGCGACGACTTCGCGAGCTTTTCAATGACCCGCTGCTGGTGAGAACCAGCGAAGGCATGACGCCAACGGAAAGAGCCCTGGAGCTTCAGCCCCTGGTGCGCGAGGCTCTGCTGTCGATGGAGCGGGCACTGCAATCAGATACGGAATTTGACCCATCGAAAGCCAACCGTGTCTTTCGCATCATGGTCAGTGACTATACCGAGGCAACCTTGATTCCCTCGCTGTTGGCGCGCCTGCAGCAGGAAGCTCCGGAAATTGTGCTCGACATTCTCGCCCCCAGTGACATGAGTTTTGAAGATGTCGAGCGCGGCAATGTGGATATGGTGATCAACCGTTTTGACAATCTGCCCCAGTCCTTTCACCAGGTCACCCTCTGGGAAGACAACTATGCCTGCGTTATCGGCAGGGAAAATCCTCTCCTCGAAAACTTTACCTTGGGCGCCTATCTGGCGGGCGACCATGTCTGGGTGAGCAAAACCGGCTGGGGGGCGGGTACCGGCATCAAGCCCGGCGGCGATATTCAAAAGCTAGGCTGGGTCGACAAGGCACTAAAACGTCTCGGCAAAACCCGCAAAATTCGCGTCTATACACGCCATTATCTTTCCGCCATGTTGCTGGCCAGACAGAAAAACCTGATTGTTACGGTTCCCAGCAAGGCCGCCCGCCATGTCGGGCACGAATACAATCTGGTGGTGCGTCAGCCGCCGTTTCCCATCCCGCCTATTGAACTTAAAATGGCGTGGTCGCCATTGCTTCAGCACAACCCTTCCCATCGCTGGATGCGGCGTTTGCTGATTGAGCTCGCCAGTGATATCGATCGCGACAGCAGGACGGACAGCTTGCTGGAGTAGGGGTGCTATTCTTCGGGGCTATTGATTTTGTGAATGCTGACCATAATCGCAATTCCTTTGATTGATTTTGACACAGCCATTACCATAGGCGCCATTCTTTCATCGCCCGTGCCTGCGGGGGAATCCAGCAACCTGGATTTCTCCGCAGGTTGGAGCATCACCTATTAAGGCAGGACTATGACACAGCAAACTTCCTCTACGCCAAACGGTCAGCGCATTTCAGTTGCAGGGCTTCAGGTGGACTCGGCGCTCTATGCCCTGGTCAACGAACACATAGCCCCTGGTACAGGGATTGATGCCGAGGGTTTTTGGGCATCTTTTGGCGCTGTGGTCAACGAGTTTGCGCCGCGCAACAGGACTCTGCTTGCAAAGCGCGACGCGCTCCAAGCCGCCATCGACCAGTGGCATCTTGAGCACCGCAACAGCGGCGGTGACGCGCGCAATAACTTTGCCGCCTACAAGGCCTTTTTGCAGGAGCTGGATTACCTGGTTCCCGTTGGCGAGGATTTCACCATTGATACGGAAAACGTCGACAGTGAAATTGCCCTCCAGGCTGGCCCCCAGCTGGTTGTTCCGGTGATGAATGCCCGTTTTGCCCTCAACGCCGCCAATGCCCGCTGGGGCAGCCTCTACGATGCCCTTTACGGCACCGACGCAATTCCGGAAACGAACGGCGCCGAAAAAGTGGGCGCCTACAATCCGGTGCGGGGGGATTTAGTGATTGCCCGTGGTCGGGAGTTTCTCGACGCTCACTTTCCCCTGGTGGAAGGTAGCCATGTGGGATCAACCGCCTATGGCATCGTCGACGGCCAACTTGTCGTTACCCTTGCCAGCGGCAGCGCCGTGGCTTTGCAGAACCCAGGTCAGCTCTGTGGCTATTGTGGCGCCCCGGAAAAACCAAATACAATACTTTTAAAAAATAATGGCTTGCACGCAGAAATTCAAGTTGATGCTAGTCATCAGATCGGCGCTACCGACAGCGCAGGCATCAAGGATATTGTTCTCGAATCCGCCCTGACCACCATCATGGACTGCGAGGATTCCGTCGCCGCGGTGGATGCGCCGGACAAATGCCTGGTCTACAGCAATTGGCTCGGCCTGATGAAAGGGACGTTAGAAGAGCCTGTCACCAAAGGCGGCAAAACCTTTGTTCGCCGAATGAACGAGGATCGCAGCTACGTTTCTCCACAAGGGAAAGCCTTTTCCCTGCCCGGCAGAAGCCTGTTGTTTGTCCGCAACGTGGGTCACCTGATGACCACGCCGGCAATCCTCGATGGGGAGGGCAACGAAATTCCGGAAGGAATCATGGACGGCATGATTACCGCGCTGGCCTCTATTCACGATCTCAAGGGCACCGGCAAGCTGCGTAATTCCCGCACCGGCAGCATCTATATCGTCAAACCGAAAATGCATGGCCCCGAAGAAGTGGCCTTTACCAACGACCTGTTTGCCGCCATTGAAGATGCGCTTAAATTGCCCCGCTATACCCTCAAAGTGGGCATCATGGACGAAGAGCGCCGCACTTCGGTGAATCTCAAGGAGTGCATTCGCGCCGCCCGCCACCGGGTTGCCTTTATCAATACGGGCTTTCTCGACAGAACTGGCGACGAAATTCATACCAGCATGCAGGCCGGGGCTTTCGCGCCCAAGGGCGAACTTAAAAATCGCAAATGGATTCACGCCTACGAAACCAGCAATGTGGACATTGGTTTGGCGTGCGGACTGAAAGGCAAAGCTCAGATAGGCAAAGGCATGTGGGCGATTCCCGACAATATGGCTGACATGCTCAAAGCCAAAATCAATCATCCAAAGGCCGGTGCCAATACGGCCTGGGTACCGTCGCCAACAGCGGCCACCTTGCATGCTCTCCACTACCATGAAGTGGATGTGTTTGCTGTTCAGGATGATCTTGGCAAACGCCCGCCTGCCAGTGTCGACGATATTCTTGAAATCCCACTGCTGGGGGATATGGCACTGACTGCGGAAGCCATTCAGGAAGAACTCGACAATAATGCACAGGGCATTCTCGGCTACGTGGTGCGTTGGGTGGAGCAGGGCATCGGCTGTTCAAAGGTGCCGGATATTCACGACGTCGGCCTCATGGAGGATCGCGCCACCCTGAGAATTTCCAGCCAGCATATCTGCAACTGGTTGCACCACGGCATCTGCAGCGAGGAGCAGGTGGTGGCGACGCTGAAGAAAATGGCGGCAGTGGTGGATCGCCAAAACGCGGGCGATCCCAACTACCACAATATGGCGCCGGACTTTGACAACAGTGTTGCCTTTGCTGCCGCCAAAGACCTTATCCTCAAGGGCAAAGAACAGCCAAGTGGTTATACCGAGCCGCTGCTGCACGCCTATCGCCAAAAAGCCAAAGCTAGATACGGCTTTTAGTTGTAGCGCTGCGCGAAGGATTTTGGGTCAGCTAAATATAGAGCTTTCTCATTTGAGGGTCTGGCTCGCTGTGGCTCCACAGTGAGTCGAATTCTGTATTTAGCCGCCTAGCTTCGATGGGGGAATACAGGCAAAGGTAACCCTGGTAATGGCCGGGGTTGACAAAATAAAGCACTGATTTTTCGTCTCCGCTCATAAATTCCTGGTGTTGAACCTCAATTTCAGGGGTGAGGCAGCGCAACTCTATGCGGCTTTGCAGGCGATGGTGAGCCTCCACGAGGCGATGATGATGCCTGCCCAGCCAGGAATTATCGCGCACTAGCAGTTGCACGCGAGCATTGACATGGCGGGTTGCCAGGCGGTGAATCGCCGAGCAAAAAACCTCGCTATCGTAAACTCTGGGATTGAGGTGATCGCTGAAAATTCTTATGGTGCGGTCACTGTGATCGACCAGGGTTAGGGCAGCCCGGGCAAATTCTTCGCTGCTGCTGAGCTCGACATGCTGGCGAAGCTCTTCATTGATATCGGGTAGCTTGGGTTCAAAACGGCGATGAAGATATTTATTGAGATCCATGGCCATGGGCACATGGGCAATACCTGCGTCCTTAAACTCCTGCCCGGTAACAACAAAACCGTTGTCCTTGTAAAAATGTAACGCCCGCACCTGGGCATCGAGAATGAGCCGTGGAAATTTCTGCTCTATGCCATAGCGAATAATGGCGCGCAAAAGCGATGAGCCCACCCCTTTTTTGCGAAACGGCTTAAGCACGGCCATGCGGCCAATTTTATTATTCACCAGACGTGCCGTGGCCATGGCAATATCCTGCTGACCCCAGGCGATCCAGTGAATGGCTTCAGGATCCAGATCGTCAACCTCTTCATTGTCTGGAACCCGCTGCTCATCGATAAACACTTCCCGGCGAATGGCTTCAAGAATTTCCCTTGACGACTGCCAACTGGTTTGTTCGATGGTAATGGGAAAGAAATCGATAGTTTCTGTCATGACAAGGGTGACCGCACTCGGAATTAGTCGCTGTTCGTTATACCATGAAGCCCGACAGCGAAACAGACTTCAGATTGACGATGCCAGCCAAAAAATTTTTCTTCAGCGTTTTAATAGTAGCACTCTTTGCGATCCCGCCAGCTTTTGGCGATGGCGCAGCCATTCTTGAATATGGCGACCGTTTTCACCCCCAAATAGGGCAGGGGGGCATGGTGGTCAGCCAGGAACAGCTCGCCAGCCGGGTGGGCGCCGATATTCTCGCCCGGGGGGGTAATGCTGTGGATGCCGCCGTTGCCACCGGTTTTGCTTTGGCGGTGACATTGCCCCAGGCGGGTAATTTGGGGGGCGGCGGTTTTATGCTGATTCATCTTGGCGAAGAAAACAAAAATATTGCCATCGACTACCGGGAAATGGCTCCTGCCACCGCTCATGCTGATTTGTTCGTCAATGCCGCCGGCAAGGTCGATACGCAGCTTTCCCGCTTTAGCGCCCTGTCATCCGGGGTTCCGGGGACGGTGGCCGGACTGGTACATGCTCAAAAAAAATACGGTGTCCTGCCCCTGAGTGAAGTCATGGCTCCGGCCATTGCGCTGGCGAAAAAGGGATTTCCCGTTTCCTATCCTCTCGCCTGGTCACTGGAAGAGTCCCAGGCACGGTTGAAAAAACACTCGGCTTCCACCCGCTATTTTTACAATTCCGACGGCTCCGTATTTAAGCCCGGCCAGATCTGGCGACAGCCGGATCTCGCCGCAACCCTGAAAAGAATTGCCCGCAGCAATGGCCGGGATTTTTATGAGGGCACAACGGCAACAATGATTGTCGAGGAAATGGCAGTCGGGGCAGGGGCAATAACCCTGGAGGATTTAAAAAACTACCAAGTGATCGAACGCGAACCTGTAGTTGGTACTTACCGTGACCATCAAATCATTTCTATGCCGCCGCCATCGTCGGGGGGAATACATCTGCTTCAAATGCTCAACATTCTTGAGGGTTGGGATCTGGCCGCCCTCGGCCATAATAGCAGCGACTATATTCATCGCCTTGTCGAAGCCATGCGCAGAGCCTATGCGGATCGCAGCGAATATCTGGGGGATCCGGATTTTGTTGCCGTTCCCGCCCAAAAGCTTATGGACAAGGTCTATGGGGCGGAGCTGCGCGCCCATATATCTTTATCTCAAGCCACGCCCTCGACAGAGGTTCTTCCCGGCCTTGGCGCCCATGAGGAAAGCCCGCAAACCACCCATTACTCCGTATGGGATAAG
This sequence comes from Porticoccaceae bacterium, assembly GCA_023228865.1. The sequence continues at coordinate 80,000 of JALOAH010000003.1, read as the reverse complement.
GACGGCAATGTTGTCAGCAATACCTACACCCTCAATTTTTCCTACGGCAATGGCATTGCTGTCACCGGCGCCGGTTTTTTGCTCAATAACGAAATGGACGATTTTTCCGCCAAGGCCGGAGTGCCCAATGCCTATGGGCTGGTGGGCAATGCCGCCAATGCCATTGCGCCAGGGAAGCGGCCGTTGTCGTCAATGACGCCGGTGATCGTTTTAAAAGAGGGCAGCCCGGTGCTGGTCACCGGCAGCCCCGGCGGCAGCCGAATCATTACTTCCGTGCTGCAGATGGTGCTCAATGTGGTGGATTTTGATATGAATATTGCCGAAGCCACCGCTGCGCCGCGCATACACCATCAGTGGCTGCCCGATGTCCTTTATGTGGAAAAAGATATTGGCGTCGATACCCGCAAGCGGCTGCAAAACATGGGACACAAACTGGAAACGAGCGCCTGGAGCATGGGTAAAACCCAGTCAATTACCAGAGAGAATCATCTTTTTATGGGCGTCAGCGATTACCGCTGGCCCGGCGGCAGTGCCGAATCTGCGGATTAGGGCCTGTTAACAGACCCTAGCTATTCCCCAGGCAAACAGGCGACAGAGTCAAAGCCGTGTCTGGTCGGCTTGCCATCTTCGTCCAGATTGACGAAAACGATATTGTCGATGGAGATGATGGTGCTTTTGGTGACCTTGTTGCGAACTTCCGCCCTCATGGTGATGGAGGTATTGCCCAGAGCAATCACCTCCACACCCATTTCGATAATGTCGCCCTGCCTACCGGAACTGACAAAGTTGATTTCAGAAATGTACTTGGTCACCAAATGCTTTTCGCCCCCCAACTGACACATGGCAAAAATGGCGGTTTCTTCGTCAATCCAGCTGAGTAATCTGCCGCCAAAAAGGCTGCCGTTGGGGTTGAGGTCTTCGGGTTTTATCCATTTTCTGCTGTAAAACTGCATTGCTGATCCTCTCTTCGCCGCTATCGCGGCAAGGGCAAAAAAATCGATAATGACAAGAAAGAATTACAGCAAAAACTATTCCGACTCAAGCCCGTTAATATAGGTTTTGCCCGGTTTATCGTTGGCGCCAGGAGAGATCGCTTTGCGTTGCAGCTCAGGGTCATCCATATCCATATCCTGGTATTTAGGCCTTGTCATATAGCTGGCAAACCATTCCCCCAGCAGTTGCTCATTATCGAGCACCGACGCCAGCAACTGTTTCACCTGGCGAACAAATTCCGGTGTTATTGCTGCTGTCGCCATTTCCGGCGTCAGCGGCGGGTCGCGATAATAGTAGCCGCCGCCCCGGCTGAGGACTTCGGTTGCCAGATCGTCGAGCATTTCCCCCGCAGTGGGAGATCTGAATCCCAGGGAGTATGTCATGCACTCGCCTTCGGCAACGCCGTGATGGGCAATGCAGGGGGGGAGGTAGAGAATATCGCCAGGTTCAAGCACCCAGCTTTCAGTGGCGTTAAATTCGTCGAGAATTTTTAGTGCTGTTCCCTCCATAAGGGGCGTGGTTTCGTCGCAGCGCCCGCCAATGGACCAGCGCCGTCTGCCCATCCCTTGAATAAGAAACACATCGTAGTAGTCGAAATGGGCGCCAACGCTGCCGCTATCGTTGGCGTAACTGACCATAATGTCGTCCATGCGCCAGCGCGGCAGAAAGGAAAACTCGTCAATCATGGCTCTCACCTCGGGCACCCAGAGATCAACCCCCTGAACCAGCAGTGTCCATGGCGTTGTCGGCAGGCGGGAAAAGTCTTCCTCGGTAAAAGGGCCGTGGTGCAATTCCCAGGGGTGCTCAAATCCTTGCTCCAGCACGAGCCGAGATTCCACCTCTTCCTCCAGGGACAGCCCGGCAAGTTCGTCGCCATCCATAGGAGGGTGAAAGTCGGGGATGCCCTGGCGAATGAGCAGGGGTTTTTGCTGCCAGTAATCCCGCAGAAAGCTCTGCGCATCAATTCCCTGTGGAAAGCGGATCATTGGCGGATTCGCCTTGCCTGAGCGGCGGCATTGCCCGTATAGGTCGCCGGGGTCAGTTTGCGCAGTGAGGCTTTGGCGTCTTCAGGGATGGCGAGAGATTCAATAAACTGGCGCATTTTTTCTTCGGTAATGCCCTGGCCTCGGGTCAGCTCCTTGAGCTTTTCGTAGGGTTTTTCAATGTTGTAGCGGCGCATCACGGTTTGCACGGGCTCCGCAAGCACTTCCCAGGCGTTGTCGAGATCCGCCGCCAGGCGCTCCCTGTTGATCTCCAGCTTGCTCATTCCTTTGAGGGTGGCTTCATAGGCGATCAGGCTGTAGCCGAAACCCACTCCCATGTTGCGCAGCACCGTGGAGTCGGTGAGGTCGCGCTGCCATCTGGAAATCGGCAATTTCTGGGCAAGGTGGCTGAAAATGGCGTTGGCCAGGCCAAGATTGCCTTCGGAATTTTCAAAATCGATGGGGTTGACCTTGTGGGGCATGGTGGATGAACCCACTTCACCGGCAACGGGTTTTTGCTTGAAGTAGCCCAGGGAGATATAACCCCAGATATCGCGATCAAAATCAATGAGAATGGTGTTAATGCGGACAATGGCGTCAAAGAGTTCGGCAATACAGTCGTGGGGTTCGATTTGCGTGGTGTAGGGGTTCCAGGTAAGCCCCAGAGCGGTGACAAATTCTCTCGCCATCGTCTCCCAGTCAACCTCTGGATAGGCGGACAAATGGGCATTGTAGTTGCCGACAGCACCGTTGACCTTGCCGAGAAGCTCTACAGCTTTGATCTGCTCAATCTGACGGCGCAGACGGTAGGCGACATTGGCCATTTCCTTGCCGACGGTGGTGGGGGAGGCGGTCTGGCCATGGGTGCGGGACATCATGGGAACATCGGCGTAATCCTCGGCCATTTGGCTGAGGCCGTCGTGAATTCTTTCCACCAGTGGCAGTAACGCCTGATCCCGTCCCTGGGTGAGCATGATGCCGTGGGAGGTATTGTTGATATCCTCGGAGGTGCAGGCAAAGTGAACAAATTCACTGACTGCATTCAATTCGGCGTTGTCGGCAATTTTTTCCTTAATAAAATATTCAACCGCTTTAACATCGTGATTGGTGGTGCGCTCGATGTCTTTGATTCTCTGTGCATCCGCTTCGCTGAACTGACCAGCGATGGCGTCAAGCAAGGCATTGGCCTCATTGCTAAAGCGGGGCACTTCGGTGATTTGCGGATGGTCAGCCAGTTTTTGCAGCCAGCGGATTTCCACCATGACACGAGCCCTGATTAAACCGTATTCGCTAAAAATACCGCGCAGCGCCTGGGTTTTACTGCCGTAGCGGCCGTCAATGGGGGAAATTGCAGTGAGAGCTGAGAAATTCATGGGGTCTGATCCGATAGTGATGATGGGCAGGGGCACAGGTCGTCAAAGGCGGCGATTTTAACCGATATGCCCGTTTATTTCAGTTTTTCAGTGCTTTAAATCGATTTTTAAAGGTTGTTGAGCGCCCTGGCCTGCTGGTGCAGTTCCCGGGTCAGTTTGAGCATTTCGGCGCGGCGAAACATCAAATTAAAGCGGCTGCCGCCCAGTTGCTGCCAGAGAAAGGCGGAGCGCACCGATGAAAACAGCAGACAGCGAATGCGGCTGGCAATGGCGGGCTGTTGCAAGTGGGTGGCGACGCCATTGACCTGAATGCGAAATTTCAGGGTGCTGATGGTTTTTTGGTAGAGATCGGCAATATTGGCGATCACATTGGCGTGGCTGAGGGAAAAATGCTCCGCCTGCCGTGCCGCATTCTCTATGCCCGAACCGATGTGCTTGAGCATCGCCCCATTGGCGGATATTTTTCTGGCGATATATAAAACACCAACCCCGTAGCGAAGCAACATGGCGCTTTGGCTGTCCTTGGGGTTATCCAGTATTTTTTCCAGGGCGGCAAAACCAATTTCAAGGTTGGCGAAACTGCCGTAGACCGCTTCGGTGGAGGTGGGGTTCTGCTGCAGCAAGCTGAAAAGAGCATTTTCCACCGCCTCGCTATTGGCCGTGCCAAGGCGGGCGTAGCTGTCGACCAGTGCGCAACCCTGAAAAACCCCGGCAAGCGCCATAACCTGCTCCTGGGTGGGGGGTGGAAAAAGCCTATTGAGCATGGCGGTGTATTCTCGATGACAGGGTCAGGACTTCAGTAATAGGCATAAACAATCAATTCCCAAGTGTTAACGGAGCGCTTCTTCAATGACGCCGCCGCCCAGGCAAATATCCCCCTGGTAAAAAACCGCAGACTGGCCAGGAGTCACCGCCCGCTGGGGTGATGAAAACTCGACCCTGTAACCGCCAGCGGTGGCGACAACCCGGCATTGTTGATCCGGTTGCCGATAGCGGGTTTTTGCCTGGCATTCCAAGGGCAGGGGAGGCTCGCCGTTAATCCAGTGAATGGCGCCAAGACGCAGGGCGTCGCACATTAACAGGGGGTGCTGGCCGCCCTGAACAACAATAAGAACGTTGCGATCGAGATCTTTGCCGGCAACATACCAGGGTTCTTCATTGGCGCCCTTGACGCCGCCAATACCCAATCCCTGGCGCTGACCGATGGTGTGATACATAAGTCCGGCGTGGTGCCCTATTGTAACGCCGCTGTCGTCCTCGATAGTCCCAGGCTGGGCGGGCAGATACTGCTGAAGAAAATCCTTAAAACGGCGCTCGCCGATAAAACAGATGCCCGTGCTGTCCTTTTTGTTGTAAGTGACCAGGTCGTGTTGCGCGGCAATTTTGCGCACTTCCGGTTTGGCCAGCTCGCCAATGGGGAACAGGGATTTTGCCAGCGCGGCTTCATCAACGGCATGAAGGAAGTAACTTTGATCCTTGTTGTTGTCCAGCCCCTTGAGGAGAAAGGTGTGGCCATTTTGATCGCTGCGGCGAACATAATGACCGGTGGCAATGGATTCAGCGCCGAGCATCTCCGCGTATTCGAGAAAGACCTTGAACTTGATTTCCCGGTTACAGAGGATGTCCGGGTTGGGCGTGCGGCCGGCCTGATATTCGGCCAAAAAATATTCAAAGACATTGTCCCAGTACTCTGCGGCAAAGTTGGCTGTGTGCAGCTTGATGCCGATGCGTTCGCAGACCCGTTGGGCATCCGCCAGATCGGCCTTAGCAGTGCAATACTCGCTGCCGTCGTCTTCGTCCCAGTTTTTCATAAACAGGCCTTCGACATGATAACCCTGCTCCTTGAGCAGCAGAGCGGTCACTGAGGAATCGACGCCGCCGGACATGCCGACAATGACAAAAGGCTTATTCACAAGCTCGATCCGCCATCAAAAATTCTAATAATATCAACTGGATAAATAATATTTCTAAGGAAAAGATTTATATCGGAAAGCACCATCGGGCTGCGCAGTTGACCGCTGCTGGCGATGGTCTGGTGGCTGAGCCATTCGGCGGCGACAATGTCCTCATCGAGCAGAGCATTACTTTGCACCCGCAAAGGCTCTGCGACAAAACTGACTCGATAATAGGTTTTACCGTTGCCGGGCGAGCGGTAATGGCTGATGCCCAGAAAGCCGGTGAGATGAATATGCCAGCCGGTTTCTTCGAGGGTTTCCCGCAGCGCCGCCTCCTGAAGGGTTTCACCGGGCTCCACATGGCCGGCGGGTTGATTGATCACTTCGCGACCGTTGTCGAGTTCGCGCACCATAAGAAAATGGTCTTCGCGATGAATCACGGTGGCAACGGTTAAGTGAATACTATCGGGCATGGCGTCGCACTGGCTTTCGCGTCTGGGGTTGTTGAGAAGGGCGGCTATTTTGTGGTGGAAGCAGGATTTCTTCAAGCCTGTATTCCCCCGGCTGCAGGTTCGCCAATGTCCAGTCGCCTATGGCCCAGCGCACAAGTCTCAATGTGGGTAGGCCGACGGCGGCGGTCATTCGTCGCACCTGACGGTTTTTGCCTTCGCGAATTTTCAGCTCAAGCCAGGAGGTAGGCACGGATTTGCGAAAACGAACCGGGGGAATTCTCTCCCAGAGTTGTGGCGCTTCAATTTCCCGCACTTGCGCGGGTTGTGTCAGCCCGTCTTTGAGTTCAACGCCAGCGCTGAGTTGCTGCAATTGCTGCAACTCCACCAGCCCTTCAACCTGAACGAGATAGGTTTTTGGCAGTTTAAATCTGGGGCTGCTGATGCGCGCCTGCAAGCCGCCGTCATCGGTTAGCAGCAACAATCCCTCCGAGTCCCGGTCGAGCCGACCTGCCGGATAAAAGTCTTTTTCAGCAATGTACCCAGAAAGCCCCGAATGACCGTCACTATCTGTGAATTGACTGAGTACCCCATAAGGCTTATTAAAAAGAATAATTTTCGACATAATCGTATGTTAGCCTTAATTTGCAGGTTAATATAGCGCAGACGCCTGACAGAAGCCGCTCGAGTATGCTAGGATCAATTCCGCTTTAAGCCACTACCCTATACCTTTGGCGTGGGGCAAGGTAGCAGAGATTTGATCAGACACCCACAATCATTTGCCTGGGTGCTGAAGTAACGGCACCAAAAAGCTGGTGACGATCTCGCAGCCTGAAAACGGCTAGAAATGCCAGTTTACAGGCAGGCCATCAACATTCTGAAGCTATTTCAGATCCCCGGCCAGGGGCGGCAGATCGCAGCCAGGTTATAAAGACATCGACCCTAAATTTAATACTGCTGGTCGAGGTTCTGCCGACAACAGCCTCGCCCTTGACCGGCATTGATTTATTCGCTTACTGCTTGATTATTATCATTCCGACAGATCAGGAAGACCCATGACATCGAAAATTATCTATACCCTTACAGACGAAGCTCCAGCACTGGCAACCTATTCCCTCCTTCCCATCATACAATCCTTTACCCAACCTTCCGGCATCGCCATCGAGACAAGAGACATTTCCCTGGCGGCTCGCATTCTCTGCAAATTTCCCGAGTGTCTCGAAGAAAGCCAGCGGGTTCCCGACGATCTTGCCGAAATGGGCGAGCTGGCGACCACGCCCGATGCCAACTTTATCAAGCTGCCCAACGTCAGCGCCTCCCTGCCGCAATTGAAAGCGGCCATCAAAGAATTGCAGCAACAGGGTTACGGGGTTCCCGACTACCCGGAGGAGCCCAAGGACGCGAGCCAGGAATCCATCAAAAACCGCTACGACCAGATCAAAGGCAGCGCCGTCAACCCGGTGCTGCGGGAAGGCAATTCCGACCGCCGCGTGGCCGCCTCGGTGAAGGCCTATGCGAGAAAAAATCCCCACAGAATGGGTCCCTGGTCCGGGGAATCAAAAACCCACGTCGCCCACATGAAATCAGGTGATTTTTACGGCACAGAAAAAGCCGTGACCATTTCCTATCCCGGCAATGTCAAAATTGAGCTGATCGCCGACGACGGCGACGCGACCACCCTGCGGGAAAAAACTCCAGTACTCACTGGCGAGGTGATCGACGCCTCGGTGATGAGCAAAAAAGCTCTGGATGCATTTTATGCGGCAGAAATTGAAGATGCCCGCAGAAGCGGCATTCTGCTGTCACTGCACCTGAAAGCCACCATGATGAAGGTCTCGGATCCCATTATGTTCGGCCGCGCGGTAAAGGTTTTTTACAAGGAAGTCTTCGACCGCTACGACGCCACATTTAAAGAGTTGGGTATAGATCCCAACAACGGCATAGGTGATGTGTACGCCAAAATCCAGAGTCTTCCGGAAACAGAGCGTGCTCAAATCGAGGCGGATATCGCCGCCACCTACAAAAATCGCCCGCCTTTGGCCATGGTCAATTCCGACAAAGGCATCACCAACCTCCATGTTCCCAGCGATGTCATCATCGATGCGTCAATGCCCGCCATGATTCGCGATTCCGGCAAAATGTGGGGGCCGGACGGCGAGCTTCACGACACCAAGGCCATGATTCCCGACAGATCCTACGCCGGCATCTATCAGGCGGTTATTGATGACTGCAAAAAACACGGCGCTTTTGATCCCGCCACCATGGGCAGCGTCGCCAACGTCGGCTTGATGGCGCGCAAGGCCGAAGAGTACGGTTCCCATAACAAAACCTTTCAAATCCCCTACGACGGCATTGTTCGCGTCACCGATCCCATGGGCAAGGTGCTGATGGAGCATCCGGTGGATCGCGGCGATATCTGGCGCATGTGCAAAGTGAAGGATGCATCCATTCAGGATTGGGTCAAGCTGGCGGTCAATCGCGCAAGGGTAACAGGCACGCCTGCGGTATTCTGGCTCGATCAGAACCGTCCCCACGATGCCCAGCTGATTATCAAGGTTGACCGCTACCTGATGGATCACGACACCGACGATCTCGATATTCGCATCATGGCGCCGGAAGACGCCTGCCGTTTCTCCCTCGAGCGCATTCGCGCCGGGCTGGATACCATTTCCGTCACCGGCAACGTGCTGCGGGATTACCTCACGGATCTTTTCCCCATTCTCGAGCTGGGCACCAGCGCCAAAATGCTGTCCATTGTGCCATTGATGAGTGGCGGCGGCATGTTTGAGACGGGTGCCGGTGGTTCTGCCCCCAAACATGTGCAGCAGTTCCTCAAAGAAAACCATCTGCGCTGGGATTCCCTGGGGGAATTTCTGGCGCTGGCAGAGTCTCTGGAACACTACAGCCGGGTTGAAGAAAACGATAAAGCCATGGTTTTTGCCAAAACCCTGGACGCGGCCAACGCCAAGTTTCTCGACAGCAATAAATCCCCATCCCGCAAAGCCGGGGAGCTGGATAACCGGGGCAGCCACTACTATCTGGCGCTTTACTGGGCAGAAGCCCTGGCGGCGCAAACGGATGACGCGGATCTCAAAGCCCAGTTTGAGCCTGTCGCCAAAGCCTTGGCCGACAACGAGGAAAAAATCATTGCCGAACTCAACGGCGTTCAGGGCAAACCTGTTGATATTGGCGGCTATTATCACCCGGATCCCCAGCTTGCTTCTGCAGCCATGAGACCCAGCGCAACCCTCAACGGTATTCTCCAGGCCATAGGCTAACAGCTTGTCACAGACTGCCGAATAACGTCGCCATGGCGTTATTCGGCACATAAAAAACTGAAAAAGGTCTTTTCAACGTCACAGTTATTGGTTGGGCGACCCATGAACGATGTCGAAAGTAGCAAGCCGCTCGCCGGGCGCCGCATTGCCATTCCCGAAAGCAGGGAGCTGTTGATCTTTGCCCGTATGCTTGAGGAGCGGGGCGCCGAGGTTTACTCCTGCCCATTGGTTGCCATCCACGACAGCCCGGAGACAGAAACCATTGAGGACTGGCTCAACGATTTTTGTCGCAATAGGTATGACGACCTGATTCTCCTCACCGGCGAAGGGCTGCGGCGTCTGCTCGGGTTTGCCGAACGAGCCAATGGCGCCCTGTACAGGGATTTTGTCGCCGCACTTGAGAGGGTGCGCAAAATCACCCGCGGACCAAAACCCGGCGCCGCTCTGCGCAAAATTGGCCTTAAGGCGGATATTCAGGCGGTGCATCCCACCACCGACGGGGTTATTGAAACCCTGGCCAATGAAAATCTCCAGGGCAGAAAAATCGCTGTTCAACTCTACGGCTCTGAACCCAACCTGCCGCTGATGGAATTTCTCGCCCTCAAAGGCGCCGAGGTCAGCAGGGTTTCCCCCTATATTTATGCGGATCAGGCGGAAGATCAAAAAGTGACCGAACTCATCGAGAAACTGATTGCCGGCGATTTCGACGCCATGGCCTTTACCAGCTCGCCCCAGGTGAGACGGCTTTTCCAGATCGCCAAACAACAGGGCAGGGAAGAGCAGCTGCGCAGTGCCCTCAACAATATCCATGTTGCCGCCGTCGGCCCTGTGGTGGCGGAGAGCCTGGAAGCCCTGGGTATTGTCGTCAAGGTAATGCCGGAAAGCAGTTTTTTTATGAAGCCCCTGGTACGCCAGCTGGTGCTGGCGTTTGCCGCGTCGTTGTCGCAACCTCCCCAAGCCCCTGGCACCAGGAGCTGAAATCCCGTTTAGGCGCTGTTAAGTAGGGTGGCCGGTGATGTCGCCATGACTTTGCGGCTGCCCAGATAACCCGCCACTGCCACCAGCCCGGCAAACAGCGGTGGCAGCAATAGCCATAACGCCACATTGGGGCGATACGTCAGATCAAATACGCGAATATAAATAGCGGCAGTAGCAAGCTCCGCGCCAATCACAGCCAGAGTCCCGGCGCCAAAGCCGATCAGGCCAAATTCCATCAAATAGGCTTTTTTAAGATAGCTGCGGCTGGCACCGAGGGCGCGCAGCAGTGCCCCTTCCTGGGCTCGCTCCTGAGCGGTAATTTGCAGGGTGGCGAACAGAACTGCAAAACCGCTGAACAGAACGAACAGCATCACCAGCTCCACCGACAGACTCACCTGCTGCAAAATCAGCTGCATTCGCGCCAGAATTGAATCCACCTCAATCAGCGCCAGGGAGGGGAATTGTTCAAGAAGCTGCCGCAGCAACGGGCGATTTTCCGCCGGCAAATAAAAGCTGGTGAGATAACTGGTGGGTTTGTCCTGCAGTTGCTGCTGGGAAAATATCAGGTAAAAATTCGGCGAAAATGACTCCCAAACCACCGTGCGCACACTGCTCACGGTAGCATCAAAGCTGTTGCCGCCAATATCGAGACTGATGCGGTCGCCAACCTCAAGGTCGAGTCTTTTCGCATAACCGCTTTCCACGGAAACTTCGCCGGGCGCCGGCGGCCAGCTGCCAGCGACAATGTTGTTGTCCTTGGGAAGTTCTGTGGTCCAGCTGAAATTCAGCTCTCTATGGTTATCGCCGCCGGCAATCACAGCTTCGGCGTCACCGTTGATGGCGGCAATGCGCCCGCGAACTACCGGATAAAATGGGTTGAGACTTGCCTTGGCACTTACCGTTGCTGCGAATTTCTCCACCTGGTCGGGAAAAAGATTAAAGGCGAAGTGATTGGGGGCGTTGTCCGGCAATTGCAGGCGCCACTCCGCCAAAAGTCCCGTGCGCAACTGGGCAACGACAATGATCAGCATGAGGGTAATGGCAAAAGCCATGATCTGGCTGGTGCTGGTGGAGGCGTGGTTGGCGAGATTGCGCAGACCGCGCCCCAGCAAGGTTCGGCTTCTGCGCCTGCTGGCCACTTTGCGCAGCCAGAGAAAAATAGCGCCGCCGACAACACCCAGCAGCAGGGCGAGAACAACCATCACCTTGAGAACTGCGCTCAGATCCGTAAACAGCAGCCACAGTAAAAGCCCCTGGGAAATGGCGGCAATGCTGTAAACCAACCACATGGATAAGGGCGGAGGATTGAGATCCTTGCGCAAAACCCGCAGCGGCGATGTGGCGGTCAGACGTAGAATCGGCGGCAGGGCAAATCCCGCCATCAACAGCAGCGCGGAGCCCGCAGCGGCAAACCAGGGGGAAAGCCCGGGAGCCGGCAGACTCAGGGACAGCAGTGGTTTAAGAACCGCTAAAACTACCCAATGGGCAAGCCAGCCCAGAACGGCTGCAACGGCGATGGCAATCATCGTCAGCAGCAATAACTGGTAAACATAGACGCGCACCACGGAGGATTGTTTGGCGCCGAGACAGCGGAGCATGGCGCTGACATCGTAATGGCGCTCACTGTAGCGGCGGGCGCTGAGGGCAATGGCAATGGCGGAGAGAATAAGCGCCATCAGGGTGGCGATGCGAATGTACTGAGTGGCTTTTAGCAGAGCGCCGGAGGCGCGGTTGTTGTTATTGCCCGGTTCCACCAGACTGTGGCCCAGGCCGAGTTCGGGTTCGAGACGCTTTTTCAAAATTGCGATATTGCCGCTGCCGCTGTTGTCGTGGAACAGGGTTTGGTAGTGAATGCGACTGCCGGGACCGACAACCTGGGCAGGTGCCAGATCCGCCTCGTTGACCAGCACTCTGGGCGCAAATTGAAACAGGCCATTGCCCTGATCAGGCTCAGCGGTGACAATTTTGTCGATGCGCAAAGTGGTGGCACCAAAATGGATGGTATCACCGATACGGGCGTCAAGACGCTCAAGAACTCGGGCATCGACCCAGGCGGTGCCAGGGTCGGGAATTGTGGCAATGGTGTAAGGGCTGGTCGCGGGCTGATCCTGAATTTCCAGCTGTCCCAACAGGGGTAGCCATCAGCCACGGCTTTGACACTGCACAACAGCATGTTATCGCCGACAAAAATCACCGAATCAAAATTATGGATACGCGCCGTGGCCAGGCCCAGTTCTTCCCCCAGGGGCTGCCACTGGGGCTGCGGTTCTCTGGTGCTGCTGATAACAAGATTACCGCCAATCAGCTGGGCTGACTGGCGCCCCATGCCCGCCGTCAGGCGATCGGTTACCAGAGCAATGGTGAGCACAGCGGTGACGGCGATAATCAGGGATGCGATCAGGGTAGTTAATTCCCCGGAGCGCCATTCCCGGCGTAGTAGCTGGCGCGACAGTTGAAAGCTGCGCATCAGTTATCTTCCAGCAATTTGCCGCCCCGCAGCTCGATGCGGCGGGAGCAGCGACTGGCAAGAGCGATGTCGTGGGTGACCAGTACCAGGGTGGTTTTCTGCTCCCGGTTCAGCTCAAACAGCAGCTCAATAATATTGTGACCCGTTGCCGTATCCAGATTCCCCGTGGGTTCATCGGCGAAAAGAATGTGGGGATTGCTGACAAAGGCTCGCGCTATAGCCACCCGCTGCTGTTCGCCTCCGGAAAGTTGCCGAGGGTAGTGGTTGAGGCGTTCGTGCAGACCAACCCGCTCCAGCCATTTTCGGGCAATGGCTTCGCCATCCTGGCGATTGCTGACTTCCAGGGGCAACAGAGTGTTTTCCAAGGCGGTGAGGTTGGGCAACAACTGGAAAGACTGAAAGACAAAGCCGACATGGCTGCCGCGAACCGCCGCCCGGCCATCTTCATCGAGAAGATCAAGCCGCTGGCCGCAGAGCTCGATACTGCCGGAAGAGGGGCTGTCGAGACCGGCCAGAAGACTCAACAGGGTCGACTTGCCGGAACCAGAGACCCCGACAATAGCAAGGGTTTCCTCTGGCTTGATCGTAAAACTGATTGCCGACAAAATGGTCAAAGCTCCGTCCGGGGCGATGACAGTCTTGCTGACGTCCCTGGCACTGAGTATTGTGGTGGCGGTTTTATGGGTGGATTTTTCCAGGCCTGACACAGTATTCACGGCTACAACTACTCACTGATTGCGGGGTGTTCTTGACGGTGCGAATGATTGGCCCACTGTTTGTATTTTGCAGAAAAAATCAGTGGCCTGCGACAATGTATATCAAAACGGGAAATAATTTGAGACTTTTACTGCTTTTTACGGTTGTGGCGATAACGCCTCTGTGGTCACTGGCCAACACCATTCTGGTGCTGGGGGACAGCATTAGCGCGGCCTATGGGATTCCCCGTGAGTCTGGCTGGGTCAACCTTTTTCAACAGCGCCTGGACGCACATTATCCCGACAAATATCAGGTGGTCAATGCCAGTGTCAGTGGCGACACCACCGCTGGCGGCTTGCAGCGGTTGCCGGTGTTGCTGAAGGAGCACAGCCCACAGCAGGTGATTGTTGAGCTGGGTGGGAACGACGGCCTGCGGGGTATGTCCTTGAAACAGATGGAAGACAATCTCGAAAGCATCGTTACCCTGAGTCGCGCCCAGGGTGCAGAAGTGTTAATGCTCACCATTGAATTGCCAGCCAGTTACGGCGTCTTTTTCAATCGCCGTTTTCAGCAGGTATTTGATAGGGTTCACACCAGGCTGGATGTACCCAGGGTTCCCCTGGGTTTTGATCTCCTCAACGATCGCAATCTGGTGCAAAATGATGGCATTCACCCCACCGCAGAAGCCCAGCTGATTCTTGTCGATGCGGTATGGACAGCCCTGTTTTCGGATTGATTTCCTGACTACTTGCCGTCGCGCTGGATTTTCATGCGGCGCAGAAACTCCTGCATGATTTGGCTGTAAAGCTCGTCGCCCAGGTAGCGATCCTCAATACCCCGATCGATATTGGGGTTGTCGTTGACCTCTATAACAAAACCCCTGCCATTTTTTTCCTTGACATCAACCCCGTAGAGACTGGTACCTATGGGCTTGGTGGCAGCCAGCGCCGCCTCCAAAACCCCTTTGGGGACTTCAAAGGTGGGCAAGGTGTCAAAGCCGCCGCTATCGGTTTTTCCCGAGCCGTGCCTGTAAATCTGCCAGTGATTTTTCACCATATAATAACGACAGGCATAGAGGGGCTTGTTATTGAAGACGCCGATGCGCCAATCGAAATCGGTATAGAGAAACTCCTGGGCGAGCAGCAGGGAGGTTTTCTGGAACAGCTCCTTGGTTTTCTCTTCAAGTTCCTGGCGATTTGTCACTTTGACCACACCGCGGGAAAATGCGCCATCGGGAATTTTGATGACAATGGGGTAGCCAAAGGCAGTTTCCGCCTCGTCGAGAAGGGCGCGGTTGTCGCGGCGTAGAATTTTGGTTCGCGGCGCAGGTACCTTGAACTTATGGAACAGATCGGCAAGGTAAATTTTATTGGTGCAGCGCAATATGGAGCTGGGGTCGTCGACCACCACAAGCCCTTCCGCTTCGGCCTTCTTGGCAAACTTATAGGTGTGGTGGTCTATGGCGGTGGTTTCGCGAATAAAAAGGCCGTCGTACTCAGGAATTTTTTGGTAATCTTTGGGGCCGATGATTTCCACGTCAATGCCGATGTCAGCGCCGGCCTTGATAAATTTTTTCAATGCCTTGGCGTCGCTGGGGGGCATGGCCTCCTCGGGGTTGACGAGCATGGCGAGATCGAATTGGTAAACTTTGCGCCCCTTTGATTTTCGCCATACCCGCTTGCTGTAATGGTTGAGAGCATCGGCAAAGCCGGTTTCTTCCTGATCGTTGAGGCCGCGATGGGAGCGGGCTTTAAGGGAGACAATTTCCCAGCGTTTGCGGTGGCGCAGGGTGATTTCCAGCACAGGACAGGGAAACAGTTCAAAAAGGCGCCGCGCCAGCTCCCGGTATTCCTGCTTGGGGGACGTGCCGAAATAGCTGTGAATCAGAATTTCATCGGAAGGAGGGTGAGCCTTCAGGGTTTTGGCCAGGTCAGTGGCAATTTCATCGAGCTGAATCTGGTAGAGGGCGCGTTTGCCGAGATCGTTGAGCACCTTGATGGACGGAATCACACTGTGGCCGCGGGCTTCTGCCAACAGGGAGCAATAATAACCGTCGGAAAGATACTTAAAGCTTCTGCACAGGTTGATAATACGGGTGCGCTCTGCGGTTTTGACGCGACCACTGTCCAGATAGTCGGAAAACAACATAACATGTTCGCTGGGATAAAAAGCATCCCAGTCGGCCATATCGTCAACGATAATGAGTGTTTGCGTCATGTTTGCTTAGGTAGTGGGCAAGGAGTGAAAGAGAAGGCTTGATAACGGTGAATTTTGCGCTTCTTTTCGCCGTTGGGCAACCGGAAAAAATGTTCGCCCAGATTGCCGGGGGCTACACGCCAATCCGCAATACAGGCTCAAACTCACCGCTTTTCCCACAACAATTCAGGCAACCGGCGCAACTTTCGCGCCAAAGAATGTTTTGCGGTAGGCCAGGGGCGTCAAGCCCGTCCAGGCTTTAAACGCGCGAATAAACGCGCTGGGTTCTGAAAAGCCGAGCTGAAAGGCAATGGCCTCACCGCTGAGGTTGGGATCTGCAATCAGATTGGTGGCCATGGTGCGACGCACCTTTATCTTGAGATCCTGATAACTGGTGCCGGCCACCTTGAGTTTATTCTTCAGGGTTTGGGGATGGAGACCAAAACGCTCCGACGCTTTGCTGACATTGGGCAACTCATGGTGTCGGGCAAGGCTGATTTCCAGCCAGCGGCTGATTTGCGAAGACAGGTAGTCCGCTTGAATGCCCTGGGACAGCAACGTTAGGGGCGCCTGCCTGAGAAACGCCTTCAAATGGGAAAAATTGCGCACATTTTGCAGCTTGAGTTTTTCTTTACTGAAGTACAGGGCATTGCTGCCTTGATTGAACGCCAGCGGGGCGCCATAAAAAACATAGGCGTATTCGGCGCTGTAGCGGGGTTTTGCGTAATCCAGATCCACCTTTATGAGGGGAATGCGGGTATTGGCCATCCAGCACAGGGTGCGATGGATAACCAGCAATGTGTATTCAATTATATAGCTGTTGTCGATGCGGGCGCCGGGGCGGCGGGAAAGCTGATATTTAACCTGATCCTGGTCGTACTCCAGACTGTGAATAAAATCCAGTTCCATCAAATTATAAAATTCGGCAAAAATCTCAACGGCCTGTTCGAGGGTTTCGGCATGAATAGCGCTGTAACAGCACAGCTTAAAGGTGCCCTGGCGTTGCGGTTTTGAGGTTAGCCCATAGCCTTCATCATCCAGCAGTGACGCTAGTGAATTGTTTAATCTCGATAACTGTTCAAAGCTGACTCTCGCCTTCGGCGAGGTGAGAATATTCCCAGGCATCCCGGAATCAGCTGCTAACTTGCTGATATCATGGCCTTTATTTTTTGCCCCCGCCAGCATGTTGACAACAAAAGGGGCGGCAATGCTGAGTCTGCTCATGGGCACCTTACAGTTTTCATGTTTGATTTTTGATTGTACTCAAATGTCTATTTTAATCACAACAAAAGTCATTGCTTAGTCCTTTCGGCAGGGACACTATTAGCTTCTCTGCAACTAGAACCTTTTACAGGAATCCTATGGCCAATTACGCCTACATCTACGATGCTGTTCGCACGCCGCGAAGCAAGGGCAAAGACGACGGCAAGCTCCACGAAGTCAAACCCGTGGATCTGGGCGCAGGGCTTTTGAAAGCCCTCCAGGCGCGCCATGATTTGGATACAGCCTATGTGGATGATGTGGTGATGGGCTGCGTCACACCAATAGGCGAGCAGGGCAGTGACATTGCCAAAATGATGGTGATGAACGCCCAGTGGGCGGAATCTGTTCCCGGGGTTCAGTTGGATCGCTTTTGCGCTTCCGGCCTTGAAGCGGTGAATATCGCCGCCCAAAAAGTCGCCTCTGGCTGGGAGGATCTGGTGGTCGCCGGCGGTGTTGAATGCATGTCCAGAGTGAAAATGGGCAGCAATGGCGGCGCCATGTTTTCTGACCCTGCCTTTGTCATAAAAACCGATTTTGTTCCCCAGGGGGTAGGGGCGGACACCATCGCCACCCTTGAAGGCTACTCAAGGGAAGACGTCGACGCCTTTGCCGTTGAATCCCATAAACGTGCAGCCCATGCCCGGGATAACGGTTATTTCGACCGTTCGGTGGTTGCGGTGCTCGACAAAAATGGCCTGGTTATTCTTGAAAAAGATGACTTCATTAAACCGGGAACCAGCCTGGAAACCCTGGCCAAACTCAAACCCTCATTCGAAAAAATGGGCAAGATGGGTTACGACGACATCATCATCAAAAAATATAACCACCTCGACAAAATTGTTCATGTCCACACACCGGGCAATTCATCGGGCATTGTCGATGGCGCCAGCGCCGTTTTAATCGGCAGTGAAAAAGCGGGCAGAGATCTCAATCTCAAGCCTCGAGGCCGCATCGTCGCCAGCGCGGTGTTGGCCACCGATCCCACCATTATGCTTGTCGGTCCCGGCCCTGCGGCACAGAAATGTTTGCGCAAGGCCGGGCTGACAACAGCGGATATTGACCTTTGGGAAATTAATGAAGCTTTCGCCTCTGTAGCATTGCGCTATATGAAAGACCTGGACATTGACCCTGCCGTTACCAATGTCAACGGTGGCTCCATCGCCATGGGGCACCCGCTAGGAGCCACCGGCGGTATGCTGGTCAGTATCATGCTCGACGAGCTTGAACGCCGCAATCTCAAGCGCGCCATGCTGTCCCTGTGCGTCGCCGGTGGCATGGGCATTTCCACGATTATCGAGCGACTCTAAACAGGCTTATTTGCAGAGGTTTGCCAAGTTTGCAAGCCGCGGAGAATTTTTATCATGAGCGTCTTTAAATACGAAAAGGACACGGACGGTATAGTGACCGTCACCATGGACATGACAGGCTCTGTCAATGCCATGAACAAAGAGTACGAGCAGGCCATGGAAGACACCCTGGCCAAACTGGAAAGCGAAGAAGGCCTGGCGGGGGTTGTTATTGCCTCGGCAAAAAAAGTCTTTTTTGCCGGCGCCGACCTCAACGTCCTGCTGGCCACCAGGGAGGAAGACAAGCCCTGGTTTATGCAGTGGTTAACCGAGATGAAAAGCCAGCTTCGCCGTCTCGAAAAACTGCCGGTGCCTGTGGTTGCCGCGATCAACGGCGCAGCCCTCGGCGGTGGCTTTGAGCTGGCGCTGGCCTGTAATTACCGCATCGCCTATGACCATAAATCCGTGCAACTGGGTTTGCCGGAAGTAACCCTGGGGCTGCTGCCTGGTGGCGGTGGCATTGTGCGTATGGTTAATCTCCTCGGTCTGGAAACAGCCTTGCCCTTTCTTCTTGACGGCAAAAAAATAGCGCCTGCCGCGGCCTTAAATCAGGGCATCATTGATGCAACCGTCGCCAGACTTGACGAACTCATACCCACAGCGAAAGCCTATATTCTCGCCCATGTAAAAAATCCTCAGGCTGCCCTACAGCCCTGGGATCGTGACGGTTTCAGTATTCCCGGCGGCAGTGCCTCCAGCCCAAATTTGGCACAACTTCTCGCCATGGCGCCCGTGATGGTCCAACAGAAAACCCGCGGCCTGTTGCCCGCGCCGGAGGAAATTCTCAACTGCGCCGTGGAAGCCGCACGCCTTGATTTTGAAACCGCACTGCGCATTGAAAGTCGCGGTCTCACCTATCTGGTGGCGACGCCAGAAGCCAAAAACATGATGACCACCTTCTTTTTTCAGATGACAAAGGTGAATAGCGGACTCAGCCGCCCCAAAGGAATCGCCGTCAATACGGTTAAAAAAGTCGGTATTTTAGGGGCGGGCATGATGGGGCAGGGCATTGCCAATGTTTGCGCCATGGCCGGAATCAGTGTCGTCATCAAGGCGCAATCACTGGCAAGCGCGGAAAAAGCCAAAGCCTATACTGAAGCATTGCTGGCAAAGCGCGTCGCCCAGGGGCGAATGCAGGATGCGGATAAAACAACCATTGTCGATTTGATCACGCCCACCACCAGGCTTGAGGATTTTCAGGGCTGCGATCTCATCATCGAAACCGTCTATGAGGATATGGACACCAAAAAAAACCTGACAGCGGCTGCGGAAAGCTATCTGGGGGAGGGCGGTATTTGGGCCACCAATACCTCCACGCTGCCCATTGCCAAGCTCGCAGAGGCGAGCGCCAGGCCGGAAAACTTTATCGGCATCCACTTTTTCTCCCCCGCCGATAAAATGCCGTTAATTGAAATTATCTGCGGCGCCAAAACCAGCGACGAAACCCTGGCCAAAGCCTTTGACTTTGCCAAACAATTGAAAAAAACACCCATTGTCGTCAATGACTCCCTGGGATTTTTCTCGTCGCGAACCTTTATCACCTATTTGGATGAGGGCATTCGCCTGTTGGCGGAAGGGGTTCATCCCGTAAAAATCGACAATCTCGGCAAACAGCTGGGCATGCCGCTGGGTCCCCTGGCGATTCACGACGAAATTTCCCTTGAACTGAATAAAAAAGTACTGGATTCGTGGAATGACATGGGACTTGTCGATATCTGGGGCGAACGGGATACCATGCGCCAGATTCTGGACACTCTGGTTAACCAATACCAACGCTGCGGCAAATATAAGGACGGCGGTTTTTACGACTATAAAGAGGGTGGCGGCAAGGAAGTCTGGCCGCAATTGCTGGCGCTTTACTATAAACAAGAAACCGCTATCAACGACCAGGATATTAAAGATCGCCTGCTTTTTCGTCCGGTGATCGAGTCCCTTAAATGTTTGCAATCCGGCGTGCTGCGCACTGCGGCAGAGGGCAATATAGGCTCCATTATGGGCATAGGTGCGCCCACCCACACGGGAGGATTCATCCAGTTTGTCAACACCTACGGCCTGGCCAAATTTATTGAGCGCTGCGAGCAATTGTCGACAGCATTTGGCGAGCGATTCCAGGCTCCGGCCATTGTCGCTGACAAGCTCAATGCCAACGAATGGATTTTATAAAAAGTTCTGACAATCATTTTTGATTAACCAAAGAGGAGATAACCAATGGAAATAAAAGGTAAGGTTGCAATTGTCACCGGTGGTGCATCAGGTTTGGGTGAAGCCACTGTGCGTCGGTATGTGGCTCTGGGCGCCAAAGCTGCGATTTTTGACATGAACGAAGAGCGCGGTCAGGCTCTGGTGAAAGAACTTGGTGACAGCGTCATTTACATCAAGGTTAATGTGGTGAGCGAAGAGGATGTTGCCGCCGCCATTGCCAAAACCGTGGCAACCTTTGGCGCCATTCACATCTGCAATAACTTTGCCGGCATTGCCGATCCGGCAAAAACCGTCAGCAAAGGTAAGGCCATGCCACTGGCGCTGTTTACCAAGGTGATTAATGTCAACCTGGTGGGAACCTTCAACGTACTTCGCCTCGCAGCTGAACAGATGGCCAAGCAGGATACCGTCACTGGGGATGGGGGCCGGGGTGTTATTATCAACACCGCTTCCATTGCCGCCTACGAAGGCCAGATCGGCCAGATCGCCTACAGCGCCTCCAAAGGCGGGGTTGTCGGCATCACCCTGCCTGCGGCTCGGGATCTTGCCGTTTACGGCATTCGCGTCAATACCATCGTGCCCGGCCTGATTCATACACCGCTGTTTGACACCCTGCCTGAAGCTGCTTACAAAAGTCTCTGTGAAAGCCCGCTCTATCCCCAGCGCCTCGGCAAGCCGGAAGAAATTGCCCATCTTTCACAGTACATTGTCGAAAACGATTACACCAATGGCGAATGCATCAGAATGGATGCGGGTATCCGTATGCAACCCCGGTAATTGCTCGGTGTAACATCGACAGGGATAATCATTCGCAAGAAATCGCGGCCATTGTCTGAACCGACAACCTGAGCCGACAAGACAAGCCGCTGAGAAATCAATTTTCAGCGGCTTTTGGGTTCTGTGGTTGCTTTGTGTTCCAAAGTTTTGGCAAACTGGTCAACAGCCTCGGCAACAGTTTTTGTTGTTCTGTTGCTATCATCAAGGGCAAGTCAAAGCTGTGTCAAAGTTGGGAGTTCCATCCATATGAAAAACAAAATCGCCATTCGCGATGTCACTCCTGCTGATCTCCCTTTGTTGTTGCATATTGAAAAAAAGTGCTTTACCACCGACAGGCTGAGCCGGCGGAGTTTTCGCCACTGGATTCAGGCGGACAACTGCGCCTTTATTGTCGCTGAAATGGAAGGGCAGATTTTGGGCTATAGCCTGATTATCTTTCTTCGCGGCACCACCCTTGCCAGGCTGTATTCTATTGCCATCGATCCCGATTATCGCGGTTGTGGCATAGCCAGGGCTCTGATGTTGAAAGGGGAGGAAGTCACCGAAGAATCGGGGAGGGTCTTTCTGCGCCTTGAAGTGAACGTGGAAAACAACGCTGCCATACAGCTTTACGAGAGCATGGGCTATCAGCCTTTTGGTATTTACCGCAATTACTACAAGGACAATAACGACGCCCTGAGAATGCAAAAATGCATTCGCACCGTGCCGCAAATTGCGCAAAACCGCTCTATTCCCTGGATTCAGCAAACCACGCCCTTTACCTGCGGTCCCGCGGCATTGATGATGGCAATGCGGGCGCTATCGAAGAAATATTCGCCCAGCCAGCACGAAGAACTGCAAATCTGGCGCGAAGCCACCACCATTTTTATGACATCAGGCCACGGCGGCTGCCATCCTGTGGGGTTGGCTCTCGCGGCGCATCGCCGCAACTATGGGGTTGAAGTCTGGCTCAATCAGGACACCACTCTTTTTGTCGACAGCGTTCGCGATGAAAATAAAAAACGGGTTATCGGCCTTGTCCACGGGGATTTTATCGCCCAGGCAAAAACCGAAAAAATCAAAATTCGCTACAAGGATTTCCACCACAGCAATCTCATCGCCGAGTTTGCCAAAGGCAATATTCCCATTATTTTAATCAGCACCTACAGGCTGGATGGCCGCAAAGCCCCCCACTGGGTGACCATGAGCGGCTACGATGAGGACTGTCTTTACGTTCACGATTCAGACCCGGATCCGGAAGAGCAGAGCCCCAGTGGTTTCGACAGCCAGCATTTGCCCATAGCCCATCGGGATTTTCTCAAAATGTCGCGGTTTGGCCGCTATCCGTTGCGAACGGCGGTTATTGTCAAGCCGCACCAGCTTTAGGAACTCAAGCCATAATCCAGTTAAATCAGGTCTGAAATCTGCTTTTTTCGCCCTGAAGCATGGCGCTCACGCAGATCCGACTCAATGTATCTGTCCGTGGTGGCCATGCTGGAGTGACCGGCATCGTCGCGAACGTGCTCTCGGGGTCTGAATTTGACATCCTCAGAAATGCCAGTGTGTCGCAACCAGTGAACCGTGGCCGCTTTCAGATCCTGGGCATCGTCCTCCAAACCATCCCGCCGCATACGCTCGAAGGTGGTGTCAAAACAAAATTGGACAATTTTTCGTATCTGTCTTGTGCTCGTTACCGGGCCAACACCCTTAATTTTTGATATTAAAGGAATTTTTTCGTCGGGAGTGGGCAGGGGCGTTAAGCCCAAAAAAACTCGGTACCGCTTCAAGGCAGCGATCATGTCATCACAGACGGTAACCGTTCGGCTTTTATTGCCTTTGCCGGTGACATGAAACCACCAGCTGCCATCCTGATCCTTGCGAAAATCACCCATAACCGGAGCAGAACGTTCATCGGCGACCAACTCCGATATGCGCAAATACATGGATAACAGGCAGGTCATGATAAACAGTGTGCGTTCGTGCTCGATGGGGTCTTCTTCAGCCAGTGTCCGCGCAGTTTCAAGCACATATTCCCACTGCAAATTGGAAATTCTCCGCACCACAGGCTTAACTTGATCCTTGCGCACAAACTTGCTTTTTTGGCGGATTAACGCCACAGGATTGGCCTCAATCAGGGTTTCCTGCAGCAAATAATCATAAAAGGATGACAGCGCTGTGAAGGTTGCCTTGATCGCCGATTGGGACAACATAAAGGCTTTTGGTGTCGGCTTGATACCCTGGCGAAATTCGCTTTTCGATGCACTGACCACAAAAGGCCGCCAAGCCTCATTGGCCTTGCGTTGACCATTTTTGGTGATGAATCTGGCCACATTTTTTGTGCCTATCCAGGCGGTGGGCGGCCGTGTACAGAAGCGAATAAAATCTTCAATATGTTCCCGCCGCAAGCTAAGTATGGATATTTTTTCAATTCGCCAGGCCCATTGCAGCAAACGCTCGATTTCACGCCGGTAGCTGTTGAATGTTGCTGTGCTGCCGTTGTAGCTAAAGAGAAACTTTAATGCATACTCAAGATCATCATCGGCGCCAGGGATATCGTCAGCGCTGTGAACGCCGGTATCAAAAACTTTCTGGCGAAACGGATTACCGATAAATTCAAGGTTATCGATAATCGGCGTTGGCGCATTGCTTTTAGAATCCATGGTTATCCCGATTGTAAGGGCTTGTGGTAAGCGGTTTGCGGGTTTAATTTACCCGATATTCTCGGCTATATCAATAATCCGATATTCACAAATATCGGAACTATTATAAGACCATTCATGCTGTAATAATACCCACCGCCAAGCTGGCTCAATACCCCGCCGGGGCATGGTGTTGCTTCCCGCTCTGGTTTGGCAAAACCAACAATCCTGTTTCTGCCCGAGGATTTTGCCTGATAGAGATACTTATCCACTGCGCGAATGATCTCCTCATTCCATAAATCCGGCGCGCATGCAAAGAAAATATAACCGGCAGAAACCGTAAAACTGATGCTTTACTGGCTCAGTTCCGGTAGCGAAATTTTTGCCACATCCTGACGCAGTTGTTCCAGCGCATGGCTAAACTCGGACAACGTCAGGCCTGTGCAAATGACAACAAATTCCTCGCCGCCGTAGCGAATGCTCCAGTCGCTTTCATGGCGGAATATATCACGCATTCTTTCTGCAAATAATACCAGGCATCTGTCGCCAACGGCGTGGCCGAATTTGTCATTGAGATGTTTGAAATGGTCGACATCGAGGATGGCAACACCCAGTGACAGCCGATTTCGATTGGCAATTTTGATCAGTCCGGGAAGCTGGTGATCGATAAAGTTGCGGTTTTTCAGCTTGGTCAGGGTATCGGCTTCACTGAGCAAAGCCAGCTCGGAATTGGCTTTATCCAGCTCGCGGTTAAGAAAATAAAGGCGACGGTTCCAGTAAAGCATCAGAATGAGAACGGCAACAGCCAGCGCCATATACTTGGCCAGTGCGTTCCAGCCCCACTGCATATCGTATTCAACTTTCAGCCATCGGGATAGAAACTGGTTGACCGTCGCGCTGTCAAGGCGGGCAAACGATTTGTTCAAAATGCGCACAAGTTCCGGCATATCTGAGCGAACCGCCATCACGGTGGGAAAGGAAATATCCAGGTGCCCTGCCACTTTCAGGTTGGAAAGCCCTTGTTTTTGAATCGAATAACTGCAGATTGGCAGCAGTTCAGTAAAGGCGTAAAGCTCCCCTTTCGACACCATAAGTAGCCCCTGATCGGCATCCTTGACCTCGACAAAATTAACATTCCCGTACTGTTTCTTGATCAGTTCAATGGTCGGATAACCTTTCGGAATGCCAATGGCATTGATTTTTAGAGCCTGTTTAATCCAGGGCTTGTCTGGTGTGGTGCTATCGACCAGAAAGCAACCACACCCTGCCCTTTGCCTTGCCCCGAGGGCACAGGTTAGATGTTTTCCCTATGGGGCAAGTCTTCACTGTTACTGTTAGTTGCCGTACAATAAGCGAATGGGTTTTATTTGTATTTTACTGTGAGCATAAAAATTATGGCAGCAAAGAAAGACAACCCTCTGCGACAGGGGTTTCTTATTCACGATGTTTCTCGTCTTCGTAGAACCGTTTTTGATCAGCGCATGAAACCCCGGGGGATTACAAGATCCCAGTGGTGGGTTTTGACAAATCTTTCCCGTCACGAAGGCGTCGCCCTTACTCAAGTGGAACTCGCCCGCTTGCTGGATGTAGGCAAAGTCACCGTTGGCGGTTTGATTGACCGCCTTGAGGAAAATGGTCTGGTGATTCGCACGCCAGATCCCGTGGATCGACGTTCAAAGCGGGTTTCTGTTTCCCAGAAAGGCCAGGAGCTGGTTCAGGAAATGCAGTCAATCGCCATCGATATCAATGAAGCTATCATGGCCGGAATCACACCTGAACAGCACCAGGTGCTGGTGGAAGCGTTGTCCATTATGAAATCCAATCTCCTCGCCATGGATGCCACTTTGGCAAAGAAAGACAGCCAGTAAACACTGGGTTTTTCAGCGGATATTGCCACCAATTTCCTTGTGGGCAACTTGCGGCAGCTGTTGTGGTTTTCAACCTCAGCTGCCAGCTATCCTTTTAGAGTTTTCTGTTCAGAGTTTTTATTGAGGGCTTTCTGGCCAGGAATGGCTAATGCAAAATCGGCGCGCTGTAGTTCCGTTCTTCCTGTTCAAGTTCTTCTCCCAGCTGCTCGACGATATCGATGCCGGCATCGATCATCGCTTTGGCCACGTCCATGCCGGCATCCTGAAGCATGGCGCGAGCATCCTCGGAAAAATGGATGCGGATCAGGGGTTCCTCGTTTTCATCCGCCCTTTGCAGGGCAAAGTCACCGTTTGGCAACATAACAATTTCGTAAAGGGCAGTAGACATCAGTTTTTCAAGGACGTTTATTACGTTTCCAGTATATCATTTGAATCAACCCTTAGTATTCCATCATTGCGCTTCTGTGGCGCTCGATCATTTCGCTAAAGTGTTGTATCCAGGTGTTTATCTGCTCAGGATCGAGCTGACTCCAGCCCTGTTCCTGAACTGAAACAGAGGCAATCAGGTCGTTAGCGGGATTCTTTTTGACCACCACAGGTTGCGGCGCCGAGTTAAGACTGCGACAGCAGGATTGTAGTGACCACAACCAGGAGTTCCGCTCCGATTCCAGGGCGACAATTTCCTGCATTTCTGCCGGATGCTTGTCGACAGAGGCGAGAATTTCCGCCAGGGTTTTGCCGTCGCTGGCATAAACCGCATTTTTACATTGATAGGTGGAGGCAATTTCGGCGCAGTAAAATTTCATCGCGAGGCCGAGCTGAAGAACGGCCGCTTCCAGCAAGCTGCGCTGCAGGTGTTTTTGCTCACGGGCTTTGCCAGCCTCGCCGACAAGCAGGCTGGCAAAAAGCCGTTTTTGGTTAACAAAGGGAAGAAAATGATTCACCTTGGAGCCTATTTTTGCTGCACTTTCCAGCGCCCTTTGTCATAAAAAGCTTTCCAGCCAGTGGCCTTGCCATCCACTTCTGTCTGAACATAATTTTCCTGACTTTTGCGGCTAAACCGAATAATGGCTTCGTTGCCCTCATCGTCTTTTTGCGGAGCATCGAGCAGGTAGTGGTACTTGGGATCGATTTGATTTTTGTAGGGCAGCAATTCGATCACTTTGGGTGCTCTGGTTTCCCTGTGGCGGGGAAACTGGCTGGCGGCCAAAAAGAGCCCAGCTGCGCCATCCCTCAATACATAGGTGTCATCCACTTTTTCACAGCGCAAGTCAGGCATGGGCACTGGATCCATTTTTGGAGGCGCGGCCTGGCCGTTGCGTAGTAATTTGCGGGTATTTTTACAGTCGCTATTGGTGCAGCCAAAATATTTGCCGAAGCGACCACTTTTGAGTTGCATCTCGCTGCCGCACTTGTTGCAGTCGAGTACGGGGCCTTCATAGCCTTTAATTCTGTACTGGCCTTTTTCCAGGGCGTAGCCGGCGCAGTCGGGATTGTTACCGCAGATATGGAGCTTGGTTGTTTCATCGATCAGGTAGGAATCCATGGCTGTGCCGCAAAGTTTACAGCGCTTTTTGTGCAGCAGCAGGCGGGATTCCGCTTCTTCGTCTTCATCGGTGTTCACCACTTCGTCACCGGGGATAAGATTTTTGGTGCCTTTGCAGCGCTCTTTCGGTGGCAGTGAATAGCCGGAACAGCCCAAAAATACACCGGTGGTGCCGGTGCGAATCATCATTGGGCGGCCGCAGAGATCGCAGGAAATATCTGTTTCCGTCGGCGCATTGGCGCGCATTCCCACATCGGCTTTTTGAGCCATATCCAGTTTGGCGGAAAAATCTTTGTAAAAATTGTCCAGCACCTGTTTCCAGGGAACTTCTCCAGTTGCAATATCATCCAGATTTTCTTCCATGGACGCGGTAAAACCGTAATCCATCAAGTCGGAAAAATTTTCGGTGAGGCGGTCGGTGACAATGTCGCCGATTTTTTCAGCGTAAAAGCGCTTGTTTTCTATCTTGACATAGCCGCGATCCTGGATGGTGGAAATAATGGCCGCGTAGGTGGATGGACGGCCAATACCGCGTTTTTCCAGCTCTTTTACCAGAGCGGCCTCGGAATAGCGCGGCGGTGGTTTGGTAAAATGTTGCTGCGGCACCATATTGAGAAAACGCAGTTTGTCGCCAACCTTGAGATCCGGAAGTTCGGTATCTTCGTCTTTTTTGCGCACCTGGGGCATCACTTTCAGGTAGCCGTCAAAGCGAATCACCCGGCCGCGCACCCGCAGCTCGTAGTCATTTTTGACAATGGTTACTGCGGTGCTGGTGAATTCCGCAGGCTTCATCTGGCAGGCAACAAACTGCTGCCAGATGAGTGTGTAAAGCTTTTTGGCATCTTCTTCCATGCCCGCCAGATCGCCGGTAGCAATGTCCACATTGGAGGGGCGTATGGCTTCGTGAGCCTCCTGAGCGCCCTCCTTGCTGCTATAGCCCACGGGTTTTTCGGGCAGATACTGTTTGCCAAAACGGACGCCGATTAGATCCCGGCAGGCAGAAACCGCATCCTCGCTGAGATTGGTGGAGTCGGTGCGCATATAGGTGATGTAGCCGGCTTCATAAAGGCGCTGCGCCATCATCATGGTTTTTTTCACCCCGTAGCCCAGCCGTGTGCTCGCGGCCTGCTGCAGGGTGGAGGTAATAAAAGGTGCCGAGGGTTTTGACTGGGTGGGAGTGTCTTCCCGGCTGCTAATAACATAATCGCCGGGTTGCAGTTTTTTGATAGCCTCTTCGGTTTCAGCCTTATTGACGGGTCTGAACGCCTTGTCCTGGTGTTTTTTGACTTCGAAGCGGACTTTTTCCTCATCGCGGGTTTCTGTGTCCACATGAAGTGTCCAGAATTCCTCGGGGATAAAGGCGCGAATTTCCCTCTCCCGCTCCACAATGAGGCGCACAGCCACCGACTGTACCCGACCTGCGGAAAGCCCTCTGGCGACCTTTTCCCACAGCAACGGTGAGACCATAAAGCCGACAACCCGATCCAAAAAGCGGCGCGCCTGCTGGGCGTTGACGCGATTATTGTCGAGGGTGCCGGGCTTTTTAAAGGCTTCAGCAATGGCTTTTTTGGTGATTTCGTTGAACACGACCCGTTTGTAGCGGCTGTCGTCGCCGCCAATGGACTCCTTCAAATGCCAGGCAATGGCTTCCCCTTCCCTATCCAAATCCGTTGCCAGATAGATAGTGTCA
This sequence comes from Porticoccaceae bacterium, assembly GCA_023228865.1. The sequence continues at coordinate 51,382 of JALOAH010000003.1, read as the reverse complement.
GCGCTCTTGGCCAATTTTTTCAGTTCGGCGACAACTTTTTCCTTGCCCGGTAAAATTTCATAGCGCGCTTTCCAGCCGTGATCGGGATCAACCCCCATGCGGGCGATAAGCTGTTCCCGCGCTTTGAGAGCCTTGTGTCTGGCCTTATCGGCGGGAGCCATTTTGCGGGTAAGGGCGGCCTGGCGTGCCCGCTCTTTGGCATCCACCGCTTCCGACTTGCCCACAGGCAGGTCGCGAATATGGCCGATGCTGGACTTAACGATAAAGTCAGAACCCAGATATTTGTTGATTGTCTTCGCCTTGGCAGGCGATTCCACGATTACCAGAGATTTGCCCATTGATCTAAGTTATATCCCTTGTTTGCACCCTTCACTCGGGTAATTCATAAAGGTGGCTCAACATTATTTTTTACATTAAAAAAATGATTCAATACACTAATTAATATAAAAATTACATGCAAGCACGCGACACATTCGGCGCCGAGCTCGGCAGCTTTTCAGCCCTCAGCGATGACATTTGAGTTCTCGGCTGGGCGAAGTTGGCGAGCCTGAGGGGGCGACTATACAAGGAGTTGGGGCACCCAGGTCAAGGAAAAATTTTCCACCACAAGCCCTCTGTGGGGTTTTGGCGGCAGTGGCGAGTTGGGTAAATATGGCTAAAAACCCATTTTCAAGGGATCTCGTTGATCATTCCTGCAGTGCCAAAAATGCCTTTAGTGCCGCCGCCAGGTCATCGACCTGGTGAATATCCCCCGTTTCCCTGAGATACAGGCAAATTCCAAAAGAGTCGGAGCGAATCCCGTAGACGCTGGCGGGAATGGCGCTGATCAGAGCTTCGATTCGGGAAAATAGCGCCTCCTCTGCCGAATGCCGAAACCAGCGCCAGGATTGCCAGGGCGAATCCCAGCCGCGACGCTGATCCCTGAGCAGTATCCAGGTCGCACCCTGGATCCTGTGACGCTCTTTTTCTGCTGTGTTGTAAAGCAGGCAATAGCGGACGGCGGACGGGCGTTTGTCGGCCTCGTCGGCGTCCGGGGCTGGCACCAGTTGCACCTTGAGGCCGAGCTCCCCCGCCCTTTTTCGAAAGGCGGTGACTCGAGCCTGGCCTGGGGAAGATTTCAGCCAGGCCAGAGGGGACAGAACAACAGCAATGATGAAAGCAATTAATAAATAGTCCAAACTACGGGCTCCAGCTTGCCGGTTGCCCGGCGATTTCGGTATGGTTGCGATATTACTCGCTAATAATCACAGGAGAAATGCCATGGCGTATTACCACCACATTCTTGTTGGTTTGGATTTGTCCCCGGAATCCCAGCAGGTTATCGACAAGGTCATCCATCTTTTTGATGGCAAGGATACCAGAATCAGTCTGGTACACATTCAGGAGCCGCTCTCGTTTACCTACGGCGGTGATATTCCCATGGATCTCAGCGATATTCAGCGCCAACTGGAAACCCAGGCGGCCAATCGCCTCGACGAATTAAAGCAGCAATTATCGGGGTTTAACGTCACAACCCACGTGATTATTGGCCAGCCCTCCCACGAAATGCACCGCTTTGCCAAAGACAACAATGCGGATCTTATCGTTGTTGGCAGCCATGGCCGCCACGGCCTGGCGCTGGTTTTTGGCTCCACATCCAATGGCGTTCTGCACGGTGCCAGCTGCGATGTGCTGGCGATACGCATAAAGGAATAAGCCAATCCATGTCTGCTGTCTCTGCTTCAGCGCCGGAAAAACTGTCGGCGCAATGAAGGCGGGAGTCTGTCGAAGTCAGGGCCGCTGCCCTACGGAAAAGCCGAACCTGCCCTTGCCGCCAACGCCAGAGCCCGAAAGCCCTCTGGCAAAGGGGTTTTCTTCATTGATGGCTCTGCTGATTGTATTGTGGGCGATATTTGCCATCAGTCAGTCGGCCTTTGGCGAACAGGAGCAAGGGACAACAGAACAATTGCTCGCCGCTCTGCCGCGGGAAACGCCGGAACTGCGCAAGCAACGCCAGCAGTTTGTCCGCGCAACCCAGGCTCTCGCCGCGGGTGACCGCAGTACCTTTGTCCGCCTCAAAGAGGAGCTGGCGACCTATCCCCTGGCCGCCTATCTCGATTACGCCGATTTTTCCGTGCGCCTGCCCCGCCTCGACAAACGTCAAATTGACGACTTTTTGCATAAATATGCCGATTCGGTGTTTGCTTCCCAACTGCGCCAGCGCTGGCTTAAGCATTTGGCAGCGAAAAAATCCTGGCGGGATTTTATTCATTACTACAACGGGCAGATCGCGTCCACGGAATTGGCCTGCCACTACAGCCATGCTCTCTATCAGCAGGGCGAAAAGGACAGTGCCCTGGCTATGGCCGTGGATCTGTGGCGAGTCGGCAAATCCCAGCCAGCGGCCTGCGATGCCATATTTACTATTCTCATCACCGAAAAACGCATCACCAGTGACATTGCCTGGCAGCGCTATTCAGAGGCAGTGTTTAATCATCAGTACAGATTGGCCAGCTATGTAGAACGCTTTTTTGACAATGAGCACATTCGGCAGCAGGCGCAGCTCTATCTCGATATCGACCGCAATCCCCGCAGAATTGGCGAGTACGACAAATTTACCCAGCGCAGCCCCGCAGAGAGCCAAATTATCAGTCACGGCATTAGCCATTTGGCGCGCATTGATCCGGTTCTCGCCCTCAAGCACTGGAATCGCTACCACCAAAGCCACAGCTTCAGCATTGCTGAGGTGGGCAGCATTATCTCGGTGTTGGTGAAATCCCTGTATCTCAAGGGTGACGAAAAAATCGCCGATCAATATCTGCTGCAGAGCGGCGGCGACGCACCCAGCGAACTCCTTGAATGGCGCTTGCGAGAACTGATTGGCGCCGCAGATTGGCCGGGCATTATTACCTGGAGCGCGACCATCGCTGAAACCTTTCGTCAGCAACCCCGCTGGCAATATTGGCGCGCCAGAGCCCTTGAGCTCACCGCCACAGGTTCAGATGAGGAAATCAGCAATCTCTATCGCGCTGTGGCTGGAGAGCGCAGTTTTTACGGGTTTCTCGCCAGCGAATGGCTGGGAACTCCCTACCAAATGCAGCACCAGCCGGTGAATCCCAGCGTCGTGAAGCTAAAAGCACTGGCGGAAAGCGACGCCTTTTTGCGTATTCGCGAACTCTATCACCAGGGCGAACTTGTGTGGGCGCGCCGGGAATGGCAGCGGGCGCTGAAAGATGCCGCCACGGCAGACTGGCTGACGGCGGCGAAGCTAGCGGAGCTCTGGCAATGGCACAATCAGGCCATTATGACCATGATCCAGGTGAGCTACTGGCATGATATTGATATGCGCTTTCCCCTGCCCCACCGGGAAGCCTTTCTCAGCGAGGCAGCTGCGACCGACATTCCCGTCAATCTGCTGCTGGCAATCTCGCGCCAGGAAAGCGCATTTAACGCCACCGTAACCTCCCCTGCAGGGGCGAAAGGGCTGATGCAGCTGATGCCCGGTACCGCCAAAGAAACCGCAAGAAAACACAATATCCGCTATAGAGCACCTTCAGAATTAGTTGATCCTGAAAAAAATATTTTAATAGGATCAAGATACTATAAAGAAATGTTAAATAGGTTTAACAACAATAGAATTTTGGCAACAGCCGCCTACAACGCCGGCCCTGCACGCATAGACAACTGGCGCAAGCGCAGCGCCGGCGCCCTGCCCTTTGACGCCTGGATCGAAACCATTCCCTTTGTGGAGACTCGCAACTACGTGCAAAACGTGCTGGCATTTTCCATTATTTATGCCCACCATCTGGGTCTCAACGTACCTATCCTTAGCGCCGAGGAAAAAAATACTCCCCTGTGACCGAGACCTCTGAACATAAACCGGCGCTGATCGATATTGGCATCAACCTGGCCAACAAACGCTTCAGCACAGATTGCGCGGCCGTCCTAGAAAGTGCGCGGCGAGTCGGAGTGACGGCCTGCATGGTCACCGGCACGAGCCTTGGCGCCAGCCGCGAGGCCATAGCCCTGTGCCGCCAGTTCGCCACAGATTTTCCCGGAATGCTCTACGCTACCGCAGGCGTCCACCCCCACGAGGCTTCGAGCTGGAGTCAGGGAACTGCCAAACAGCTTCACCAGCTCATTGCCGAGAATTCCGATGTGGTCGTTGCCGTGGGGGAAACCGGCCTCGATTTCAATCGCAACTTTTCAACGCCCGCACAGCAAATCGAGGCTTTTCAGGGGCAGCTGGGGCTGGCGGCCACTGTGGGTTTGCCCCTTTTCCTGCACGAGCGTGACGCCCACGCCACTCAACTGGATATACTCAAGGCGGCCGGCTCAAGCCTGCCTGCAGCGGTTATTCACTGCTTTACTGGCGATGAGGCCTCATTGCACAACTATCTGGATCTCGGTCTCTATGTGGGCATTACTGGCTGGATTTGCGATGAACGCCGCGGTCTTGAACTGCAACAACTGGTGGCCGATATTCCCCTGGACAGGCTGCTGGTGGAAACGGATGCCCCCTATCTGTTGCCGCGATCATTAAAACCGAAGCCCAAAAATAATCGCAACGAGCCTGCTCACTTGACGGAAATCGTTGCAACCATTGCCCGCTGCCGAGGGCAGTCCTACAGCGAAATCGCCACTGCAACCTGTGAAAATGCCGCCAGGCTCTTTAATTTAAGAGACCTCTGAAGGTCGGCGGCGAGAGGTTGGCGGCGAGAGGTACTTTGGCCGAATTTGTTGACTTCAATTAGAACTCAACAACAATCTTGCCAAAATGAGCATTGGTTTCCTGATAGCGGAAGGCGTCGCCAAGAGCCTCCAGGGGAAACGATCGATCCAGTACCGGCTTGATATGGTTGACATTCATCGCCGCCACCAGATCTCGCTGCATGGCGGCGCTGCCGACGGCGATACCATTGATATGAAGGTGTTTGAAAAACAGCGCTGGCACATCGACAGTGGCCGTTCTGCCGCCGAGAATACCGATCAGGGTCACTTTGCCATCAACTCGCGCAGCCTCTACGGACTGATTCAGTGTGGCGCCGCCGCCAGCGTCGAGGACATGATCGACACCGCCGCCGGAAAGTCGGTTGATGGTTTTGCCCCAGTCCGAATCTGTTCTGTAGTTAACCAGTTCGTCCGCTCCCAGGGCTTTCAAGCGCTCCAGCTTGTCGTCCGATGACGAGGTGGCAAACACATAAGCGCCGGCAGCCTTGGCGAGCTGCAATGCAATCATAGACATGCCGCCGGTGCCCTGAACCAAGACTGTGTCTCCCGCCTTGAGGCCGCCCTCGACCATCAGCGCCCGCCAGGCGGTGACACCGGCACAGGGCAAGGTGGCGGCTTCGGCAAAAGTTAACCCGACAGGCATGGCAGTTACGGCGCTTTCAGGGAGACAGGCCAGCTCAACTGCACAACCGTCAATGGTTTCCCCCGTCAACGCGGCAAGCTTCGCTGTTCCTGGCCTGCCTTCAAGCCATTGGGGGTAGAACAGCGACATCACTTTATCCCCGGGCTGCCATTGGGTAACGCCCTCGCCCACAGCCACCACTTCACCGGCGCCATCGGACATGGGAATGCGGTCATGAATCACCGGAATACCGCCTTTGGCGACAATATAATCGTGGTAATTCAATGAGCTGGCTCGCCATCTTACCAAAATTTCTCCGGTTTTAGGTTGGGGTTCTGCCCTTTCCTCCACTACCAGATTGTCGAGGCCGCCAGGTTTTTTTAATGCAATTACTTTCATGGATATTCCTTGGATATAAACCGCGTCGTATAGGGTCAATAGGGAAAAATTATTGTAAGCTAAAGTACCAAGTGGCTCATAATGCCTAGGTCAAAAATGAAAGACAAGGCATTCAATGAATACTGAAACCTAGAGAAAATCATCGTCTCCATGTTGTTTTGAATTGACCGTAAAGATGTCTACCGTTATATTGTTGACCTTTTGCAAGGTTGCGTACTAAATCGCTTGCCAGCGATCAGGACGCCGAATCGACACTGCGCCAATCCAGCAACCTTCGCCCCAGACCCGTTGCCAAGAAAAGAGTTTCCAGATGTCCGAAAATGCACTGCTGCAGGAATTAACGCCAAAGGGTGTGTTGCACCTGACCATGAACCGTCCCGAGATTCACAACGCCTTTGACGACCATCAAGTGGTCAGGCTGATTGCCGCCCTTGAAGATGCCGCAACAAATCCCAACGTCAAAGTGGTGGTGCTCGCCAGCAACGGCAAAAGCTTCTCGGCGGGTGGTGACATCAACTATATGCGCCGCATGGGCAGCAACACCTATGAGGAAAACCTTGCTGACGGCGGCCAGCTCGCCAAACTCATGCACACACTGAATTTTTTGCCCAAGCCCACCATCGCCAGAGTTCAGGGCGCGGCCATGGGCGGCGGTGTCGGCCTGGTGTGCTGCTGCGATATTGCCATTGGCACCACCAAGGCTCGCCTGGCTCTCAGCGAAATCAAGATCGGCATGCTGCCTGCCACGATCTCCCCTTATGTGGTGAGAACCATCGGCGAAAAAGCCGCCCGCCGTCTTTTTATGACCGGTGAAATGGTCGACGCCCAATGGGCACAGGCACTGGGCTTTCTCAGTGAGGTCGTTGACACTGACGAGCAGCTCGATGCGAAAATTGAAGAAATAGCCGATACTCTGCTGAAAAACGCTCCCCGGGGGCTGGCCAAAGCCAAGCAACTGGTTTTTGACGTGGCTCAGGGGGATGTCGACGAAACCATGGTTCAGTACACCATCAAGTTTATTGCCGATGTGCGGGACTCCCACGAAGGCCGGGAAGGACTCAGTGCCTTTCTGGAAAAAAGAGCGCCAAACTGGTAGCACCGCCGCTGGCACCGCTACCACCACTACCTATTCCATGACACCAACGAGGAAAAAATCATGAGTGAAAACAAAATTGTGCGAGTCGCAAACGCACAGGGATTCTGGGGCGACAGTCTGCTGGGGCCAATACGCCTGGTGGAAGAAGGCCCGGTTGATTACCTGACTTTTGATTACCTCGCTGAAATCACCATGAGCATCATGCAAAAGCAGAGAATGCGCAAGCCGGAAACCGGCTACGCCATGGACTTTCCGCCGATGGTGAAAAGAATTCTGCCCACCTGCAAAGAAAAAGGTATCAAAATTATTGCCAACGCTGGCGGCGTTAACCCCCGCGCCTGCCTTGAAGCCACCAAAAAAGTTGTCAAGGAACTGGGTCTGAGCGGTATTAAAATCGCCATCATTGAAGGCGATGACATTATGGATCGTCTTGATGAAATCACCGGCGGCGGCGAAAAGCTTGCCAACCTCGACACCGGAGAAGACATTGCCATCATTCGCGACCGCATCAGCAGCGCCAATGTCTACATTGGCGCCCAGCCAATCGTCGAAGCCCTGGCGGCAGGTGCAGATATCGTTATTACCGGTCGCGCCAGCGATCCGTCACTGGTGGTTGCGCCCCTGGTATACGAGTTCGGCTGGTCCATGGAAGACTACGACAAGATTGCCTCGGCCACCATCATGGGTCATATCATGGAATGCGGCCCCCAGTGTACCGGTGGCAACTATGCCGACTGGCGCAAAGTGAAAGATTTTGCCCGTATAGGCTACCCCATTGTCGAAGCCAGTGCTGATGGCAGCTTCGTGGTCACCAAACACGACAATACCGGCGGCCTGGTTTCTGTTGAAACCGTCACTTCACAGCTGCTCTATGAGTTGGGTGATCCGAAAAACTATCTGGGACCTGACTGCATTGCCGATTTCACCACCATCAACATCAGCCAGGCTGGAGAAGACCGCGTTGCTATTTCCGGCATCAAGGGTCGCCCACCGACGCCCACCTATAAAGCGTCAATTTCTTACGCCAGCGGCTACAAAATTCTCGGCACACTCTGTATTGGCGGGCCAGATGCCATCGAAAAAGCCCACGTGCTTGCGGATATGGTATTCAAGCGGGTCGCCATGCACGGCGTCGAAATTCCTGAAGAAGACCGCTTTGTTGAGCTCTTTGGCACCAATGTCATGTACAAAGGTCTTGTACCCGCTCTCGAACAACCCCACGAGATTATGCTGCGGATCGGCGCCAGAGGTCAGGATGCCAATGCTCTCAATCTTCTCGGCATGGAAATCGCTCCGCTGATCACCTCCGGCCCTCCCGGTGTTACCGGTTTTGCCGGTGGCCGCCCCCGCGCCACCGAGGTCGTTGGTTACTGGCCAGCACTGATCGACAAAAAGCTGATCACCACTCATTACAAGGTTGAGGAAGTTTAAACATGGCTAAGGTTCAATTAATGGAAATCGCCATCGCCCGCTCCGGTGACAAAGGCGACGGCAGCAATATCGGCATCATGGCAAAAACTCCGGCAATCTATGAGTTTCTGGAAAAGAACCTCACCGCTGAAGTCGTCAAGAATTACTTCAAGGAAATCTGTTTTGGCAAGGTAACCCGTTTCGAGATACCCAACCTCCAGGCGCTGAATTTTCTTCTCGACGACTCCCTTGGCGGCGGTGGCACCGAAACCCTGATTACCGACGCCCAGGGTAAAGTTCACGGTCTGGGGCTGCTACACCTGACCATGGATGTGCCCGACGAGCTTTTGCAACAACAATAAACCTTCGTAAACTGCTTTGGGAAAGTGACCATGACTGTTAAGCCATCCGTGCTGGCAACATTGAGACAACAGGCACAGGAAAACAGAAAACGGGTTATTTTCCCCGAGCAGAGCGATCCCAGGGTTATTGAGGCCATTGCCAAACTGGCTGAACTGAACCTCTGTACCCCCGTTGTTCTCAACCCTGGCAGCGAAATCTGCTGTGAGGTATTTTTCGAACACCCCGACGCCCAACAATGGCTCGAAAGAGCCGCAGATCTGTACGCGGAAAGCCAACGGAAAAAAAACCTCAGTGTCGCTGATGCCAGGGAAGCGCTGAAAGACCCCCTGCTCCTTGCCGCTGTACTTCTGAAAGCTGGCTATGTGGATGCCGGCATTGCCGGTTCGCTGGCAACGACAGCGGACGTGCTGCGCGCCGGCATCAGGGGCGTTGGCCTGGCGCCGGGAACCAATCTGGTCTCCAGTGTTTTTCTGATGGAATGGCCCGACAAAGCCTTCACCTTTGGCGATTGCGCTGTCAATCCGGCGCCATCTTCACAACAGCTCGCCGAAATTGCCATTGCCAGTGCCGACACCCATTTCAAATTGACCGGTGAAATACCCAAGGTTGCCATGTTGTCCTTTTCCACCCTGGGTTCAGCTCAGCATGACAGTGTCGACAAAGTCAGGGATTCTGTCGCCATCGTTCGCAATCTAAACCCCAGTCTGGCTATTGATGGCGAATTACAATTTGATGCGGCTCTGGTTCCCGACGTGGCGGCAAAAAAAGCCAAAAACTCTCCGGTTGCTGGCAGCTGCAATGTGTTTATTTTTCCCGACCTCAACGCCGGCAATATCGGCTATAAAATTGCCGAGCGCCTCGGCGGCGCCAATGCCATCGGCCCCATACTCCAGGGCATGGCGAAACCCTGGCTGGATTTGTCCCGAGGCTGCAAGGCCGAGGATGTGGTGGATGCCGCAGCGATTGGTGCAGTTCTGGCGGATTGAGCTACCCTGTTGCCACAGCAATCCACATTTTCGCGCCACCTCAACAGGGTCACCTAATTTGTGGGTGAAAATTCCGGCAACGGGCGCAACCGGGCTCTCAGTGCCTCAGTCTCCATTCAAGCAATAATCCCCGAGGATTTTCCTGATCTGCCCCGGCGTAAAAGGCCAGTCTTTTTCGGCAGCAATCTCGCCAGTGCTGCTTTTAACGACAAATACCGGAATTCTCATGCCGTAAGCGCTTTTATTGCGGGGATCATCGTCAATATTGCTTTCAATAAAATGAATATTCTCTGGCAATACCCCGTACAAAATATTTTTGGCGTCCTTGCAGAGATGGCAAAGGGTGCCTGTGTAAAGAATAAGCTGATGGGATTCAGACACTTTTTGTCCCCACGTTCCTGGACGCCCTGGGCAGATATTCAGCGCAAAGTTCCAGGCTAGTTTGCAGAAGGAGGTTTTCGAAATCTTTCGTCAGCGACGAAGGTGGTGATACCGCTTTGCCCATTATAAAGTGCCCCTGGGTTTCACTATGAAAATCCGAACACGCCAGCTCGGAAATGAATCGAGCGCCGGTTTCCGGTGGCCAAAAATAATGGTTTTTCAAGATCGGAATAATCAATTTTTGCAGCAAGGTTTTCCTTGGCCAGATGTCGGTTGCCAGCAGGCCCGGGTGAATACTGGAGCAGGCAATCTGCCGCGAGGCGAGCATTCGGGCAAAATGCCGCGCACAGCCAAGATTGGCCAGTTTGCTGTTGGCGTAGGCACGAAACATTCCATAGCTGCGGCGCCGGTAATTAATATCGTCGAGAAATGCCCCACTGCCATAACGCGCCGCAGAGGAAGCGACGACAATAATGCGGGAGTGTACGAACAAGTTATCCAGCAACCAGCTGAGCAGAGCGAAGTGGGCGAGATGATTGATCGCAAAGGTTTTTTCTATGCCCTGGGCAGAGGTGGCAAACAGCGGCTCCACCGTGGCCGCGTTGGCAATCACCACATCGATGACGGGGTGGCGTGCAATGATTTTCCTGCCACAGCGGGCAACGCTGTTTAAATCCGACAGATCACAGAGAATAAATTCCAGTTCTGCTGCGGGATTGCCAAGCCTGATATTCTCAGCCAGTGTCTGGCATTTATCGGGATTGCGGCAGGGCAGAATCAGTCTATAGCCCCTGCGGGCAAGATCTCTGGCAAGAGCCGACCCGACTCCCCCCGTAGCGCCGGTAATAACTGCTGTTTTCTTCACAACTAGCGAAGAACAGGGCAACCGTTAAGCCTGGGCGATACTGTCAGGTCGCGCCTCAATGATTAAGGGTTTGCAGCTTTAAACGCAGCCACTTCCTTATTGAAATTGTCGCCAATGGCGTTGCGCTTGGCCAGCAACTCATTGCTGGTGTCAATCAGTGCTTTTTGCTCGTCTTGATTCAGGCCTTTAAACTCGTCTGTTTTGGCATAGGCGTCGCGGCAGTCGAGAAAGGTATCGGCACTGGCGATATAGGCTTTAACACTTTCGCTGTTTGCCACCAGCTCTTCCATTGTAGAGCTGGCGCCTTTGACCAGCTCGGGCGCCTGGGGAATTTCACCGCAGTTATCAGCAAAGGCTACTGAGGCAGACATAGACAACGCCAGCGCCAACAAAACATGACGACCATTACATTTATTGTTAAACATGGAACCCTCCTAAGAAATCTTGAACCTGTCAGGCCGAGCAGATTGCCACGAACGCAGAAAATTCGCAATCTGTGCTTGCTTCGCCGGCAATTTTTTCTACTTCACCACAATGGTGACTGGTGCTGGTGTCAACCGCTGTCGAGATGCTTTAGAATCATCGTCTAACAACATGCCGGTGTCAGGATTTATCCGCAGAATGACAGCCCAACCAACCCTTGACATCGAGGCTTTGACAGCCAAGGGGCAACCTGTAAATCTGGCGACTTGCCAAACCAATGAAATTCGAGACAACTGATGAATCAAATGGTCAAAACACCCACGTTTGAACGGATCCGCAGTCATAAAATAGACTCTCTCAACGCCACCATTGAAGAATACCGCCACCAAAAAACCGGTGCCCAACATATTCATATCGCCACTGACAGCGAAGAAAATGTTTTTCTGGTGGCGCTGCGCACCGTGCCGGAAGACTCCACCGGCGTCGCCCATATTCTCGAACATACAGCCCTTTGCGGCAGCGACAAGTACCCGGTCAGGGATCCCTTTTTCATGATGATCAGGCGTTCACTGAACACCTTTATGAACGCCATGACCAGTTCAGACTGGACCGCCTACCCGTTTGCCAGTCAAAATCGCAAAGACTACTTCAACCTTCTCGATGTCTATCTGGATGCGGTCTTTTTTTCCCGCCTCGACCCCCTCGACTTTGCCCAGGAAGGCCATCGCCTCGAGTTTGCCGAGGCGGACAATCCCAACTCACCGTTGACTTTCAAAGGCGTAGTTTTTAATGAAATGAAAGGTGCTATGAGTTCGGTGACATCGACCCTCTGGCACACCCTGAGCAAATATCTCTACCCCACCACAACCTACCACTACAACAGTGGCGGCGAGCCGGAATGCATTCCCGACCTGAGTTACGAAGAGTTAGCGTCGTTCTACAAAACTCACTACCACCCCAGCAACGCCATTTTTATGACTTTTGGCAATATTCCCGCCGCTGAGTTGCAGCAGAAATTTGAAGATCAGGCGCTCAATCGCTTTGCGCCTCTCGATGTCAACATTGCGGTTGCCGATGAAAAGCGCTATCTGGCGCCGGTGCGGGTGGAGGAAGCCTACGCCTTTGATGAAGAAGGCAGCAGCGAACACAAAACCCATATTGTTATCGGCTGGCTTCTCGGCGCCACAACCAATTTGATGGAAACCATGGAAGCCCATCTGTTGTGCAGTGTTTTATTGGATAACAGCGCATCCCCTCTACTTCAGGCGCTCGAAACCACAGACCTGGGCACATCGCCATCGCCTCTCTGCGGCCTTGACGATTCCCAGAAAGAGCTGTGTTTTCTTTGTGGCATTGAGGGCAGCGACCCCGAGAAGGCCAACGATCTCGAAGATCTGGTTATGGCGGTGTTGGCCAGGGTGGCCGAAGAGGGCATTCCCCACGAACAGGTCGCGGCCAGCCTCCACCAGCTCGAACTGCAGCAGCGGGAAGTAACCGGTGACGGCTACCCCTATGGCCTTCACTTGCTGATGACAGCCCTGACCAGTGCCACCCATCGCGGCGACCCCATCGCCCTGCTGGATCTGGATCCGGTGCTCGATACACTGCGCACTAATATTGAAAACCCGGATTACATCAAGACCCTGGCCAAGACCCTGCTGGTGGACAATCAGCACAGAGTGCGCCTGGTCATGCGCCCGGATGCCGATCTCTCGGCACGACGGGTCAACGCCGAACTGGCGAGGCTTGAAAAAATCAAGGCCGGACTCAGTGATAATGAGAAGGAGGCTATCGTTGCTCGCGCCCAGGCACTCAAAGCCCGGCAGACCCGCAAGGACGATGAAAGCGTTCTCCCCAAAGTTGGACTCGAGGACATTCCCAAGGTTCTCGCTTACACGCCCTGGCATCAAAAACTGGATTCTCCAGCGCCAATCACCACCTACAAGGCGGGAACCAATGGCCTGGTGTACCAGCAAATTATTCATCAGTTGCCGGAATTCGACGACGAACAGCTGGATTTGCTGCCTATTTACAGCAGTGTTCTCGCCGAACTCGGTATTGGCGACAAAAACTATCTCGACACTCAACTGTGGCAGTCCCGGGTGTGCGGCTCCATCCACGCGGCCATTAGCGCCCGCAGTGTTCCCGACGATCTCGCGGATTTGCGGGGTTATTTCACCCTGTCAGCCAAAGGCCTGCAGCGCAACCAGATGGCATTGACCGAATTAATGCTTGAAACCCTACAGGCGGTGCGTTTCGATGAACTGGGGCGGCTACGGGAACTTCTGGCACAAATGCGCGCCCGCCGGGAAAAGAGCATCACCGGGCACGGCCACAGCCTCGCCATGGGCGCGGCCGCCAGCGGCATCAGCGCCGGAGCCAATCTGGCCTATCGCTGGGGCGGACTTGCCGGTATTCGCTATTTGAAAGCGCTAGACAACAACCTTGGCGACGAAATCGCCCTGCAAGCCCTGGCAGCAAAACTCGAAGGCATCCACAGCATGATTGTGGCTTCGCCAAGACAATATCTGGCCGTGGGTGAAGAGCAGCGTCTGGATGATTACACCCGCGCCCTCACCGCCAGTATTCAGGGCTTGCCGGCAACCAATCTGAGTCGCTTTTGCTATCAACCACCGGCAAGGAAAACCGCTGTGCTCTGGAAAACCAGCACCCAGGTCAACTTTTGCGCCAGAGCCTACGCCACGGTTTCAAGCGCCCATCCAGATGCCGCCCCCCTCACCGTGCTGGGGGGCTTTTTAAGAAACGGTTTTCTCCACACCGCCATTCGCGAGCAAGGCGGCGCCTACGGTGGTGGCGCCAGCCAGGATAGCCACAGTGGCGCCTTCCGTTTCTACTCCTACCGGGATCCCCGCATTGGCGGCACCCTGGACGACTTTGATGCATCTCTGCGCTGGCTTCAGGAGGAATCCCACCAGTGGAGCCAGGTGGAAGAGGCGATTTTGGGTGTTATCAGCGCCATTGATAAACCTGCATCGCCAGCGGGAGAGGCCAAGCAAACATTCCACGCTGAACTCTACGGCAATACGCGGGAGATTCGCGAACAGTTTCGCAAGCGGGTGCTGGCGGTGACAGAGGACGATTTAAAGCGGGTCGCGGCTTCATACCTGACCCCGGAAAAGGCGAATACGGCCATTATTGCGCACCCCGACAAGGTCGCCGAAACCGCCGCACTTGAACTGGAGATACAATCCCTGTGAGTGGTGGCGAAATCGATAGACGAGGCAACCAGAACCTGTCTGAACAATCGCAAAAAGACAATCTGTTTGCCCGCCCCATTGGCGATCTCGCCGGTTTTGTCTTTGACGACAAGGTGGTCAGTGTCTTTCCCGACATGATCAAGCGCTCGGTACCCGGCTATGAAACCATCATCACCATGACCGGAACCCTGGCAGAAAAATATGTCCAGGAAAACTCATACTGTTACGACCTGGGCAGCTCCCTCGGCGCCTCTACCTTGGCCATTGCCCGCAATACGGAGAACAGAGCCAGAACCCTTATTGCCGTCGACAACTCCCCGGCAATGATAAATCAGTGCCAACACATGCTGGCACAACAGGGGTTGACGGACTCCATCACCCTTATTTGCGAAGACATTGTCAACGTTACCATTAGCAATGCCTCCATGGTGGTGCTTAATTTTACCTTGCAATTTATTCCCCTGCAGCACCGCGAAGGGCTGGTGCGCCGCATCTATGACGGCCTGAATCCGGGAGGGATTCTTGTTCTCTCCGAAAAAGTCGGCTTTGCCGATGACCATCTCAATGACCTGATGGTTGAGCTGCACCATAATTTCAAGCGCGCCAACGGTTACAGCGAGCTGGAAATCAGCCAAAAGCGCTCAGCTCTGGAAAATGTCCTGATTCCCGAAACCCTCGGCCTCCATCGGCAACGGCTGACAGAAGCGGGATTCACCAGTGTCGATGTGTGGTTTCAATGTTTTAATTTTGCTTCATTGATCGCGATCAAGCACCAGGGCTAAATCCCCTCCCCATGGCTGATATCTTAAGAAAGCCTTAAGTTATCTTGTTTATGCTGAAGTCCTAGTCAACAAATCGGGTCATGGGGGTTTTATATGCCACTTCGCGACACTCGCCAGGGGTACAGCTGGCTTTCAATTATCTTTCACTGGGTAAGCGCGTTCGCCGTCATTGGACTTTACCTTATGGCGGAATTTTCAGGGGATTTTCCTGGTGTCAGTGAAAAAGCCATGGAGGCGCTCCATATTTCCATCGGCATGTCGGTGTTCATCATTCTTGTCGCCAGAATTTTGTGGCGTTTGGGAAATGTTCGCCCCCTGCTGCCGCCGCAGAATCCGCTGCTGCAGTTCCTGGCGCGCTGGGTTCCCAACCTGTTGCTGGTGGGTATTGCCCTGATGGTCGTCAGTGGGCCGTTGATGATCTGGAGCAACGGCAAAACCATTGCCATTTTCGACGTCATAAACCTGGCATCCCCCATGGTGAAAAACCACGGCCTCCATGAATTCTGGGAAGAGGTGCATGAATTTGGCGCCAATCTGCTTCTTATCGGCGTAGGCCTTCATGTAGCAGGGGCGATCAAACACCAGCTTATCGATCGCGACAACACCATTGCCAAAATGCTCAAAGCCGGCAATCACTGATCCCGGCAAGTCGTGAGCGCCGCTTGATATTGCATCTTGATGCTGACGGGGCTACATTGCAGCCCCGTTTTTAACCCATTCGCGCCATGCCCGATTATCAGCCCCTCCTCCACTGGATGTCTGCGACTCCCGGTTTTCAAGCCTGGTCAAAGACGCTTCCGGAACAATTGCAACAAGGCCTCAGTCAGGAACGCTGGGGGGATTTGCCCCAGTGGCAACAGGTTATCGATGCCCTGCCGAATATTGTTCCTTCGTCACAAGAATTTGCCGCCAATGTGCGAATTGGCGAACCCGGCGACTGTGACGACAGGGTGCGCGATGCCCTCAGAAACACGTTGATGGGGTTGCATCCCTGGCGCAAAGGCCCCTGGCAGCTTTTTGGTCTGGACATAGACACAGAATGGCGCTCCGACTGGAAATGGGATCGGCTTGCCCCCCACCTGGGATGCCTTGGGGGGCAACGGATTCTCGATGTGGGTTGTGGCAACGGCTATCACTGCATGCGCTTATACGGCGGCACTGACGGCCAGCGCCCGGAGCGAGTCATTGGCATAGATCCTTCAGCCAAGTTCGTCTACCAGTTTCAGGTATTTAAACACTACTGCCCGAAAATCCCCGTCGACGTGCTTCCCCTCGGCATAGAACAGCTGCCTGGGAATCTTCGCAGTTTTGACACAGTACTCTCCATGGGCGTGATCTACCACCGCAAGGATGCCCTTGCTCATATTGAAGAATTGCGCAATTGTTTGAAACCCGGCGGGCAGTTGGTTCTCGAAACCCTCGTTGTCGATTCGAAGGAGTCGCTTATTCCCAAGGGGCGCTACGCAAAAATGCGCAACGTCTGGTGCATTCCCAGCACCCATCAGGTTCTTTCCTGGATGACCAGCCTCGGACTTGACAACCCCCGCCTGGTCGATTGTTCGGTCACCACCACGGCGGAGCAGCGCAAAACCCCCTGGATGCGCTTTGAATCCCTGGCGGACTTTCTCGACCCGGAAAACCCTGAGTTAACCATCGAAGGTTACCCGGCGCCGCGACGGGCAATTTTCATGGCATCCGTATAAACCCGAGCCGCGCACCCTGTAAGTCTTGATCAAAAATCCTGTAAAAATAAGCTCGACCCGCCCCCACAGCGGAAAAGGCCTATTTTTTCGCGCCCAATCATTGGGAACCTCTAAAAAAAGAGCATTTTTAGATATCCCCTCTTGACGAAGCGCAGACCTGACTCTATAGTACGCGCCCTCAAGACCACTGTTTCACGCACTCGTAGCTCAGCTGGATAGAGTACTCGGCTACGAACCGAGCGGTCGGAGGTTCGAATCCTCCCGAGTGCGCCAAAAATCAAAGCCCGCCCACAAGGCGGGTTTTTTTGTTTGCTGGTGGAAAAAATCGTTCTCGATTGCCTAGGGGTTCGTCGTCCCCCTATACTGCACCATCGGCGTTCTTGATGTGCGCCACTGAAATCTGGCCATGGGGCGAGGGTTGCAAGCAAAACAACAGCTTAGCGGGCGCGAAAAAGGAAAAATAATTACTCCTGGCTCACAACAACCCTATAATAGCCAGGCAAATGACTATTTTTCGCCAATGAACATCAAGTAAGAGCCCTGTTTATAAAACTGACCACGAAATCTGCGAATATTTTCTCTAAATGATGTCTAATTCCCCGAGCCAATCCCATTCTTTCAATGCCAGAGCAGGACTATTGATGTTAGCTAACCGTTATGTCGCTTTATTGCTGATTGTCTTTTCCTCGCTGTCTTTCGCCAAGACCGAGCCCCTGGAGTTCACGCCTTCCCAAGTGCAAACCACACTGGAAATGCTCGAAAAACTCGGCAACAAACATTACGCAAAAAAAGCCCTCAATGACGAAGTTTCCAGGGAGTTGCTCGACAACTACCTCGAGAGCCTGGATCCTTCAAAAACCTATTTTCTTGCTGAAGATATTGAAAAATTCAATCAGTGGCAGTTCAGCCTTGATGACAGTCTCAAACAGGGCGATTTAACCCCTGGCTTTGAAATCTACAATTTGTATCTGAAGCGGGTTATTGACAGGCTCAACCACAGTATTGCCCTCCTCGAGAACAGCGCCGGTTTTGATTTCACCATTGACGAAACCATCGATTACAACGAGGAAAATGCCACCTGGGCAACAACCATGGAGGAGTTGGATGAACTCTGGCGGAAAAGGATCAAAGACAGTTATCTGCGCCTAATGCTTGCAGAAAAAGAAGAAAACGAGATTCCTGCCCTGCTCATCAAGCGCTACAAGAACGCCCTGAAGCGCATTGAGCAATCCGACGCCGAAGATGCCCATCAGCTTTACATGAATGCGCTGACATCCCTCTACGATCCGCACACAAGCTATTTCTCGCCGCGCCAGCTGGAAAACTTCAACATCAGCATGTCTTTAAAGCTTGAGGGCATTGGCGCCGTGCTCCAGTCTGACGACGAAACTACTTCCGTTGTTCGGGTGATACCGGGCGGCCCGGCGGCACAACAGGGTATTTTGGCGCCGGAGGATAAAATTGTCGGCGTTGGTGAAGGCGACAAACCCATTGAAGATGTGGTGGGCTGGCGCCTGGATGATGTTGTCGACCTTATTCGCGGCGCAAAGGGAACCCTGGTGCGCCTGGAGATTATTCCTGCAAAGGGCGAAAGCGCTGGCGTCAATAAGGTTATTTCCATTGTTCGCGACGAGGTTAAGCTCGAAGAGCAGGCAGCCAAAAGCCGCATTCTCGAACTGGAAAATGATGGCAAACCCTATAAAGTTGGTGTCATCGATCTACCCGCTTTTTATATCGACTTCGAGGCTTTCAACAAGCGCGACCCAAACTATAAAAGCACAACCAGGGATGTTGCCAAGCTTCTCAAGGAGCTTAAGAAAGAAAACGTTGACGGAATTGTCCTTGATTTACGCAACAATGGCGGCGGCTCACTCTTTGAAGTGACCACCATGACTGATTTGTTTATCAACCCAGGACCTGTGGTACAAATCCGCAAGGATGATCAAATATCCAGAGGCTACAGATCCCGCAAACCGCCACTTTATGACGGTCCCCTTGTGGTTCTCATCAATCGCCTCAGCGCCTCGGCATCGGAAATTTTTGCCGGCGCCATTCAGGATTATGGCCGCGGCCTGGTGGTTGGCACCCAGAGTTACGGCAAGGGCACCGTTCAGGCGCTGGTGCCCCTCCATGAAGGGCAGGTAAAACTCACCGAATCCAAGTTCTACAGGGTCTCCGGTGACAGCACCCAGCACCGCGGGGTGGTTCCAGACATCAGTTTTCCCTCCCTGTACAGCCTCGACGAAATCGGCGAAAGCAGCAAGGATCACGCCCTGCCCTGGGACAAAATTCATGGCATTCCCATCACCAAACACGGCAATTTTGCCGATGACCTTGACGAACTTGCCAAAGAACACCGCGCCCGCGCCCAGTCCGATGCCGACTACTTATACCTGGTCAAAGAGCTGGAACTCAACCAGGCGCGCCGAGACAACCTGGTGGTGTCCCTCAATCTGCAACGGCGAAAACAGGAGCTGGATGAATTCCAGGTGGCGCTATTTGAGCTGGAAAACGCCCGCAGAAGCGCTAAAAATCAGCCGCCATTTGCTTCCATCGAAGAATGGAAACAACAGGATGGCAGTGCAGACGCGGGCGACGAAGACAGTGAAAGCGACGACAATGCCAGCGCGCAGGCGGATGTACCATTGGAAGATGACCCTTTTTTAAAGGAAGCTGGAATGATTCTCGTCGATGGTATTCAACTGAATGGCAGCCAGGCCATGCAGGTGGTTGAACAGCAACCATGAAAATAATGTCCTTCAACGTCAACGGTATTCGCGCCCGGTTGCATCAGCTTGAAACCGTTATTGCCAAACATCAGCCGGATGTCATCGGCCTGCAGGAAACAAAAGTTGAAGACAGCCTATTTCCCTTGGCATTTATTGAGGAGCAGGGCTACAACGTCGTTTTTCACGGCCAGAAAGGTCACTACGGCGTCGCCCTGCTTTACAGGGGCACTCTCCTCAACAGCAGCAAAGGCTTTCCCGATGATGGCGACGAAGCCCAGTGCCGCCTCGTTTCTATTACGCTGGCAACAGCAGAGAACCCCGTGACCATCTACAACGGCTACTTTCCCCAGGGAGAAAGCCGCAGCCACCCGACAAAATTTGCCAACAAGGCCGAGTTTTATCAAAACCTGACCCGACTGTTGCAACAACACCAACCAAGCGAAAACCTTATCGTTCTTGGTGATATGAATGTGGCGCCCCTCGACAAGGACATCGGCATTGGCGAAGACAATCGCAAGCGCTGGCTGCGCACAGGCAAGTGCTGCTTTCTGCCGGAAGAAAGGCAGTGGCTGCAGGAACTGAGCGCGTGGGGACTAGTGGACAGCTACGAGCAACAGCATCCACAGGATGGCGCCCAGCGCTACTCCTGGTTCGATTACCGCAGCGGTGGCTTCAGCGCCAACCCGCGCAGAGGTCTGCGAATTGACCTGATTCTGGCAACCCCGGCGGTCATCAATCGCCAGCGTGCCTGTGAAATCGATCAGGATATTCGCGCTATGGAAAAACCCTCCGACCACTGCCCAGTGTGGCTCGAAGCCGAACTTTAACCTGAAACACTGCCGTCAAGGCCATCCTCAAACCTGTTGTCAACCTTTTGCAAGCCGCGGCGTTATTAGCAGCGTAACCATCAAAAAAAGGTGATGAAATGAAAACCAGAACTTCTACCAGTAAATACCTCGGCCTTGCTCTGGCATTTCTTCTTATGGGTTTTGCATCCCTGACACTGGCGGATAATCGCAGGGAGCACTACAGGGATTATGGCAAAGGCTATGATCGCGGGCACTACGACAGGCACTACTACGGTTCCCGCCATCACGGCCACAGGGGCAAAAAAGTCATTATCAACAACTACGGCTCTTATTATGGCCACCCCAGTCAAATCAGGCATCACCGCTATCATGGCGATCGCTACGTAGTTCATCACCATGACCACAGCGATGCCTATAAGTGGATAGGTGGTATTTATATACTCAATGAAATTCTCCACCACAACCATTAACGACGCGGGGATCATGGGGAGTATCCAGTGGCTACGATTGCGGAAATTTGTCCCGGGGGCGTTGCCAGCTTGTCGGTAAATACTGAACTTGACAAGTTTCTCGCCTCCGTGGAGCGCAGGGCATTTCTTATCGCGAGAACAGCGCTCGCCGATCAGGATGACGCCCTCGACACGGTTCAGGACAGCATGTTGCTGCTGGTGAGGAAATACAGCCATAAATCCGAGGACGAGTGGCGGCTGCTTTTTTTCAAGATTCTCCACAACCGTATTCGCGATGTCATTCGCCGTCGCACCGTTAAAAACCGCTTTACCGGCTGGCTGCCTTCTTTTTCCTCGCCCCGCGATCTGGAGCAGGACGATCCCTTTCAGCACGTCGCCGACGCCGAATCCAACAACCCCGCGCTTGCCGTGGAGCGCCAGCAAAGTATGGCTGCCCTCATCGAGGCTGTTGAGAAACTACCCCATCGCCAGCAACAGGCTTTTATGCTGCGCTGCTGGGAAGGTTTGTCAACAGTGGAAACCGCCTCTGTTATGGGGTGTTCTGAAGGCAGTGTCAAAACCCATTACTCAAGAGCGCTGCATTCACTTCAGGAGCAGTTACAGGAGCATCGCAATGACTGATTTTGAAACCATGACTGATTTTGAACGCAATCTCAGGGCACAGCTGCTAGCCGCAGAAAGGCATGTGGATCCGGTCATTGAAAGACAATTGCGCCAGAGCCGAAAACACGCCTGTGAACAGGCTGCCCGCTTTCGCCTGCCGCGATTCCTGCTACCATTGACGGGGATGACGCTGGCGTCGCTATTTGCCTTGACCCTTATTCTCGCCCCGGAGAAATCGATGTTTTTCAATCAGCAAGACGCCCTCTTTCCCGATACGGTACAGTCCCAGGATCTGGATTTTTATTACTGGCTTGCCGAAACACAGAACGCCAAAGGAAGTTAGACCCGTGATTACCCTGTTATTGCGCCCCCTGCTTTGCCTCCTTTTACTGATTCCCTCTCAGGCTCTGGCAGCGCGTCAGCAGATCCCGCCCCATTACAACGACCACTGGAACACTGACAACCAGCTGTTGGTGGCAAAAAAATGGGACGATCTTTCGGATCGGGAAAAAAAGCGTGTCAAAGAAGCCCAGGATCGCTACCAGAAGCTTCCCCAGGACAAAAAAGAAAAATTGCGCCAAAAGTGGGAAAAAATGCCTGAGCGCGAGAAAGAAAAATACCGCCTGGAAAAGAAATACCGCTAATCCCCTTGCTGCCAGGAGCCTGTGGAACCATTAAGCCTGACAGGCTCCCCCGGTTGTTTCGATCTGCGCAGACACCAGCGCGAATCAGTTTACATCTTCTGCCAATTGCCGTTCCAGCTCGTGGCTAATTCTGTGGGGAGACCCGGTTCGCTGCGCCAGCAACTGATAAGCGGAAGGCACCACCACCAGCGTAAACAGAGTCGCCAGAGAAACACCAAACACCACCACGACACCGATAACGTAGCGGGATTCGCTGCCAGCGCCAAAAGCCAGTATCAACGGAATCGCGCCGACAACAGTGGTAATGGCGGTCATCACGATGGGGCGCAAGCGCTGCTGGCTGGCTTGAATCAGTGCCGCGCGAAAAGCCATACCCTCATCGCGCAACTGATTGGCGAACTCAACCAGCAATATGCCGTTTTTGGTGGCCAGCCCCACCAGCATAATAAGGGCAACCTGGCTGTAGATATTGAGAGACTGGCCGGTGACCAGCAGCCCCAGCAAACCGCCGGCAATGGCCAGCGGCACCGTCAGCAAAATCACAAAGGGGTTGATAAAACTCTCAAACTGCGCTGCCATTACCAGAAACACCACCAACAGCGCCAGAGCAAAAATGAAATACACAGAACCGCCGGAGTCCTTGTAGTCGAGGGATTCGCCCTTGTAGTCAATAGTGACGCCATCCGGGAGTTTGTCGCGAGCCAGATTCTCCAGATAGTCCAAAGCCTCCCCCAGGGTATAACCAGGACTTAGACCGGCTTCGATGGTAATGGCGCGAACGCGGTTGTAGCGGTTGTAGGTTTCCACATCGGCCACCTCCTTTAAATTCACCAAATTGGCCAGCGGCACCAGTAATTCGCTGGTACTGGAGCGCACGTAGATATTTTCCAGATCCTGAGGGGTGCTCTGCTGGGAGGGTTTCGCCTCCAGAATGACATCGTACTCCTCGCCATCCTGCATAAAGGTGGTTACCCGGCGAGAGCCGAGCAGGGTTTCCAGAGTGTGGCTGACGTCAAGCACTCTGACCCCCAGATCCCCCGCCAGATCTGGATCAATTCTGACCCGCAACTGGGGTTTTGTTTCCTTGTAGTCGCTATCCAGATTGATCAGCCCCGGATTATTGGCGGCTTCTTTCAGCAAAATATCCCGCCATTGCGCCAGCTGTTCATAGCTGCCGCCGCCAATGACAAACTGGACAGGGCTGCGTGCCCTGCCCCCCAGGGGCTGGGGAACCATGGTGAGAATTTGAACGCCGGAAATGTCTGCGACCCGGCGGCGAATATCGGCAACGATATCATCGACGGGGCGGCGCCGCTCCCAGTCGTCCAGCACCAGAATGCCAATGCCGCGATTGTAGGCATCACCGCCACCCCACGTATTGGGCGCGCGCACCAGCAGGCGCGTCACCTCGCCGCTCTCCACCAGAGGCATCAGGCGCTCTTCAACCTGGAGTACATAGCGTTCTGTATAGTCGTGGGAGGCGCCCTCAGGGCCGTTGAGCATCATGAAAATCATGCCCCGGTCTTCCTTCGGCGTGAACTCGCCGGGAATCAGGCTGAACATCAACCCCGATCCAACCATGGCAACGACAAAAATAATCAGGGCAATGAGGGGGCGGTTAAGGGTCGCTTCCAAAATTCTGGCGTAGCTGCGCTGCATGCGCTCCAGCAAATTTTCCACAAAGCGAGCCAGCCCCGTATCCATGGCCTGGGCGTTGAGCAGTTTTGAACACATGACCGGCGACAAAGTCAGGGCGACAATGCTGGAGAAAAATACCGCCGCCGCCATCGCGACAGCGAATTCGGCAAAGAGGCGACCCACGTTGCCATCGAGAAAAGTAATGGGGACAAAAACGGCAATGAGCACCGCAGTGGTGGCCACCACGGCGAAACCTACCTGCCTGGCTCCGCGGTAGGAGGCAACCAGTGGGCTTTCGCCATTGACCAGGCGGCGGTGAATGTTTTCCAGCACCACAATACTGTCATCCACCACCAGGCCAATAGCCAGTACCAGCGCCAGCAGGGTGAGCATATTCAGCGAATAACCAAACAGGTACAGCACGGTAACTGTCGCGATCAGCGATACCGGCACCGTCACTGCAGGCACCAGCATGGCGCGAAAATCACCGAGAAACAGAAAAATCACCAGCACCACCAACACTGCGGCAATAAACAATGTGCTGTATACCTCGGCAATGGCGCTATCAATAAACACCGACGTATCCATACTTTGGCGAATTTCAAGCCCCGCAGGCAGCTCTGCTTCCAATGCGTCCCGCAGCGCCCTGACCTCGCGGGCAACCTCAAGGGTATTGCCCGTGCTCTGCTTGATGATGCCCATGCCGATCATATTGACGCCGTTGCCGCGAAACAGGCGACGGTGCTCTGCCGGAGCGAGTTCAACCTTGGCGATGTCGCCAATGCGCACCAGGTAATCGTCGTCGCCAGGGCGGATCACCAGGCGGGAAAAATCCGCTGCGGAGACGTAACCCCGATCCACCTGAACAACGAAATCCCGCTCTGAGGATTTGATGGTGCCTGCAGGCAGCTCAACGTTCTGGGCGCGCAAGGCTGTTTCAACATCGTTGACGGTGAGATTGCGAGCCGCCAGGGCTTTGCGGTCAAGCCAGATGCGCATGGCGTATTCAAGGTCGCCGCTCAAGCGCACGCGAGCCACTCCTTCAATCACCGAGAAACGATCCACCAGATAGCGGTTGGCATAATCCGTCAGCGCCAGGCTGTCCATGCGATCTGACACCAGGTTTAGCCACACGATGACCTGCTCATCCGCATCCGCCTTCTCAACCTGAGGGGGATCGGCCTCATCCGGCAACTGGCTAGCGATACGCGCCACTCGGTCGCGAACGTCGTTGGCGGCAACATCGATGTCCCTATCGAGGTCAAACTGCAGCTCAATATTGGAAACTCCATCCCGGCTCGACGAGCTGATGGTTTTGACACCCTCGATACCAGCGATACTGTCTTCAATAATTTTGCTGATGCGGGACTCCACAACAGCGGCGGAAGCGCCAATATATTCGGTGCGAATGGAAATAATGGGCGGATCGATGTCCGGGTATTCCCGCAATGGCAAACGGTCAAAGGCGACAAGGCCGAACGCCACCAGCAACAGACTGATGACCGTGGCAAATACCGGGCGTTTGACGGAAATATCAGAAAGCCACATCAGTTTGCTCCGACTCGCTCGGGGGCACGATTGGGCTCGTCGGCATTTTTTACCTGTACTGTCATACCATCCCGCACCACACCAACCCCTTCCTGTATGATCCACTCTCCCGTCTTTAAGCCTTCAGTCACTTCCACCCAGCCGTTGATTCTGACACCGATGGCAACCGCCCGTTGGCTAACCTGAAAATTTTCGGGGTTGACCACCCAGACAAACTGCTCCAGCTCCCTGGCCACCAAACTTTCCTCGGGTACAACCAGAGCCTGCCGTGGCTGGCGCTGCAATTCCACCAGCATCAGGAGCCCCGGCTTGAGAAGCCGGTCAGGATTATCAAACTCGGCAAGAACTCCCACAGAGCGATCAACCGCATTGATGCGGCTGTCGATGGCGATAACAGAACCCGTAAAGGATTGGTCGTAACTGGAGGTGGTGGCGTGAACCGGTTGCCCAACCGACAGGCTTGCCAGCAGCGCAGCCGGAATGCGAAATTCGAGCTTGATTCTGCTGATATCGTCCAATGTGGCGATGACCATCCCCGGCTGCGCCAAGGCTCCGGGGCTGATGCGGCGCAATCCGAGCTGACCGGCAAAGGGGGCGCGAATCATGCGCAAGCCAATGCGGGACTCGATTTCATCGATGCGGAATTGGGAGCGCTCCACCTGGGTGCGGCGCTGATCAATGTCTGTCTGTGACGCCAGTTTGCGCTTTAACAGGTCTTCCAGGCGGCGCAACTCCCGCTGTTGTTCAGCGAGATTGGCCCGCTCTTCGGCAAGTTGGGCGCGCTCGGCAGATTGGCGCAAGGTTGCGAGCAGCTGCCCTGCCACAACCCATTCGCCGTCGCTGAAATGCAGGGCTTCGATGGGTTCGGTGACGGTTGCAGAAATGTCCACAGACTCCCAGGCGCGGGCGGTTCCCAGCGCTTCAGTGCGATCGGCAACCTGGCGGCGCTCCACTGTAAATACAGCGACCTGGAGGCTCGTATTTGCCGAACCTCCGCCAGGAGCCCCGCGGCTCGAGAAAAAGCCAAAATAATAAACAAGCCCGCTCACAATCAACAACGAGCCGAGTAAAAAGTAACGATGAGTCATGAAGTATCCTTTCCCAGAGAGTCCATACTCTACTGCAAGACAAGGTAATCCGGCAGGGTTCTTACGAAGAATTACAAAGGCAGTATTACAAGGAGTCGGGATAATAACAGGTTAGCGTTGTTAAAGCGGCTGTGACAACGATTGTACAAAACCTCGCTATTCATAAGCTTAACGTAAAATTAGCGATGCTCCGGTATTGACTCAGCCGACAGAAAGCCAGAAAAGATCTGTGTGAATAACGTTGGCAAATCGGCGAGAACAGTAAATACATACTGGATTCACACAAACAATAGCGATATTGTCGGCATCAGCGCCAACGCCCTGGAACCCTCGGGGGCAATTTCAAACAGCGGCGAGACGGTTGTATTTCTCCCCACGCCACAGCCGGGTTATATTCCCAGCTTTATTCTTGATGGCGGCGCTGGCCGTATGAAGATCGACGCCAGCAAAGACTGCCTGACATTCACGCGAAACACCAACAAGGATTCAAAGACATGATCGACATTGAACACCAGGGAATCATTACCAAGCTCTACCTCAATGATCCCGACTCTCTCAACAGCCTCTCCATTCCACTGTCAAAAGCCCTAGTTGAAGGCTTGAAGGAAGTGTCAGCGCGCCCGCAAACCCGCTGCCTGATTGTCAGTGGTCGCGGCCGCATGTTTTGTTCCGGGGGCAACCTCAAAGAGTTTTTCACTGTTGAGCAACCGCTGGATGAGTATATCGACGATGCCATGGTCAGGGTTTACAACCCGGTGGCGGCGCACCTGGCAAGCCTGGCAGTGCCGGTGATTTGCGCTGTCAATGGTCCGGCGGTGGGTGCCGGTGTCGCCATTGCGCTCAATGCCGACTTTACCCTGATGGCGCGCTCCGCCTGGTTTAAGCTGCCGTTTGTACCCTCCCTGGGCGTGGTGCCTGATTTCGGCTGCTCCTGGTTTCTCGGTCGCCGTCTGCCCCGCCACAAAGCCATGGAACTGATGCTTGGCGACGCAAAAATCAGCGCCGAAGAAGCCGCATCCTGCGACTTGATTTATCGCGCCGTGGCGGACGACCAGCTTGAAGAACAGGCATTGGCACTGGCGACAAAGATCAGCCAGCTGCCCGTCGATGCCGTGCGCATGGCCAAGGACACATTGGTGAAAGCGCCGGAAAACAGTTTCGCAGAGCAACTGCAACTGGAGCGGGAATATCAGGTGGCCTGCTTTTGCAGCGGCTATTTCAAGGAGGGCCTGGCGGCATTCAAGGAAAAACGGCCAGCGAAATTTTCTCAGTAATCAGGCGACGGGACTCCACGGCAATAATCAAGACGTGGCCTCTTTTTCTCTTTCCTAAACCGGGAATTTCAGCCCCTTTCTGAATTTACCCGTTAAAGGTTTGCCGGTATTTGCGCGGCGACATTCCCGTCCACTGGCGAAATGCCCGGGTGAATGAGCGGGCTTCGGAAAAACCGATAATTTCTGAAACACGCTCAACCGCCACCCCGTCATTGACCAGCAGTTTTATGGCTGTTTCCCGGCGAATATCATCCTTGATTTTCTGGTAGCTGGTGCCGCTGGCTTTTAACTGTCTATACAGTGTCTGGTGCCCTACACCCAATTGCTCGGCGAGTTTCTCAATTTTTGGAAACACTAAAACACCGGGACTTAAAGATTCAACAATTTTTTCGATCTGGCGTTCAAGGCTGTTGTCGACGCCGGGAATTGTCATTACATCCGCCGGGGCGTTGCGCACATAAAAATCCACTTCCGCCTGGGTTCTTACCAGGGGCTTGTCGAGATAATGGGCGTCGTAAATCAGACAATTACTTTTTTGCCTGTATTTGAGGGTTCCGGGAAACATCACCTGCAATTCGCTGTGGTGTCTGGGCATGGAAAAACTGAAATGGGTTTCACGAAGACGAATCGCCTCCCCCAGATACCAGCTGGGGAAACGGTGCCAGATCACCAGGAGGAATTCGCGCAGAAAATGATCCGCGTCAGCTTCGGGATGCTGATGATCTATACGAAAAATAGCCCGCCCCTGAACCACTTCCAGGGACATCACCACTTCGTCGCTGAGCAGGGCGTAAAATGCCACCGCTTTTTCGAGTAGTTCTCCGAGGGTGCGGCAGTGCCTGACCAGTTCACACATGGTTTTAAAGGCGCCCACTCGGCAAGGAGAGGCGCTAAAGCCCATAAACTCGTCGCCCAGTTCCACCTGAACGCTTTTGAACAGACGCGCCACCTGATCTGTGTGTATGCGGCGCTGGAGGTCATTGCCAAGCTGTGGGTTGATACCTGCGGCAATCAGTAGGCGCTGGCGTTTTTGCTCGTCGCCAGCCAACCCGCTCATTGACGTCAGCACATGGTGCATGCAGATTGTCGCCATAGGCAAGTGCGTCCTTTTAGGTGAAGATATAAGCCATAATGACCGAAGAATGAGAATTATATGATATTTTTGGCGAGTTTTTATGATTAAAACCGCCCTGTCATCAGCTTGGCCAACTCGCTAGAGTCTGCACTATCAAAATTTGGGCGGGGATCGGGGTATTTCTAAAAAGTCATTTTTAGCGGTGTCCATTGATGATATGTTGAAAACCCGGGCGGCAGGACAACCCCAGCATATTTTTTATGTCATACCCCTGTTCAATAATAGCCTTTGATTCCACAATCGCCATAACACGGATAAATCATCAGGAATATCTTATGCACGAGATCATTCGCCAGCTCGAAGAAAAGCGCCAGCAGGCTCGCCTTGGCGGCGGCATTAAGCGCATCGAGGCTCAACACAGCAAGGGCAAACTCAGCGCCCGCGAGCGCATCGACCTGCTGCTCGACCCCGGCTCCTTTGAAGAGTGGGACATGTTTGTGGAGCACCGCTGCACCGACTTTGACATGGATAAGGATCATACCCCCGGCGACGGCGTTGTCACCGGTTATGGCACCATCAATGGTCGCCTGGTGTTTATTTTCAGCCAGGATTTCACCGTGTTTGGCGGCTCCCTGTCGGAAACCCATGCGGAAAAAATCTGCAAAATCATGGATCAGGCGATGAAGGTTGGCGCCCCGGTGATTGGCCTCAACGACTCCGGCGGCGCCCGCATTCAGGAAGGCGTGGCCTCCCTTGGCGGCTATGCGGATGTCTTTCAGCGCAATGTCATGGCCTCCGGAGTGATTCCGCAAATTTCCATGATTATGGGCCCCTGCGCCGGCGGCGCTGTCTACTCTCCGGCGATGACCGATTTCATCTTTATGGTCAAAGACAGTTCCTATATGTTTGTCACCGGCCCCGATGTGGTGAAAACCGTCACCCACGAGTCGGTCACCGCCGAGCAGCTGGGGGGCGCTGTCACCCACACCAGCAAATCCGGCGTTGCCGATCTGGCACTGGATAACGATGTCGAAGCCCTGCTGATGCTGCGCCGTTTCGTCAACTACCTGCCCGCCAACAACAAGGAAAAACCCCCTGTGTGGCCCACAGATGACGTTCACGAGCGCATGGATATGTCCCTGGACACTCTGGTTCCCCAGGACCCCAACAAGCCCTACGACATGAAAGAGCTTATTTACAAAGTCTCCGATGAAAATGAATTTTTCGAGATTCAGCCCGACTACGCAAAAAATATTATTGTCGGTTTTATTCGCATGGACGGCTCCACTGTCGGTGTTGTCGCCAATCAGCCGTTGGTGCTGGCGGGGTGTCTCGATATAGACTCCTCGAAAAAAGCCGGGCGCTTTGTGCGCTTTTGCGACGCTTTCAATATTCCCATTCTCACCCTGGTGGATGTGCCCGGCTTTATGCCCGGCACCAAGCAGGAGTACGGCGGCATCATCAAGCACGGCGCCAAACTGCTCTACGCCTACGCGGAAGCCACGGTACCCAAGGTGACGGTGATTACCCGCAAGGCTTACGGCGGCGCCTATGATGTCATGAGCTCCAAGCATCTGCGCGGCGATGTCAACTTTGCCTGGCCCACGGCCGAGATCGCTGTTATGGGGCCCAAGGGGGCGGTGGAAATCATCTTCAGAAAAGATCTCGGGGATCAGGCCAAAATCGACGCCCGCACCGACGCCTACCGGGAAAAATTTGCCAATCCCTTTATTGCCGGCAAGCGCGGCTTTATCGATGATGTCATCATGCCCCACGAGACCCGCAAACGGGTGTGCCGCTCGCTGGCCATGCTGCGGGATAAATCCATTACCAATCCCTGGCGCAAGCACGGCAACATTCCTCTCTAGGGAGCCGCTTAGCCTTTATTACAGCAAAAAATGGATAAATTCGGGATTTCAACGAACAAAGAAGAATCAGTTATGTTTACTAAAATTCTTGTGGCAAACCGCGGTGAAATCGCCTGCCGCGTTTTTAAAACCGCCAAACGCATGGGCATTGGCACTGTGGCGGTTTATTCCGACGCCGATGCTGATGCACTCCATGTTCATATGGCTGACGAAGCCGTGAATATAGGGCCTGCGGCATCCAGCCAAAGCTACCTCGTTATCGACAAGATCATTGCCGCCTGTAAAAAAACCGGTGCCGATGCGGTGCATCCCGGTTACGGTTTTCTATCGGAAAACAAGCTTTTTCAGGAAGCCCTGGTCAAGGAAGGTATTGCCTTTATCGGCCCAGGCTCCCACGCCATCGCCGCTATGGGCGACAAAATTGAATCAAAAAAACTCGCCAAAGAAGCGGGTGTTAATACCGTACCCGGCTATCTAGGGGTGATTAAAGATGCCGAAGAGGCAGTGCAAATTTCCCGGGAAATCGGCTATCCGGTTATGTTGAAAGCTTCAGCCGGCGGCGGCGGCAAGGGCATGCGTTTGGCCTGGAATGATGAAGAAGCCCGCGAGGGTTTTATTTCCGCCACCAACGAGGCCAGGTCTTCCTTCGGCGACGATCGCGTGTTTGTCGAAAAATTTATTGAACAGCCCCGCCATATCGAAATTCAGGTGATTGCCGACAGTCACGGCAACACCTGTTATCTTGGCGAACGGGAATGTTCTATCCAACGTCGCCACCAGAAAGTCATTGAAGAAGCGCCCTCCCCCTTTGTCAACGAAACGATTCGTAAAGCCATGGGTGAACAGGCCTGTGCCTTGGCGCGGGCAGTTGACTACCAATCTGCAGGCACGGTGGAATTTATTGTCGGCGGCGCCACCGGCGAGTTCTATTTCCTTGAAATGAACACCAGGCTGCAGGTTGAGCACCCGGTCACTGAAAAAGTGACCGGGCTGGATCTTGTCGAACTGATGATTCGCATCGCCGCTGGCGAAAAACTGCCCTTTCGCCAAGAGGACGTCAAGCTTGAAGGCTGGGCTATTGAAAGTCGGGTTTATGCGGAAGACCCTTTCCGCAACTTTATGCCCTCCACCGGCCGCCTCACCCACTACCGCCCGCCCCAAGAGGGCGACAGTATACGGGTGGATACAGGGGTCTATGAGGGCGGCGAAGTGTCGATGTTTTACGACCCCATGATCGCCAAACTGGTTACCTATGGCAAAAGCCGCGAGGAAGCCATCGACAACATGGTCGATGCCCTCGATGCCTACTATATTCGCGGCGTCAGCCACAATATCAGCTTTCTCAACGCCTTGATGGTGCATCCGCGCTTCAAATCGGGCGAGCTCACCACCAACTTTATCGCCGAAGAATTTCCCAGTGGTTTCAGTGCGGAAAACCTCAGTCATCCCAACCCGGATTTGGCCATTATTGTCGCCGCAGCGGTTAATCAGAATTACCGCAACCGTTCCGGTCAGCTCAGTGGTCAGGTAGCGGGTATTGGCTACAGTATTCCCAATACATGGAAAGTCATCACTGGCGAGAGAACCGCTGATGTCAGCGTGATCACTCAAGCAAAAGGCTATGCGGTTACCGTCGATGGTAAGCCCTATGACCTGATTACCGGCTGGAAGCGCACCGAATCGCTGTTTCGGGGAACATTAAACGGCAAGGAAATCTGTGTACAGGTTGACCGGGAAGATATAGGCTACCGGGTTTTCAGCCGGGGCTGCCAATTCAAAATTCTGGTATTAAGCCCCATCGCTGCAGAACTTAACAAACATATGCTAGAGAAAGAGCCGCAGGATCTGTCCCGGTTTTTGCTCTCCCCCATGCCCGGCCTGCTGGTAGCACTAAAAGTGTCCCCGGGACAGGAAGTGAAACAGGGAGAAGAGCTTGCGGTTGTCGAGGCCATGAAAATGGAAAACAGTCTGCGCGCCCTTGAGGATGGCGTTATCAAGGAGGTGCTCGCAGACGTTGGCGCCAGCCTTATGGTCGATCAGCCCATTTTGGAATTTGAATAACCGGAACCATGCGAAAAATTGACCCTCAGGCTCTCGCCGCCAACATTCTCAACAATGACCGCCGCGCCCTGGCTCAGGGAATTACCCTGGTGGAATCCACCAGGGTCGACCACAGGGAGCAAGCCAACATACTGCTGGAAACTCTGGCTCAGTATTCAGGAAATTCCGTGCGCGTCGGCATCACCGGGGTTCCCGGCGTTGGCAAATCCACCTTTATCGAATCTTTTGGCGGCCTGCTGATCGACAAAGGCCATCGGGTTGCGGTGCTCGCTGTAGACCCAAGCTCTTCCATCAGCGGCGGCTCCATCCTCGGCGACAAAACGCGAATGGAGTCCCTGAGCCGGCGGGAGGAAGCGTTTATTCGCCCCTCGCCTGCCGGCAAAACTCTCGGTGGTGTTGCCCGGCGCACGCGGGAAACCCTGCTGCTTTGCGAAGCTGCGGGTTACGACCATATTATTGTTGAAACTGTGGGTGTGGGGCAGTCGGAAACCATGGTGTCGGAAATGACCGATATGTTTCTGTTGTTGCTGCTGCCCGGCGGCGGTGACGAACTTCAGGGCATGAAGCGCGGCATTACCGAGCTTGCCGACCTGATTCTGGTGAATAAAGCCGATGGCGACCAAAAATCTACCGCCAACCACACCGTGGCCGACTATCGCTCGGCGCTGCAATTTTTGTCCCGCAAACACCAGAGTTGGGAGCCCAAAGTCGCCGCCTGTTCCGCTATTGGCAACCAGGGCATAGAGGCGGTTTTTGAACAGGTACGCGCTTTTGTCGAAACCCTGAAAAGCTCAGGAGAGTGGGATCACCGCCGCTCCCGCCAGGCACTGGACTGGTTGTGGCGGGAAGTGTCCGACGGCCTGCTTTATGACCTCAAACACAATTCCACCCTGAAAAACAGCATCCCCACCATTGAAAAAGCCGTTATGTCCGGCGACAAGCCGCCCACCGTAGCGGCGCTGGAAATCGTCGACCTGTACAAACAAGCCAGAGAAACAACCCCATGATTGGTAAACTTAATCACGTCGCTATTGTGGTGCCCGACCTGCAGGCCGCGGCGCAAAAATACAAAGACACCTTGGGAGCAAAAGTCTCGGAAGCCCACGACCTGCCAGAGCACGGCGTTACCACGGTCTTTGTCGAGCTGCCCAATACCAAAATCGAATTGCTTCACCCTTTGGGGAAAAATTCCACCATCGGCAAATTTCTCGACAAAAATCCCGATGGCGGCATGCACCACCTTTGCTATGAAGTGGAAAATATTCTCGCCGCCAGGGATAAACTCAAAGCAGACGGCGTGCGCATTCTCGGCGACGGCGAACCCAAAATTGGCGCCCACGGCAAGCCCGTACTTTTTCTTCACCCCAAAGACTTTTTTGGCACCCTGGTGGAAATTGAGGAAATATAAATAGCTGCAGATTGACACGGCATTTTGCTTTTTTGGAACAAAATCGCAGCAGCCTCAGGTTGCAATCCCTTGCGGGACGAACTTCGACAACAAAGAATATTCACCCAAACCCTGCTCTCCCGTGGGAGCCTTGCCCTGCAGGCGAGGTTTACCAAGCCAGAACCTAACGCCAGTGCGCCCGGCTTCCACAGAACAGGCTTTGGCTTGTTCAGAGACTATCAACAGGCTCAAAGAATCGATAGCAGATAAGTCCTACTCCAATAAGGCCACGGATTTCACCTGCACCCACAGCTCCCGCCCCGGCGCGATATCCAGCGCAGCTACCGCCCGTTTCGTCAAGCGCGCCAGCAATATCTCCGCGCCCACCTTTACCCTCACCAGCACAAGGCCGGGATGTCCGTCGTCGCCGAGGGCATCGACCCGGCCACGCAGTACGTTCTGGATACTGCTGATACCCGGTTCTTCGGCGAGACTGACGTCGCGGGCGAGAATGCGAACGCGAGCGCGACTACCTAAAGCCAGCCCCTGATCCCGTATCCACAGGGCACCACCGGAAAAATCCACCCGCGCCAGGTGCCACTCCCTGTCGATGGCGGCGACTGTGGCATCAATCACCGCACCGGCATCCTCTCCCAGTCGAATTGGCAGGTCGAGCCGAGCCAGGGTTTCGGCGAGAGCACCGGCGGCGACAATTTTGCCATTGGCCATCACCACCAGATGATCCGCCAGGCGCGCCACTTCGTCGGGGGAGTGACTGACATAGAGAACGGGAATTTCCAGTTCATCATGGAGGCGTTCCAGATAGGGAAGGATTTCCTGTTTGCGTTTCATATCAAGTGCCGCCAGGGGTTCATCCATCAACAGTAACCGGGGGCTGACGGCAAGGGCTCGGGCGATGCTCACCCGCTGGCGTTCACCGCCGGAGAGCCGCTCCGGTTTGCGATCGAGCAAATGATCTATACCTAGCAGCTCAATCGCCTGATCCAGGCTGACGCGGGGAGCACCGGTCACCCTTTTTACGCCGTACGCGAGATTGGCCATCACCGAGAGATGTGCGAACAGACTGGCTTCCTGAAACACATAGCCTATGGGTCTGCGATGGCTGGGCAGCCAGCAGTGGCTGTCTTGCCAGATATCGCCAGCGACGGCGAGCCGCCCGCGGGGGGCGCGCTCCAGTCCGGCAATACAGCGCAGCAATGTGGTTTTGCCCGAACCTGAATGACCAAACAGGGCAGTGACGCCCCTGCCTGGCAAACTGAGATTGACGTCAAGGGAAAAGCCGGGCCAGTCGATAGTGAAATACGCTTCGATACCACTCATGTCAGCCTCCCTTCTTCGAATTGGGTCGCCAGGCGTACACAGCTAGCAGTACCACAAAAGAGAAGATCAACATTACCGCCGCCAGGCGATGAGCATCCAGGTATTCCAGTGCCTCCACATGGTCATAAATTTGCACCGAGGCGACACGGGTGACACCAGGTATATTGCCGCCGATCATCAGCACCACGCCAAACTCACCGACAGTGTGAGCAAAGGTGAGGATCGATGCGGTGACAAAACCCGGCGCCGCCAGGGGCACGGCAACGGTGAAAAAGGCGTCCAGCGGCGAGGCCCTCAGTGTGGCTGCAACTTCAAGGGGGCGCTCGCCCACCGCCTCAAAGGCGGTTTGCAGTGGCTGCACCATAAAGGGCAATGAATAGAACACTGAGGCCACCACCAACCCCCAAAAGGTAAAGGGCAGCAATCCTATACCCAGCATTTCGGTGACCTGACCCACAGCCCCCTCAGGACCCATTGCCACCAGCAGATAAAAGCCCAGCACCGAGGGCGGCAACACCAATGGCAAGGCCACCACGGCGCTGATCGGCCCTTTCCACCAGGTTTGGGTGCGCGCCAGCCACCAGGCGATGGGCGTGCCCACAACCAGTAAAATCAACGTGACTATGCCCGCGAGACGCACGGTGAGCCAGAGGGCTTCAAGGTCACTCTCAGTCAGCATTTTTGTTTTTCCTCGCCACAGGTGCCAGCAGGGATACAGGGTGCAGCATCTTGTTGTCGACCATGGTCATATTGCGCTTGTCTCCGTGTTTTTGTTTTAGCCTGGCAGTTACACCAGTTGGCGGGCTGCGCAGTTTCCTTCATTGTGGGGGCAGGCCAACGCCTGGACTCTGGTTTTCCCCGCGACTGTCGCCTTCGCCGGGGAGAATAAAACCGTAATTGGTCATAATTGCGCGCGCCGCTGTGCCAGACATGTAATCGGCAAACTCTTGTGCCAGGGCATTGTCGGCGGCGCGCCTGGTGATAATAAACCCCTGCTCCAACGGCTGATGGAGATCAGCTGGGATCAACCAATAACCCCCCTGGTTCGCCAGCTGAGGACTGAGAGCAAGCGCCAGGGCGATCACACCAACCTGGGCATTGCCGGTTTCGACAAATTGCGCGGTGTGGGCGATATTCTCACCAAACACCAGTTTGGCTTCGACCTTGTTCCACAGACCAGAAGAGCGCAACGCCTCCTCGGTGCGTTTGCCATAGGGGGCGTGCCTGGGGTTGGCAATGGCGATACGGGTGATGTTGTCAGCGCTGAGGTCGGCCAGCGTCATCCTGGAGGCGTCCAGGGTTGCGCTCCACAGCACGATGCGGCCAAAAGCATAAGGTTTGACTTCACCCGTCGCGAACCCGGCGTCGACCAGCGACTTCGCATAGTTAATATCAGCAGAAAAGTACAGATCGTAGGGCGCGCCATTTTGAATCTGAGCGTAGAACTTGCCGGACGAACCGTAAATAACGTCGACCTGTTCAGCTGGATACGCCTGATTAAATGCAGCCACGACCTCATCCATGGCAAATTTAAGATCAGAGGCCGCTGCGATAGTGATTTTCCCAGCCTCAGCCACCAACGAAAATGTAATCGCGGCAAGCAGAACCAGGAATCGAATCGGAATCATCTTGGTTAGTCTCATGTTGAGCATTGCGAACAGGGTAAGAAGGTGTTTTTCCGTGTCCCTTGACGCCAGTACCGGGTCAAATCCCCGTGATTTTACTTTTATCTTCAAATAATGCCATCTATACCCGTTTTTAACAGGGGAACCCGGCAACAAACAATTGTTTCGTAGCTAAATGGGCAGGCGGAAATGCCGGGTTTTGGCGTTTTTAAAGTCTTTTACCCGCTATTAACGGTTGCAAGCCACGGAGATTACGGCTAGTTTGAGGGAAACAGGATTCGCCACTTCCAGCAAAGCATTTCTGCATAAAAAGGATGAAAGATCATTAACAGCTCAGCAAACAACTCTTTCAATCGCCCGGTTTACATTGTTGACGGCGCCCGCACCCCCTTTCTCAAGGCCACGGGCAAGCCCGGCCCGTTCACCCCTGTGGATCTGGCAGTTCAGTGCGGCAGACCCCTGTTGCTGCGCCAGCCATTTTCCCCGGATCAATTCGATCAGGTGATCCTCGGTTGCGTCAATGTCATTGCCGACGAAATGAACCCCGCCAGAATCGCGGCGTTACGACTGGGCATGGGTGACCAGATCAGCGCCTATACGGTGCAGATAAACTGCGGTTCGGGCATGCAGGCCATCGACTGTGGTTTTCAGGCTATCCGCAACGGGACGGCCAATTTGGTTCTCGCCGGTGGCAGCGAATCCCTGAGCCATGCGCCCCTGTATTTCAGCAATTCTGCTGTGGATATTTTCAGCGCCCTCAACAGCGCCCGCGCCCTGTCGCAACGTCTCAGCGCATTAGCCCGTTTTCGACCCAGGGATTTCAAGCCCGTGATTGGCCTGCTGCGGGGTTTGACCGACCCCATGGTCGCCATGAATATGGGGCAGACGGCGGAATTGCTCGCCTATTTGTTTGCCATCAGCCGAGGAGAAGCTGACCACTATGCTGTTCAGAGCCACCTTCGCCTCGCCGCCGCCCACCAAAGCGGTATTTTGGCTGACGAAATCGCCCCGGCATTTTCCAGGGATGGCAGCGTTTTCAGTGAAGACAACGGCGTACGCCCTGATAGCACAACAGAAAAACTCGCCACCCTCAAACCGGTTTTTGAACGTCCCTGGGGCAAGGTCACCGCTGGCAATAGCTCCCAGGTCAGCGATGGGGCTTCCTGGGTTGTACTGGCTTCTGAGCAGGCTGTGGAAAAACACGGCCTGGAGCCAATGGCAAAAATTGTCGACAGTCACTGGTCGGCACTCAACCCCGCCGTAATGGGTCTCGGCCCTGCCCTGTGCTCGGCAGAATTACTCAAACGCCACTTTGACAACAATCTCGACGCTGTGGATTTATGGGAAATCAACGAAGCTTTTGCCACCCAGGTTCTCGCCTGCCTCAAAGCCTGGCAAAGCCCGGATTTCTGTAAAAATATGCTCGGCCTCGACAACCCCCTTGGCGCTCTGCCCCTGGATCGTGTCAACATCAACGGCGGCGCCATCAGCCTCGGCCATCCGGTGGGCGCCAGCGGCAACCGCATCGTTCTCCACTTGGCCAACAATCTGAAACGGCTGAATTTGAAGCGCGGCATTGCCAGTCAGTGCATTGGCGGTGGCCAGGGCGGCGCCATGCTGCTGGAAAAGGTTTAAGGAGAATCATATGACCGTTGATGTAATGGCTGCGCTGCGCAGTGACCGCCTCGAACTGGGTTCTTTCACCACCCTCAATACCCAGCCGGATTCAGCACCAAAAGATTCAGTGTTTAAGCACTGGCATCTCTCTGCAAATGAAGACGGCATTCGCTGGCTGCTGTTTGACCGCCAAGATACCCGTGTAAACTCTATTGACCAGGACGTGCTCGATGAGCTCAATGTCGTTTTGGCGGAACTGGAAAAATCCCCGCCACAGGCGCTGGTGATCCGCTCCGCGAAAAAAAACGGCTTTTGCGCCGGTGCCGATATTGCCATGTTTAAAGACATGACTGACCCCGCGGCGGTGCGCGCCAAGCTCCAGCAGGCTCATGATATTGTCGACCGTCTTGAGCGCTTAAAAACCCTGAAAATCTGTCTTATTCACGGCGTTTGTCTGGGTGGCGGTTTGGAGCTGGCGCTGGCCTGTGATCTCAGAATTGCCATCAAGGGCGCAAAGCTCGGGTTTCCCGAAGTTCTTCTTGGCTTGCATCCGGGACTGGGGGGCACATTCCGCACCACCCGCCTGATCAATCCCCTGGAAGCCATGACCCTCATGCTCAGCGGTAAAACCCTGCAACTCAGCAAAGCCAAAGCGCTGGGGCTTGTGGACGCCGTTACTGAAGAGCGTCATCTCGCCAATGCGGTGACGGCAGCCGCTGCGGGCCAACTCAAAAAACAGCGACGCCCAGCGTATTTTTCTGTCGCTGACATGGTCTGGCCGCGGGGGTTAATCGCCAACCGTATGGCAGCGGAAACCGGAAAAAAAGTTTCCCGGCAACACTACCCTGCCCCCTTTCGCCTCATTGATCTGTGGCGCCAGCACGGCGGCGACCGGGTGGCAATGCAAAATGCCGAAATTGCCTCTTTCGCCGAGCTGGTTGTTACTCCCACTGCGCAAAACCTGGTGCGTGTATTTTATTTGCGCGAACAGTTAAAACAACAGCAAGCTGTCATCAACAGCGATATTCATCATGTCCATGTGGTGGGCGCCGGCACCATGGGCGGCGATATAGCCGCTTGGTGCGCCCTCAATGGCCTGCGGGTCACCCTTGGCGACCAGCAGCTGGAAATGATCGCAAAAGCCATCAAGCGCGCAACAGGCCTTTATAAGCGCAAACATCTGACTCCAGGCCAAATTCGCGACGCCCTCGACCGCTTGATCCCCGACCCCAAAGGCCTGGGAATTGCGCGGGCAGATCTGGTCATTGAAGCGGTGCCGGAAAAAATCGACATCAAGCGGGCTGTCTACAACCAGCTGCAAGGTGCCATGAAAGATGGCGCCATTTTGGCAACCAATACTTCCAGCATTCCCATAGAAACGCTGATGAATGCCGCCGCTTTCCCCACTGAATTAAAGAAACGCTTTGTTGGCCTCCACTTTTTTAATCCGGTGGCGCAGATGCAACTGGTGGAGCTGGTCTCTCACGATGAAATCAGTGAGCAAGCTCGGGGACGCGCCACAGCCTTTATCAAGCAGATTGACCGCCTTCCCGTGCCCGTCGCCAGCGCCCCGGGATTTCTCGTCAACCGGGTGCTGACCCCCTATTTACTCGAAGCCATGCTCCTGCTGGACGAAGGCATCGACGCCGAGACCATCGACCAATGCGCCGTGAATTTTGGCATGCCGATGGGCCCCATTGAATTGGCGGATCAGGTTGGCCTGGATATCTGTATCGCCGTTGGCGATACCCTGCGAGAGCAACTCACCAGCCCCGTTGCCGAGGTTCCTTTGTGGATCAGAGAAAAAGTCACCCAAGGCGAAACCGGAAGAAAAGCGGGTAAAGGGTTTTATACCTGGAATGCGGATGGCGCTGAGAAAAAAAATGCGCCCAGCACAGCTGCAGACATCACTGATCGCCTTATCCTGCCCATGCTTAACGCCTGTGTCAGCTGTCTCAGGGAAAATATTGTCAGCGACGAAAACGTCCTCGATGGTGCCGTAATTTTTGGCACCGGCTTCGCGCCCTTTCGTGGCGGCCCTATTCATTACGCTAAAACCCGGGGCATTGCCGATATTGTCGCGGCACTGAAAATACTTGAAAACCGTTACGGTGAACGTTTTTCAGCAGATGACGGCTGGCAGAGCATTGGCTAAATGTTCTGTTTTCTTGTTCTATTTTAAAAGGCATACAGGCAAATTTTTGCATACAACGTTTCGTATACAACTTTTCCTATGCAGCTACTCGGCCCAGTACAAACTTACGGGCACCAGGTTTTGTTGGAGAATAAAGGCGACGGGCAATGTCCCTGGATCGACCACCTTTTGCGCCTTACCAAGCAGCGCTTTTTTTTCACTGCCGGTAATATGAATAATTATCCCGCGACTGTTCAATAATCTCGGCAATGTCAAAGTCATTCGCTGGTAGGGCGCGCACGGGGGTTCAATGGCCAGGCAATTTTTACCGGAAGCCATCGCCAGCGCATCCTTGAGGGCTGAAGCCTTGGGAAACAGGGAGGCGGTATGGCCGTCACTGCCCATGCCCAGTATCACCACATCAAAGACGCCCAGGGCGCGAAGTTTGTCATTGAGAACAGCCTCGGCATCCCTGGCATTATCACCAGGGTTTTTAAGGGGCAAAAAATTCGCGTCCTTGGCGCAATTGACCAAGAGGTTGTCGCGAACCCGTTTTTCATTGCTGGCGTCATCCCTGGGGTCGACCCAGCGTTCATCTGCCAGGGTAATGGTCACTAGATGCCAGGGGAGTTGCTGCTGGGACAGAACCTTAAAAAAATTCAGCGGCGTCGAGCCTCCAGACACAACCAGTGTGGCGCAATCCCTCGCGGCAATGGCGGCAGCAAGGCGGGATGCCACGTCCTTCGCGAGCTGTTGGTCGAGCTGCCCACGGCTGGCGAAGAGGTGCTCGCTTAATTTATTCATGCCAGCTTCTGCCGTCTTTCTCGATTAACAGTTCCGCTTTGACGGGTCCCCAGGAACCGGCATGATAGGCCTTAACTTCCACCTGTTGTTTCTGCCAGGCCTGGATCAGTGAGTCGCACCAGCGCCAGGATTCTTCGACTTCTTCTCGTCCCACAAAAAGCGACTGGTCGCCATTGAGAACATCGAGAAAAAGCCGTTCGTAGGCGTCGGGAATACGATCCATCCCTGAGGAACCGAGAAAATCCAGATTGAGGTTTTGGCGCACCAGCGCCATTTTATCTTTGAGGCTGTGAAGCTTGGAAACCATTTGCATTTCTATGCCTTCATTGGGCTGCAAACGAATCACCAGGCGGTTGGGAATATTGCTACCCAATGAAAAAATATTGTGGGGCAGACTTTTGTAGGTAATGGCAATTTCGGTAAATTTTTCCGGCATGCGTTTGCCGGTGCGCAAGTAAAAAGGCACGCCTGCCCAGCGCCAGTTGTCGATAAAAGCTTTAATGGCGACAAAGGTTTCCGTATTGCTGGCCCCATTGACGCAGCCCTGTTCTTCAAGATAGCCAGGCACGGCCTCGCCCCGATACCAACCGGCGGCGTACTGGCCGCGCACCGCGTGGTCAGCCACATTGCTGTCGTCAATTGTGCGCAGGGCGCGAATGATTTTCACTTTTTCGTCGCGAATACCCTCTGCGGTCATGGAGTTCGGCGGCTCCATGGCCACCAGACAAAGCAATTGCATCAGGTGATTTTGCACCATGTCCCGCAACTGGCCGACGCTGTCGTAGTAAGACCAGCGCCCTTCTATACCGACGCTTTCAGCAACAGTAATCTGAACATGGTCAATACAGCCCTGATCCCATTGGGTGTTGATAAAACGGTTGGCAAAGCGCAGCACCAAAAGATTCTGAACGGTTTCCTTGCCAAGATAGTGGTCGATGCGATAGATGTTTTCTTCGGAAAAATACTGGCCAACGGTGTCGTTCACCTCAATGCAGCTTTTAAGGTCGTGCCCGATTGGTTTTTCAAGGACAATTCGCGAATTGGCATTGAGGCATTTTTTTTCACCCAGGTTGCGGCAGATATCGCCGAACAGACTGGGAGGCGTCGCCAGGTAAAAAATACTGGTTCCCGTGCCGGACAGCCAGTGGGCAAGGGTTTTGTAGTGGTTTTCATCGTCAAAGGTCATGCCAATATAGGCAAAACGGCGGGCAAATTTCGTCCAGACTTTTTCCGACCAGTGCCTGGTATCCACCATTTTTTCAACTTTGATTTTCAGTGCGTCGACAAAGGCTTCAACCGCCAAGTCTCCCCGCGCAAGGGTGAGAATGCGTAGATTTTTTGGCAGCAGTTCCCCCTGTTCGAGATGGTAGAGTGCCGGAAACAGTTTGCGCGCGGCAAGATCACCATTGGCGCCAAAAATCACCAGATCCGTTTCTGCAGGTTCAGTATTCATAGTTTATTCATGGTTTTGTCATGGTAACACCAAAATGACTTCTGCAACTTTCCCCAAAGGGTGCTTTTAAGGCGACTTGTTCAAAGCCGCTTTAATGTTCGCCACCAGGGCGCACGTCTCTTGCGCAAGGCGGGTTATGCCGGCCCAGTTGGCGGCAGCAACCAGTTTGTCGGGAATCAACCAGGAACCGCCCACCGTCAACACCGCAGGCACCGCCAGATAGTCGCCGAGATTGCCGGGGCTGATACCGCCCGTGGGGCAAAAGCGCACGTCGGGAAACGGCCCGTTCAAGGCTTTCAGGGC
This sequence comes from Porticoccaceae bacterium, assembly GCA_023228865.1. Next base: position 7,953 of record JALOAH010000003.1, on the reverse strand, counting down.
ATTGACACCACCGCAGGCCTCGGCGGGAAAAAACTTTACCGTATCAAGACCCGCGGCAACGCAGTTCATCAATTCGCTGGCGGTGGCGATACCGGGAATAAAGGGCACACCACAGCCCGCCCCCGCGCTTAGCAGCGGCGGGGTCAAACCGGGTGTTATCACAAATTCGCTACCGGCATTGAGGGCATTGTCGAGATCGAACTCGCTGAGTACAGTTCCGGCACCCACGATGGCGCCCTCCACTTCGGCCTTGATACGGGCAATAGCGTCCAACCCGCAGGGAGTGCGCAGCGTCACCTCCAGCACTGGGATACCCCCGGCAACCAAAGCTTGCGCCAGGGGCACTGCTGTTGCCAAATCGTGGATACTGATCACCGGAACCGCTGGTGCCTGCTGCAGTATCTGCCGACCCTTGTCATTCATATACAGCTCCAATTGCGACTTATTCATCAAACAAAACGCTGGCGCCTTTTTCTGCCGAGGTCACCACTTTGCGGAAATTGGCAAAAAGTTCGCGGCCAACGCCGTGGCTGGCATCTTCTTCCTGTAGCGCTGGCGTGCGCGCCGCCAGTACAGACGCAGCCGCCTTGCATTCGAGAATACCGTTTTTCGCGTCCAGAAAAATGGTATCACCGTCCTGAACGCGGCACAGCAGGCCATCGCAGGCCGCTTCCGGCGTGACATGAATGGCGGCGGGAACCTTGCCGGATGCGCCGGACATACGGCCATCTGTGACCAGGGCAACCTTAAAACCCCTGTCCTGAAGAATGCCAAGAATAGGGGTCAACTTGTGAAGTTCGGGCATACCGTTGGCCTTTGGCCCCTGGAAACGCACCACCACCACACAGTCGCGATTGAGTTCCCCGGCATCAAATTTGGCTTGCAGGGCATGCTGGCTGGCGAGCACTACCGCTGGCGCCTCGACAACAAGGTGTTCCGGCAGCACTGCCGAGGTCTTGATGATTGCGCGCCCCAGGTTGCCCTGCAAAAGGCTGAGGCCGCCAATTTTGTCAAAGGGTTCAGCCACTGAAGCGAGAACTTGAGTGTCCTGACTTTTGTCAACACTTGCACGCCATGCCAGTACACCGTTCGCAAGCATGGGTTCAACGGTAAAATCCGCCATCGACGCACCCCACAGGGTGCGGGCATCCGCGTGCATCAAACCCGCATCCATTAATTGGGCAAACAGATAGCCAGTGCCGCCGGCGGCGTGAAAGTGATTGATATCGGCCTGGCCATTGGGATAAATCCGCGCCAGCAGCGGCACTACCCTGGACAGGGTATCAAAATCATTCCAGTTAAGAATAATTCCCGCCGCCCTGGCCATAGCGACAAGGTGAATGCAGTGGTTGGTAGAGCCGCCAGAAGCCAGCAGTGCGACGATGGCGTTGACAAACGAGCGCTCATCCACCACCTCGCCCAGGGGGCGCGGATCTGAACCCTGGGCAGTGATGCGGGTGATCTGGTGCGCGGCTTCGCGGGTCAACGCTGCCCGCAAAGGAGTACCGGGATTGACAAAAGATCCTCCGGGCAGCTGCAATCCCATGGCTTCCATCAGCAGTTGATTGCTGTTGGCGGTACCGTAAAACGTGCAAGTGCCTGCGGTGTGGTAGGACGCGGCCTCCACCTCCAGCAGAGCTTCCCGGCTCACCTTGCCTTCGGCAAAGAGCTGGCGAATACGCGCTTTTTCCTTGTTGGCAATCCCCGACGGCATGGGGCCTGCGGGTATGAAGATCATCGGCAGATGGCCAAAGCGCAGGGCGCCTATCAGCAGCCCCGGCACAATTTTGTCGCAAATGCCCAGACAGATAACGCCGTCAAACATTTGATGGGATAGCGCCACCGCCGTCGCCTGGGCAATGACATCACGGCTAAAAAGACCGAGTTCCATACCGGCCTGTCCCTGGGTGACGCCGTCACACATCGCCGGCACCCCTCCGGCCACCTGAGCCGTGGAACCCATTTCCCGCACATAGGCTTTAATTTTTTCGGGGTAATCTTTGTAGGGCTGGTGGGCGGAAAGCATATCGTTGTAGGCGGTGACAATAGCGATATTGGCCGCCGCCATCATGCGAATACGGCTTTTATCGCCGTCATCGCAAGCGGCAAAACCGTGGGCGAGGTTGCCACAGCTGAGTTTGCGCCTTGTCGGCTGGGAATCTCTGGCGTTGCGAATCTGTTCGAGAAAATGAGCGCGGCCACTGCGGCTTCTGTCAATAATCTGAGCGGTTACCCTCGCTACAGTGCTGTTCAACATAAGGCTAAGCCCCCAATAAATGAATCTGCCACAACCTTTTAACTCTCTGGCTTGCAAGCCTGCGGCCTTATTAGAGCACAAATGCCCCATGCCTTCAGTAGTTCAACCTCAATAATGTTATAGCCAAAGCCAATATCCGCTAATCAGCAAATTTGCGCCTTCTGTCTGAAAAGAGTCGCAGAAAAAGACAATCTTTTGCGAGAAGTTGGCAATAACTTACAATCACTCGCTTTTAGACAAGGAATGGACAAGCAGGCAGCATGAAAGACAACAACGCCTATTTAGCCGATGTAAATGTCGACGACTATTCACAGTATTTGCAGGTTCTGCTGGATACAGCCAAGCATAATATCAAAGCCGATGTCGGCTACATCGCCCGGTTTCATGACAAGGAGAAAATTATTCTCCTTCTCAATGGCAATGGCGAAAAGAATTTGGGTAAGCTTCATATCGGCAGTCGCATCGCACTTGAAGACAGTCTCTGTCATCAGGTGGCGACCCAGGGCAAATCCTACCTCCTCACAGCAAGCGACACCAATCCCTTTTTGACCCTTTACGATTTCCCAGTCAAAGCCTTTTTGGCTGTGCCCGTTTTTCTTGGCGACGACGATTTGTTCGGTGCCATGTGTTTTTTGTGCAGTAACGACGGGCAACATCTAAACGATAACGCCATCAATATTGTCCATGCCCTGTCACAGGTGGCGGGAACATTTTTGGGGCATAAAAAAAATGAACTCAAGGCCTTTGAAGAGCGCCGCCAATCCTTTGAGTACCTGTTTCACAACAATCCCCACCATATGGTCTACCAGCCCATTGTCAATCTGCTTGACAACAAGATTGTCGGCATTGAAGCCCTTTCCCGCTTTGACACCACGCCAAACAAACCACCTTCCCACTGGTTTCATGAAGCCTGGGAATTTGGTCTGGGAATAGACCTGGAAATAAGAGCGCTGCAGTCTGTGATCCGGGAAATCAACAACATGCCCGAAGATATTTTTATCTGTATCAACATGTCGCCGCTTACCGTGACCTCCCAGGCATTGCAAAATGCCTTAAATATTGAAAGCGCGTCCCGCATCGTTATTGAGATCACCGAGCACAAAACCATCGTCGAATACGCGCCGATCATTGAAGCCCTGCGGGCACTGAAAAAACTCAGTATTCGCGTCGCCATCGACGATGTCGGCACCGGCTATTCCGGGCTTTACCATATTTTGCAAATAAAACCCGACCTGCTGAAACTGGACATATCATTGACCAGAAACATCCATCAGGATCCCGCCAAACAAGCCTTGGCCTCTGCTATCGTCGCCTTTTCTGCGCGCATTGGTGCCACCATCATCGCCGAAGGCATAGAAACCAAGGAAGAAGCGGATGCGCTGCGGGTGCTGGGGATTGGCTACGGCCAGGGGTTTTACTTTGCCAAACCCCACGGCCTGCCACTAAGGCTGCAGATAGAGCCCTGAAGATTGACCCGGCAACAAAATCGTTGCCGGGTTCCGTCGATCATTTCAGGTAGGCACCGCTTGCGGCAATGTAATCGATGTAGGCTTTTGGCCAAGCCACTTCCAGCCAGCCCACGCCAGGTTTGCCGTCAATTTCCATGGCGGCGACGCCACCGTTAAGGGTAAAGTGAGGGTCGGGAACAACGGCGTAGTTGCTGTAAAACTGGCCGCTAATCACCGTAACCCGCCCCGCCTCATCCGTGATCGAGACATTGAGTCGTTGCGGCAGCAGCTCCGAGTTGTAATCTATGTCATCCAGATCCATGGCCTTGATTTCCGCCATCAAACCGTCTTTATAGACATAACCCCGCATGGGGCTTTTGCCAAGGGCGTGATCTTCCCAGAAATGCACGGAGACAGCATTGCCTGCCTGGCCGTGAAACCATTTGTAATGCTGCATGGCGTTCCAGTCCCTGGTGCCCCAGCTATGATCTCTGTGGCCTGTGGTATCCAGTGGAATTTCTTCGCCGCGCAATACCAGCTTGCCTTTAACGGTGCCGCTCTGCTCGATTCTTTCATCCGCCAGATAGGGAGGGCAACCGCCGGGATGGGAGCCATAGGCGTAGGGTGGATGGTAGGCTTCAAACACATAATCGACAGATACATCCTCTCCCTGCCAGGAAACCTGGGCGCGATTGAAGGTCAGATCCTGTTTCAGAGTAAAGTTTTCAATTTGCCAGTTGTCAAAGTTCATATCTTTGGCGACGGGTCGATCTGGCAGTACCAGCTGAATGGCATCAGCGCCGACCCCCGCACCGAAAATCTTCAGCATCGCCCCGGCATTACTGTCCTTGTCCACCCAGGTGTACACCAGAATAGCGAGTTGGCGCTCGGGCAAATTGACCAGATAGGGAATGGATTCCCGCATATGAGGCCGATTGTCGAGAACATGGCGGCCGTCATTGACTGGATCTATGAAGAGTTCCGGTCTCGCAAGAGCTTGCAAATCAAACATACTATCACCTCGGAAATTGTAGCCTTATTTATCAGATAATCTGTTATGAAGCTTTGGATGATAGCATTATTTACGAATAAATTTCGGCACTGAAGGAATATAATTTCCCCGCAAAGCTGCACCAGTTGCCGCAATAGTGGGCGCCGCGCAGGCGCAAAGCTGGCCAAAAAACAACAAGGGAAAACGGTGGCAACCTACAGCCGGAGCAAAATGGGCTGCCAAGCCACTATATCCCTTCAAAACCCGTTCTGCACGGCAGGAAAGCTTACTCAAACATTGATTTTCGCAGCTGCAGTATTGCCAGCATGCGCTGGCAGAGAGGAAAAAATAACCCCGACACCATCACTGTTAAACTTGACGCTGTCCCTGGCTGACTCGCCAATAAAGCTCGAGCCGTTTTCGAAGAGCTCCGGGTTTTTCTGCAAACAGGCGGCCGCCCATAAGCCAGGCAATCCCCTGAAGACTCCTTCGCCGGGTAGCAATTGCAGATAAAATCGATGTCTTGTGATCGCTGTCTTCAGCAGTGGCCAAAAAATCCGCCAATACCGCCAAATCGTGATCATCGCCCAAGACTTCCCCCAAACGCTTGAGTTCATCGCCAACACTGGCCATTACCGCTGGCCAGATTCTTGTGAGCAAAAAAATGTGGCAATAATGCTCCTTGACCCGTTTGCGCCAATTGTGAAGGTGTTGATCTGAGGGATCAGTTTCAGCGAGTTTCATTCTTGTGCGCGCCTGTCCATAGGTTTTTTCCAAACCGCAAGACATGGCATTAAGTCCATCCCCTTTGAGCCGCCACTTTGAAAGCCGCTGGCGCCCCGTTTGCAAGCGGGCTTTCGCCAACCCCAGAGCATTATCCACAGCGTCTTGATCACGGATGATGTGATTTTTTCTAGCCAGCAATTGTTGTCGCAACCAGCTGGCGGCATCCTCACTGATGATCGTCTTGTCTGGGTTGCCAGGCTGGGCAGCGAGAAGTTTGTCGAGGCTTTCGCCCATTGCGTCCACGTCGCGAAGATGCGACAACGCCGCAGCGGTGTCCTGATACCAGATATTTTCATGTTTAAAGCGTTTGCCCAATGACGGCGCCAACAAGCAAAGCAAGGCGCGAATATTTTTACAGTGCTTGCGCACCCTGTGAACCGCTTCCTGGGAACAGTTTTCGCTATTATCGATAGCTGCGACAGCCTTATCGATTTGGCTGCGCAACGCACGCTTGATTTCAATGGCAACTGGCCGCTGGAGCGTCAACTGGCAGGACACAATCATGGACTCGAGAATGGGCTTGTGGACAGTATAGTCAAAACGAGAATCTACGCTGATTGAGGCAAGCTATTCGCTCTTGGCATGAACGATCATATGAACACCCTCTTAAGGTTCAGTTAAGCACAGGGGATATACAATCTCCAGCCATTCCTGTGAGGGCAACAGTCATGGGACACTGCCTGCGGAGGATCGATGCGAGACTGGCGTAGTGTATTTGGCGGCGGCGAGAGGACGGCTCAACAGCGCTGGGGAGACCCAGCTCTGTGGGACGACGCCCGCATCGCCCGTCTACTTTGGCGCGAGATCCCAGTCGAGCTTCATGCTCGCCTCGAGGCCGCCCCCTTCTTTTTTCTCGCCACCAGTGACCGGAACGGCCACTGCGATTGCTCCTTCAAGGGCGGGGGTCCCGGCTTGGTGCGCATTCTCGATTCGAGAACCCTCTCCTTCCCCGATTTTGATGGCAACCACGCCTTCATGAGTCTGGGCAACATTCTCGATAATCCTCAGGTTGGCCTGTTGTTCATCGATTTTGATACCGGCGGGCGTCTGCGCGTGAACGGCCGCGCCACAATCCACGATAAAGCTGCAGACGGGCACTTGTTTGCCCGAGCACAGCGGGTCGTACAGGTACAGATCGAACAAGTGGTGCCGAACTGTGCGGCACATGTACCTCGCCTCATTCCCGCTGCCGCAGAGTCGAAGGTGAACCCATGACTCGCTATCGTGTCACTGTAAATCTCGAGCTGACCGCGAAATGTAATGCTCGCTGCGTGATGTGCCCTCGAGAAACCATAGTGGCGCCGCGCCCCATGTCCCTCCCCGTGCTGCAACATGTGGTGGCGCGACTCTATCCACGGGAAGTTCATCGCGTCGTAGTGGCGGGGTATGGTGAACCCACTACTCATCCACGATTTCCTGAGTGCATCGAGCTCCTGCGCGCAGCACCTGTACGCATCGACATGGTCAGTAACGGCCAACTTCTCGATGAAACCAGGCTGCGCTTGATCGACGGCACAATACATACCCTGATGGTGTCCTTCTCTAGTATCGATCCGGATGTCTACCGGCGAGTACACGTAAATCTCGATCAGCACCGAGTCATGAACAACATTGTGCAGGCGCAAAAAAAGCTGCAACACACCCAATTGGCCATCAGTCTCACGCCTCTCTCAGCCTGCCTGCCTTCGTTGGAGCAGACCATTGCCTGGCTGCGCGGCATTGGCATCACCGCACTCACCATGTCACCTACACTTTACGACCGTGCCGGAGCGCTCCACGAGATGGGCGACTCCGGCCGGCAACTGCGCGACATCATCGCCCGCCACGGGTTGCGCAGCCAGGAGTTTGATTTTGTGCCGTCCCTGCGGGATCTGTTCTCGCAATGGCGCCACAACCGTCATCGCTGCCCTCCACGCAACGCGGTACTGCCGATTGCGGCGGATGGCAGCTACCAGTACTGCTTCAACGACAGCAGTCATGCGCACCCCATCGGACATGTTTCATCCATGAGCCTGAGCGAGGCGCTTGTACAGCGCGAACAGATGCCAGCGCGCGCCGATCTTTGCGACAAGTGCAATGTCCGTGGTCGCTACAGACCCACCCAGATGGCGCGCGCCCTGATGAGCTACCTGCGCTCCGCATCCAGATCCTAGGCAACGACTCGTTAGCGACAAGCAGGCCTTTAAGGCGTCTTTAAACCCCAGTGAAAACGGGGTAGAACCCATCTATGTGGTGAAGTTCGAAAGCGGAGAACGGCGAATTGATTTTGTGGAGACCCTGGAGCTTTGCACCGTGATTGGGCTTGATCCCCACAAGTTGGTAGACATGCTCAAAGATTGCCACTCATAATCACCTTTAGCCAATCATAAATAGCGCCAACAAGGAATTATGTTAAGTGATGAATGAGTTCGTATCTATTATTGGGGGTTCCTTTTTTGACCCAATCGCAACACTATTAGAAAAGCTAGAGA
>JALOAH010000190.1 GCA_023228865.1 Porticoccaceae bacterium | reverse complement strand
TGGACCTGATCGGCAATACGCCTCTGGTGTACCTGAAGCAGCCATCGGAACAGACCGGCTGCAAGATCTACGGCAAGGCCGAGTTCCTCAACCCCGGCGGTTCAGTGAAAGACCGCACTGCTCTCGGCATTATCCGCGACGCCGAAGCCCGGGGTGAGCTGCAACCGGGCGGCATTATCGTCGAAGGCACCGCTGGCAATACCGGCATCGGCCTGACGTTGATCGCCAATGTGCTCGGTTACAGCAGCCTGGTGGTAATGCCGCAAACCCAGAACGTTGAAAAAATTCAAATGCTGGACATCTATGGGGCCAACCTGCTGTTGGTACCCAAGGTGAACTATGACGATCCCCGCCACTATATCCACAGTGCTCGCCAAAAAGCCGAAGAGCTGGCCAGGACCGAGCCCAACGGGGCCGTTTGCGCAGATCAGTTTAACAATCCAGCTAATAGTCGCATCCACTACGACACCACTGGCGCAGAGATCTGGGCACAGACTGAGGGCAAAGTGGATGGCTTTGTGTGTGCCGTCGGCACCGGCGGCACTCTGGCTGGCGTAAGCAATTACCTCAAAGAGCGCAATCGCAACATCCGTATCGCAGTAGCGGACCCGGAGGGTTCTGCCCTCTACAACCACCATCATCATGGCCGCCTGGAAGGTGAAGGCAGCTCCATCATGGAGGGTATCGGGATCAGCATACTGACCGATAACTACCGCCAGGCGCAGGTGGACAACGCCTACGCCATCAGTGATCGCCAGGCCCTCGAACAAATTTTTGCCCTGTTGCAACACGAAGGCCTCTGCCTCGGTGGCTCCAGCGGCGTCAACGTAGCAGGTGCCATCGAACTGGCGCGGGAGCTTGGGCCCGGGCATACCATCGTCACAATTCTTTGCGATTATGGGCACCCCTACAAGAACACTCTGTTCAATCCAGCCCTTCTCGAGCGCAAGGGATTACCTATCCCGGCCTGGATAGGGAGCTGAGAGACCTCGGTGAATTTACAATCCATGAATCAGCAAGCGCACCACAGCAACATCGCTTCGGCGAGGTTTTCAGGACAATCCATGTTTCAGGCATCCGAGCTAGACCAACTCAACCAACAGCTGCGCGACAAGACGCCGCAGGAAATTATCCGCTGGGCCCAGGAGCTGGGACTGCGCGTATTCGCTTCTACCAGTTTTTCCCCCAACTCTGCGGCTCTGCTGCACATGATCAAGCAGACTGCTCCCGAGTTGCCGGTGGTATGGGTGGACAGCGGCTACAACATGCCCGACGCCTACCGCACGGCAGAAAAAATCATTGACGAGCTACAACTGGATTTTCGTGTTTATATCCCGCAAATGACAGCCGAACGTCGCAATGCGCTGATGGGCGGCATTCCGCACCCGGACGATGACGAAGCACTGCATCAGGAATTCACTCGACAAGTCAAGCTGGAACCATTCCAGCGTGCTATTGGTGACTTGCAGGCGCAAGTGTGGATAACCGGTATCCGCCAACAAGAGACGGATTTTCGTAAGTCTCTCGACATCCTCAGCCTCGATAGCCGGGGCCTGCTTAGAGTTGCACCGGTCTTCTACTGGAGCAATGAGCAGTTGCAAGCGTATGTAGAAACACATAACCTCCCTACATGTCGACACTATTTCGACCCCACGAAGGTGCTCGACAGGCGTGAATGCGGGCTGCACACTTCAGCCTAACAAAACCAGTAGAACGAACAGAGCACCCCGCCCTCCCCACTGGTCCTATGGGAAGTTGCTCTGTGCCTGAAACCCCATCAGGTGTAAGCTTGTGTAATTTGTTTACCACAGCTCAACATTCGTGCCTCCAACCATATTACACTAGGGAAGAGCCTTATCCAGCTCGGCGAAGTCGGAGCTGCTGCGCATCGGGAAACCCATCTTTAGAATGAAACCTCTGTCCAGTCCATGGAAAAAACTCTCGGCCAACATTCAATTCCGTTGGCTACTCGCTGGCAACACCACTTTGTTTTTCGGTTTTTTTGCTACCGTGTTGTTGCGGTCGCTATTGGCCTGGGAGCTTACCCGAGACGAGATGTCTCTTGCTTACATCAACCTGGTGTTCGCAGTATGCATGTTGAGCACGTCCCTGATCTCTGGTGTCATCATAGATCGAGTAGAGCGGCGTAAGTTAATACTTATTGCTCAAGCGGTGGTAGTCGGTACCGAGTCTTTTATCTTGATGTTGCTGCTTACCGGACATCTTACCTTCGGCTATCTTCTGATTAGTGCAGCGGCGGCAAGCGTTGCCTTTCCCTTTATTATGCCTGCCCGCACCGCTATGTTAGTGGAGGCCGTGGGAAAACCCAATCTCGGCAAGGCGACAGCAATGATTTCTGCCGGAATCAATATCGCCCGTATGACCAGCCCCGCTATTGTAGGCATAGTGGCGGACCTTGCAGGTATGGTTTACAGCTATGGTTTTCTACTCAGTGTGCATCTTCTTTCTCTGGCGTGTACTTTCAAGCTGAATCCCTACCCAGCCAGCAACACCGCACGCGAAGGGTTCTTAGGGGAAACTGCTGCAGGTTTTGCTTATATCGTACACAACAAAAGCCTGGGGCTGACGATTTTATTTGGCACCTTACCTCTGCTTATCGTGATTCCCCTGCAAAACCTGATGGTAGTTTTTGTAGATGATATCTGGCAGGCCGGGGGTAGTGGACTGGGGATAATGATGGCCGCTATGGGTATTGGTGGGTTGGTTGGCTCAGCTATCATGGGGCTGCTCAATGAAAACAGTTTGGTTAAGTCCATGGTGATCGGCACCTTGGTAATGGCTTTTTTCCTACTGCTATTCTCTCACTCCCCCAGCTTTTGGGTTGCAGCTCTAATGGTAGTAGGCATCTACGGCGCCTCGGTATTTTCCCAAACCCTGGTGCACACCTCCGTGCAGTTGATGGCTGAAGATTATATACGTGGCCGTATCACCACTATCACCATGATGTCCTTGAGCCTGGCACCTATAGGTACCATTCCCTTGGCTTTTGCCAGCAAGCATATAGGCGCCCCCTGGGCGATGACGATCGCCACAATCTTGCTTATTATTGGTGTACTGTTGATGTGGCGGCTATCGCCTTCCTTTAGAAAAGTTGACCAAGCCGTCAGGCTCTAACCGCACCTTTAACTAGTACCTTTAACTAAAGGATATGCGCTGAGCGTCAATCACAAGGTTGCGCGGCGTTACCGACCAGTCGCAGAAAGTACCAATTCGCACCCGCGCGCCATACTCCGCAAGATACAGTGCCCTGTCGAGCAGCAGCCACACCTCCAGCGGTCGGCGGAACAAGTGGCTGACCAGCTCCATCCGCCGTACCAGCGACAAGCGCGCTTGTCCGCACTGCAGCCAATGCGCCTCATTCAATGAACTCGGCGGGGCAAGCCCCTTGGTTTGCGCTGCCCAGACCACAAAATCCGCGAAGCTGCCTGCCAGAAAGCTTTTGGGAAATGCCGGCAGCGGCAAGTATTGATCACAGCCCCGCTCTTCTCGCTGCCATTCGTCAAAGGCCAATCGCCACAGTACCTCAATGTGCCGCTTGCGCCCTGCTCCCTGTCCCCCGGTGACAACCTCTCGCAACGGCAACTGCAGATCCAGCTTTGCCAAGCGCAAACGGCTGGCGGCGGCACGCTTGGAGAGAGGGCGATAACCGTCACTACTAATCAGGTGGTAACAGCAAGGAGATAGCGTCAGCCGCTGACTGTCACTCGCCACCCAATGGCGCATCAGAGTAGTGTGCAAATCGCCGCAAGCGTGCAAAGCCACTACCTGACCATCCGTCGGCAGCCAACACCCACTGTTGTCAGCAAGGGCATCGGCCTGTACAAAACGCACTGGTAAAGCAGCCTCATCAGCTGCGCTCTGGCC
>JALOAH010000189.1 GCA_023228865.1 Porticoccaceae bacterium | reverse complement strand
CGGGCTGTGCCCGGGGGATTCCCTCCCCATGCAAAAAACTCATCACTACCCCGCATTTTTTCATTGGACAAAAAAAACGGCGCGCCCGATAGTGAACGGAGCCGTTTAGTTACCGACAATAACCCAAGCCAAATCACAATAACGAAATGACATTCACTGGTCGATACCGACAGAAATTTTCATATCGCGAGCCCACCTCTCGAATCCGCTGCCACCGATTCAGCTCTCTCACGCCAGCCAACGCACGGAAAGAGCCGGAGTTCGGCCGTAAAGTTCCGGGGGCGGATTACGACCGCAGCCAGATCGTCAAGTGCGTCAGTGATCCAGCATCCGCCGCCTATCGGTCCGGCGATGACATGCCGTCGTCTGGCGGCAAATGAAGCAACACGTCGATACCGAGCCGTGCTTTTTTCATTTACCCACTTTGGAAATCACCGCGCCAGCATGGATACCGGGTGCGGTATTTATGGCATGGATTTGCCGAATACTGTGCCAGCCGGGTGACAGGAGAGGGCTTACGCCACCCCGGCCTGGCGCTCCTTATAAGCATGAAAGTCAACCCACATATAACAAAGAGACACCAATTAAGAGGGATACACGATGAACATCAAACGCAGTCTATTGCATACAAGCCTGACTATTGCCGCCAGCGCCCTGACGGTACCTGCTCTCGCACAGATCGAGGAGATTCTGGTAACAGCACGGAAGACCGAGGAGAGCCTGCAGCAGACACCCGTTGCCGTCACTGCGCTGACACGGGAAACCTTGATCAATTCCGGCGTCACCAAGATATCGGAAATTGTGCGGACCACACCTACCGTGACCATCGCAAACGGTGCAGCGGGCGGCCCCGGCACGATGATCATGTCGATTCGCGGCCAATCCAAAAACGAAGCAAACTCAGCCACCGACGCCGCAGTGGCGATCTATGTCAATGGCGTCAACTACGCTCGCATGACATCAGCCAATTTCGCGTTGTTTGACATCGCTCAGGCAGAGGTTCTCCGCGGCCCCCAGGGCACTCTCTTTGGCCGCAACACTACCGGCGGCGCGCTCAACGTCACCACAGTACAACCAGGCAGCGAATTCGGCGGCGACCTAACCGCAGGGATTGGCAATTTCGGCAGCCGCCGCTTTGAAGGCGGCGTCGATATCCCTTTGACCGATGAATTGGCGATGAGGATCGCCGGCAAATACGAAACCAACGACGGTGCATTTGACAATGAAACCACCGGCAAGACCTACAGAGAACTGGACAAAGGTTGGGGCGCCCGCGCAACCCTGAATTGGGACCCGGTGGATCTGCCCGTCACCTTGTCACTGATGGCGGACAAATCCAGGTACAAGGACAACGGTAACCCTATGACGGTTATCGGCATAAACGACAACCTCATGCCCTTTGGCCCAGCGCTCGGAACCATTGGCCAGGCATTTGCCAATCATGGCTATGATTACACCGATTTCATTTACGGCAAAAGCGACTTCGACAAGACTTACGGAGATCCCCAGACCGGTCTTTCGCTGATGGATGATCCCTATGATATCGGCAGGATGTCTGGGGTCTCCGCCACCTTGGACTGGGATATCGGCGATTGGCATCTGAAATCCATTACCGCCCGTCGTACGAATTTCATGACCAACAGCCTGGATATGGATGGCACACCACTGCGGTTACTGAGTTTCTATTCCATCTATGATCAGAATCAGTTCAGCCAGGAGCTGCAACTTTCCACCTCCTGGGATGATATCGATTTCATCGGCGGCGTGTTCTACTTCAAGGAAGAAGGGGACGAACGCTCAATTTCCGATGTCTTCGGCTTTACCGGTCTCGTGCCTACGGGACTCAACCTGTCGGATATCCGGTCAAAATCAAAAGCGGTGTTTGCCCAGGTCAACTACAACTTCACACCCAAGTTGCGCGCCACGGTCGGTTACCGCTATACCTGGGATGACCGGGGAATCACCACCAAAGCCAGGTCGGGATTTACCCTCAATGAAGATGGTTCCGTCGCTTCCTTCACGGGCAGCCAAGGCTTCGACGAATCGTTCAGCTACCCCGCTTGGGTATTGGGCCTGGATTATCGAGTCAACGATGACATGTTCCTGTATGCCAAGATGAGCAACGCATCCATGGCCGGTGGTTTCAATACCCGCCCAGTACTGCCCGGTGACGAATCTTTCGATCCCGAAGAGGCAACGGATATTGAGGTGGGCATGAAACTGGACGCCTTTGATGGCCGCCTGCGCACCAACATAGCGCTGTTTGCCATTGAAACCCAGGATCTCCAGCGCATCACCAGTGATGTAATCGACAACCGGACCACTCAGGCAACCCAGAACGCCGGTGATGCCAGAACCTACGGGGTCGAGTTTGAAGGCACCGCCTTGCCCTGGGACGGGATGGAGGTCAAGGCTGCCGTTGTCTACCTGGACTCCGAATACAAGGATGGCACCTTTATCGATAAGGCCCTCACCCCCGACGGGGTGGTATTTTACGATCGGAGCAATGAAAGGATGTCAAACGCTCCTGAATGGGTTTATACAATCAGCGCCACCCAGGCCTTCGAGCTTGCTGTCGGCACTCTTTCAGCCCATGTGAGCTACACCTACACCGACGACAAATCCTTTAGCCAGCGAACGGCGGAGCCCCATTTTAACGCCGAGCAGCTGCGCGACCTGGACTTCATCAATAAAAACATGACGATGCCAGGCCACGGTTTATGGAGTGGACGACTGTCTCTGGATATTCACAACGGCGTGTCTGTGGCTCTGTGGGGACAGAATCTGACCGACAAGGAGTATTTCACCCATGCTTTTGAGCAGTACTCCAGCGTTGGCTTTGCCGTGCGCAGTCCGGGCATGCCGAAAGCCTACGGCGTCGATGTGAGGTATCAGTTCTAAGTCGGAAGACACCGGGCCCCACTGGCTCCAGCGGGGCCCGGATCGACCTGCACAGCATCATCGAAATGTGAAATTGGTCCGCTCAAAGATAGAAGGCGGCGCCTCGCGGCACCGGCCACACCCCAGACGGCCAAACACCCCACACCTGCGCAAGATCATTGGCGGCTGTCCGAAATCAGACTAGAATCGGCTGATTGTCCGACATGGAAGCAGCCATGAAAACCGACCGCCGCGTTGATAAAACCCACAAAGCCCTGCGCCGGGCCATATCGGAACTGATCGAGGAAAAGCCCTACGAGGACATCACCGTCACCGAATTGGTGGAACGTGCCAATATCGCGCGTTCCAGCTTTTATGCCCACTTCAAGGACAAGGACGACCTGCTGCTCAGCGGTTTCCAGGATATCGGCGTCAGCTCAGCCGACGATATCTTCATCGAATCGGAGGAAGACGCCGGTTACCCCAACTTCGCCATCGTGCTGTTCCGCGGTGCCGAGGAATGGAAGTCCATGGCCAAAGCCTTCCTCAATCTCGACTCGGCGACGGTGGCCTCTCACCACATGCGCAACATGCTGGTAATCCAGACCCGGAACTGGCTGAAGAAGCATACCGTCAGCAGTCTCCCGGAAAAGGAGGTGGAAGCCATCGTCCACTACCTGACCAGCGCCCTGATCGGACTGTTGACCTGGTGGGTGCGCAATGATTTCCCCTTCAGCGCCGATTTCATGAGCGAAAAATTCAACCAATTGGCGGTGACGGGACTGCAGGGGCTGGGCAGCCTGGATATTTGAAGGCGCTGATGCAGCCAGCCACAGCCAGGAGATGTTGACGTTTCACCGGCCACGGGGAGCTAGGCGCCGGGCAAAGACCGCCGATACGCCCCCCTGGGCCGGCACACCCTATGCTTTAGGCTCGCTCATAAGGTGTGCTGAGAAACGAAGCGCACCGCCGGAACCAGGGAGCCCCGGGTTCCGGCGGCTGCAGAGGAGTCGTTATCCTCGATTATCCTCAGCCACG
>JALOAH010000188.1 GCA_023228865.1 Porticoccaceae bacterium | reverse complement strand
TCGCCGACAGCCCGGCAGAGCAGTCGGGTATCAAGCCGGGGGATGTGATCGTGGAGTTCAATGGCAGGTCTATCAATACGTCTGGCGATCTGCCACATCAGGTGGGTCTGTTGTCCCCCGGCAGCAAG
This sequence comes from Porticoccaceae bacterium, assembly GCA_023228865.1. The sequence continues at coordinate 3,813 of JALOAH010000188.1, read as the reverse complement.
GTCGATGCCAAGCTGATCCGCGATGGTCGCAGCCGCACTGTCAGTGTCAAGATCGGCGCCATGCCGGAGGACGAGGCGCAAGAAGTCGCTGAAGAGACGGGCCCCGATGGCGATGTGCTGGGCATGTCGGTGCAGAACCTGGACGGGGAGACAAGTGCCAGCCTCGGCATTGGCGGTGGGGTGGTCATCGATCAGGTGGCGCCGGGTTCCCCCGCTCATCTGGCGGGCCTCAGACCCGGCGACGTCGTCGTCCAGCTGGGTAATGCCAGAGTGACCAATGTCCGGGAATATCGCACTCTGCGGGGCAAGATTCCTCGCGGCACACCGGTGTTGGTGCGCTTCCTGCGCCAGGGCCAGTTTATCTTCCGCACAATTGAGGTTCCGCGCTAACGGAGGGAGAAGTGAGGGGCTGATAGCGATTTCCGCTATCATACGGGGCACGCAATTCAATACTGTGTCGGAGCGCTTACACTCGCCTGGCTCCTTTGAAGGGTTAGCATTAGGCTGGTGATGCAGTTGCGAAAAACAATAGTTAAATTGGAAAGCTCAACTTCTATGACGCGTGCCCCTCTTCAGTGCTGTGATGTTGTTATCGTCAACTATAACTCGGGCGACTTGTTGCTGCGTTGTGTGGACTCCGCTTTAGAAGCTGGTGTTCATCGTGTAATTGTCGTTGATAACGGTTCGGTTGACGGTAGCATTGCGACGGTAGAGAGAGCCATAGCAGATAGCCGCATGGCAATAATACGAAATGGCGGGAACCTGGGTTTCGCAAAGGCGTGCAATATCGGTGTGCAGACCTCCGAAGCAGATATAGTGTTATTTCTCAATCCCGACTGTGAGCTGACATCCGGAGCCTTGAACCGACTGGCTGAGGTGCTGCGAAGTTCGGCGACCATTGGGATGGTAGGAGGGATGCTGTGTAATCCCGATGGCTCTGAACAGCGCGGAGGGAGGAGAAATTTTCCTACGCCGAAGCAGGCATTTGTGAGAGCGTTTGGACTTTCTTTCTTAACGCGGTTTTTCCCCTCAGCTTTCCCTGATTTCCTACTCCATAAGATGCCGCCGCCTGATGCACCTGTTCAGGTGGAAGCTATTTCCGGGGCCTGTATGCTGGTCAAACGGGCTGCTATTGATGATGTTGGTTTGTGGGATGAAGATTACTTTCTGCACTGCGAAGATCTTGACTGGTGTATGCGTTTTAAACTCAAGGGCTGGCAGATCTTTTTTGTGCCAGATGCATTGGTCATGCATGTCGGAGGAGCTTGTAGCCGCAGTCGACCCATCTTTGTTGAGTGGCACAAACACCGTGGGATGCTGCGCTTTTACAAAAAATTTTTCCGCTCCGAATACTCTGGATTGATGTGGTTGTTTGTAGTGATGGGGGTATGGTTTCGCTTTGCTCTGATTTCGTCGTGGCATACTGGGCGGCGTCTACTTGCCAGGTCAGAGGAGCGTCGTGGCTGAGTCTTGTCGGGTAGGTGTGCTGGGGGCGAGTAGTTTAGTCGGGCAGTGTTTGCTGCCACGGTTGGTGCAAGAGGGCTGGCGAGTGTCAGCATATTCGCGTAAGCCCGGCGATGATAGTGCTGGCGGTGATAGTACTGGCGTTGAGTGGCGACAGCTGCTTGCTCAGATAAGCGCAGAGCCGACCCCGTACTGGATTTCCCTCGCACCTATTTGGTTGTTGTCAGATTACTTCCCGTTGTTGGAGGCAAGCGGGGTGCGGCGGTTGGTAGTGCTGTCTTCTACCAGTCGTTTCACCAAACTTAATTCTGACGACGTGGCGGAGATGGCAGTTGCAGCCAATTTGATCGATGCTGAGGAGCGCTTGGCCTCTTGGGCGAAGAGTCGAGGCATCTCATGGGTGGTATTGCGACCTACGTTGATTTATGGGCTTGGCCGCGATAAGAACGTTGCTGAGATAGCACACTTTATTCGCAAGTTCCGGTTTTTCCCTATCTTGGGCGAGGCTAACGGCTTGCGCCAGCCAGTTCATGTTGACGATGTGGCAAGTGCCTGCGCCGCTGCACTGCACTTGCCAGTCAGTGCGAATAGAGCCTATAACCTATCTGGTGCAGAGAGGCTGCCCTATCGTGAGCTGGTGCGGCGAATATTTATCACCTTGGGTCAGAAGCCATATGTTGCAACGGTACCGCTATGGGTTTTTCGCCTTGCCGTGATGTTGTTGCGCTGTTTGCCTCGTTATCGCCACTGGTCTGTAGCAATGGTTGAGCGCATGAGTTCTGACTTGGTGTTTGATCACACTGATGCACAGCGTGATCTAGGTTTTCAGCCGCGACCATTTCAGCCACGATCAGAGGATTTGGTGCCGTGAGAGAGCAGTTGGCAGTACTGCTGTTTAGCTTTGGTGTGGCTTGGCTGGCAACACGGTTTGTACTGTGTTTGGCTGCACCACTTGGCTTGATTCAAGCTCCCAATCACCGCTCAAGCCATGTGAAGCCGACAGCCACCGGAGGTGGGGTCGGTATGGTTGTGGCGATAACGCTGGTGGCAGGATGGTTCGCTGTGATGCAGAGCGAGCCTCTTTATCCTTTATTGTTGGGTTTGTTATTGGCGACCTTGGGATTGTGGGACGACATGGGCCATGTGCCAGCAGGGCTGCGTTTTGGCGTGCAATTGTTGGTGGTTGGAGTTTTCCTGTTACTGGTTGGCGTGTTGCCAGCCTGGGACTTCCCAGGGCTCGGTGCATTGCAAGGTTGGCCGTTGTTGCTAGTTTTGTTAGTGGCAGGAGTATGGTGGGTAAATTTATTCAACTTTATGGATGGTATTGATGGGCTGGCCGGCGTGCAGGGGTTGTCCATGCTGGCAGTCGCCGCAGGTTTGTTGGTTTGGGTTGAGCCAGCGGTCAGGAGTGAGGTGTTATGGCTGTTTATCCTGTGTATAGCCGCTGCCATCCTGGGGTTTCTCGCCATGAATTGGCCACCAGCCAAAATTTTCATGGGTGATGTGGGAAGTACTTGGCTGTCGTTTATCATTTTTACGGTAGCGCTGCTGACGATACAGCGAGGCTGGCTAAGCTATGGCTGCTGGTTAGTGTTGGCATCGGTTTTTGTAATTGATGCCAGCATTACGCTATTTACTCGCCTTATCCGCGGTGAGCGCTGGTATGAAGCACACCGTAGCCATGCCTATCAACACCTTGCACGTCGTTGGCAAGGTGATCAGAAGGCTGGTCATCGCAAGGTGACAGTGCTGGTAATGGTTATCAATGTGCTGTGGCTGGCACCCTGGGCTGTGATTATATTGAAGATACCTGCCTACACCTGGGCGTGGTTGGTTGTTGCCTGGACACCTATTGTAGCAGCGGTACTCTATCTGAAAGCAGGTCAGCCAGAAAAACACTAAAGGTTTAGTCGTTGGACCTGGGCCTGTCGCTGCTATTCAATGTTTGTTCAGTCTGGTTGTAATGGTTCCAGTTACCTGCTCCTTTGGCTTAAAGGGAAGTGTGTGGAGCGCTTTCTATAGCTCTGAGGATGTTATGTATTAATTCAGGGCTAGATAGCACTTCGGTAATTCCCGTCACAATGAATTGCACTCCTACGCAGAGGATCAAAAACCCCATGATCTTGGTCATGGCGTGCAAGCCATTCACCCCCAGCACTTTCACCAGGCGTGTGGAGAGGCGCAAGGTGGTGTAGACCATGACTGCCACGAACAGGATTCCCACGATGATGGAGATAAAATCCACCCAGTTTCGGGCCATGGAGGTGAGACCGATAGTGACGGAAATAGCGCCAGGTCCCGCCAGACTCGGCATGGCCAGGGGGGTGAACGAGACGTCGCGTTTGTGCT
>JALOAH010000187.1 GCA_023228865.1 Porticoccaceae bacterium | reverse complement strand
AAATTTTCAGCGTTGCTGGCTCCCCGTCAGCCGGATTGGGTTGCATCGCAGGGGTGTCGAAAGAGTCAACTGCGGTCCAAAGCTGTTGGACTTGGGTGAAAAGGGCGTTTATTCTTCCTATACGTTACGTTTGGCAGGCCTGTTGATCTGGGCAGCAAGCCGCAGTCTTCAGGTGGTCAGGGAAAGGCAGGCCGCCGATGTCGCCTAGGCCTGTAGCGTGGATTTAATCCATATCAACAGCGCTGCCAGTAACAACCCCACGCCATCCGCCAACAGGTCGGCTAAGTCACCGTAGCGCCAGCCGGTGGCGGCCTGGGCGATTTCTATAAGTCCGCCCAGGGCCAATAAGCCGACTAATATCCAGGTCCGGTTTTTCTGTCCATAAGCCCAATAACCCATTAGACCCAGAACAAGAAAGGCGAGGGTGTGTTGAGCCTTGTCCCACCAATTAAATACCGGTGGCAAGTATTCAGTGGGCGCCAGGGAGGCTGCTGTCACTGCCGTACAGGCTAGCCAGAAAAGGGTTTTGATTAATAAGGTCATTAAAATCTTGGCGCCTTCATTAAAAGTTGTCTAGATTACAGGGGGCCTGTTACAAATAGCAAAGCTTCCCCTGCAATTTTATTCTGCTCCATTGCCAAAGAACTGCTGGCGACTATTATTGCTGTGTAGATGGGTAATATCTGTCAATAATCGTGCTGTCACTAACAGGAACAACCCTATGCTGGAAACCCTATGCCCCCACTGCCAGTCCGCTAACCGGCTCAATGCTGAACGGCTCGAGGACAATCCCCGTTGTGGTAAGTGCAAGAGCAGGCTGTTGGACGGTGAACCCATTGCGGCGGATGACAGCTTTTTTCGCCGTTTGCTGGAGCGTGAGGGTTTGCCCCTGGTGGTGGATTTCTGGGCCAGTTGGTGTGGACCCTGCCGGATGATGGCACCGGTCTTTGCACAGGCGGCGGGACAGTGGCAAACCAAAGCCCGGTTTATCAAGGTGGATACAGAAAAGGCCGTGCAGTCAGCCGCCCGTTTTCAGATCCGCAGTATTCCCACAGTGATGATCTTCAAGGGCGGCAGTCCGGTTGCACAGCAGGCTGGGGCGATGACATTGCCCCAGCTCACTCAGTGGTTAAACAGCCATCTTCGTTCGGCTTAACCCGGGTGCGCCTAAAAGCTCAGGTTGATACCCACATAAAATGACCGCCCCATACCGGGGACAGCAACACCGTAGGGAACACCTGTTGGGCTCATGGTCATGCCCTGGCCCAGATAGGCCCCACCCAGGGGCAATTCGTAACCTTTGTCCAGGGCGTTCTCCACGCCCACATCAAGGCGCAGTTGTTGCCAGCTATAGCTGCTGCGCAGATTCACCAGGCCATAGCCTGCAGTATCCAGCTCATTGCGTACGGCAGAGACGTTATCCTTCGCGCTCACCAGTTGCAGTTCCAGACTGTTGCTCCAGGTGCCGGAGCTGTGCTCCAACCTGAACGTGCCATTCAGGGGCATGATGTTGTAGAGATTGTCATCGGTTGTGGTGTTTTCACCGTCCACATAGCTCACCATGCCGTGAAGACTGAAATCGCCGATACCAGCTACTGTTGCCAAATGCCAAAAGCCCGAGATATCAACGCCGAAGAGGCGGGCATCGTTATTGGCAAAGGTCAGGTATCTGAACCCTGACAGACTGTTGGACATATTGCACATCATGGTGGTGCAAGGGGCGGCGTCTATGTAGTCGTCCACCAGGGTGTAATAGGGCGCGATACTCAACTGCCAGTGCTCGCTCTTGTTATCGTGCCAGTCGGCAGAAAAACTCAGGGTGTGGGCGATTTCCGGCTCCAGATCCAGGTTGCCCACATAGCCGTTACCGTCCCCGGCCAGGTTAACCATGCGCATGGCCATACCCACAGTGGACCAGGTATAGCGCTCATAGAGGTTGGGTGAGCGGGTTTTACGGGCCAGCCCCAGACTGTAACTCTGCTGATTGTCAGGGGTGAAATAGACCAAGGCGCTAAAGTCCCAGTTATCATCGGTGCGCCCGTGGTCCCTGGCGTTGAAGGCCAGGGCGTCCGGGGTGTACATCATGCTGTAGCCCTGCACGTCAGCGGTATCCATGGTGACACGTTCATAGCGCACCCCCATGATACTTGACCACTGGCTGTTCCAACGGGATTGCCATTCTCCGAACAGGGCATCGCGGTCCCGCTCGCCATCGCGAATATTCCAGAAGGTATTGGGGGACATCATCATGCCGCTGCCGGAAGGAGACCACCAATCGTCCAGGCGGTAACGCTGGATATCCGTACCCAGTGTCAGCAGATCGGTCTCTGACAGCTTGTAGTCGACAGCCACAGTCAGCCCGGTGTTTTCACCTTCGGTGTCCATGGGCATGCCCGGTGCGTCACCGTACCAGAACTGCTTATCGTCACCGAAATTCATTTCGTGGCGGGTTCGTTCCCGGTAAAGGCTGGTTTCCACATTGCCCCATTCGTAGTCACCGTGGTGACGCAGGCTCAGCTGGACACTGGTATTGTCCAGCATATCCATACGCTGGTTGGGAAAGCCCTGGTAGGGAATGTGCTGGTAACCCGCACTAAAAGCCAACAGGTGATTTTCCCACTGGGTGGCGAGGCTGAGTTTATGGTTCTGGGTTTCATAGGCAGTAGAGCCTACTTCGTCACCCTCCAGCCAGCTTCTTCCCAGGGCAGCAGGCCCTGCGGCTTTAAAGTCTTCTGCGGCGTGATAGTTATCCGCTTTCGCAAAAGCGCCACTGTAGTTGAGGTTGAGCCTGTGGGAAGCCAGTTCTGCAGACAGGTTGGCGCCACTGCTGTTGCCATTACTCCGGTAAAAAGATCCCAGTGAGTACCGGGCCAGGGTGGCCTCTTCCTCGCGGGCAAATGTGGGATCGATGGAGTGCACACTAATACTGCCGCCGATGCTATCGCCGCCCTGGCTGACCGGGGAGACACCGGTAAACACTTCGATGGTGTCCACCTGGTTGGGATCAATATACGAAAGGGGCGGGTTCATGTGATTCCCGCAGGCGGAAACCAGGTCCATGCCATCCACCTGGATGCGCAGTCGATCATCTGCGAGGCCGTGAATGACCGGCAGGCTCGACACGCCACCGGCGCCGTACAGGCTCACGCCAGGAATATTCTTTAACAGGGAGGCTGTATCGCTGGTGGTGGTTCGTTGAACAGCAAAGTCATCTTTCCCAAGCGTGGTTGCGCCCTGGCGGTTCTGGGTGTCAGGCGCCGTCACCAGAATATCGGTGATTTCATTGGCGGCAGGTGTTTTATGGTCGGCAAGACCCGCAGAGGGCAGGGTAATGGTCAGGGCAATAGCCCAGTGATGAGAGCGAATAAACACGGATTTCCCCTTGTTGTAGCATTTTTTGGCGGGCGTGATAGTAGGGGAAACCGGTCTGTTTGGGGATGTGACAAATTGTCGCAGGTGCCAATGGCAGCGGTGGCTATTGCCATGGCGGGATAAACAGCCGAGGAGAAATTGACGGTTGAAAATGCAGAAAAAAGGCGTGGGATGCTAACTGTAGGGAGTCATTTTTTTACATGGCTTGCAGAGGCGGTAGGCGAATGCCAACGGTGAAAACTATCATCAAACCGGGGGCAGTCTGGCCTCATTCTTATCTATACCGAGAAGGACACAAGGTGGCCTATTGCATCAGGGTAAGCGCAAAAAAACTGCGATAAAAAAGGCTTATTTACAATAGAGTGGGAGTGACGGGCACTGGCTGGCAATGTCTAGCAACGGCAGGCATTTCGGCTGAGGGTAAAAGAACTTTCCGCTAAGCGATAGACTGTGTGTAAACACAGTATTGCAAGGACGCGGAACATGCCTCATGTGGCGGCCAGGACGGCCAGCCGGGATCGGGATACTGGTCGTTACCAGAGCCACCGACCCGAGCAAACCCTTCTCTATCAGATCGTT
>JALOAH010000186.1 GCA_023228865.1 Porticoccaceae bacterium | reverse complement strand
CTATGAGAGCAGCTCTTCTTCTAAAGTCCTGCCCCGCCAGCCGCTCCAGAGGCGCCGCCGCCATAGAATTTAGCCTGATATTTATGATCCTGCTGATGCTGCTGTACGGCATAGTGGGCTACTTTGGCCCCTTGCTGCTGGCCACCAGTTATCAGCAAGTGGCGAGCGAGGCGCTGCGGGAGGCGGTTACCGCCCGCTACCAGCCCGGCGAACCCCGCGATTTGCAACAGCAAGTAAGCGACGTTATCAAACGCAGCTGGCTGCCGTCCCAGTGGGTACATAACTGCCCGGGTTATCCAGACGCAGGCTTTTTGCAGATGGACGGCAATCTATGGCGGGTCTGCCTGCGCCATCCCAGCCCCCGGAACATTATTCTTCCCCTGCCCTTCGTACAATTGCCCAATGAAATCCGTGGTGAGGCAGCGTTGTGCATCGGCAGCGACTGCGATTGATCCCATGCACCGCACAAGGAGGTTTCACCATGGAAAAATGCAACCGCCGCCCCACCTCCCGACACCACCAGCAAGGCGCCTTTGCCGTTCTTTTCGCCATTGTTCTGGCAGCTTTTGCCTTGATGCTGGTACTGGTGCTCGACAGCGGCCGTCTGTATCTGGAAAAACGCTCCTTGCAACGGGTGGCGGATATGGCCGCTCTGGAAGCCGTCTCCCGCAAAGGCAGCTGCCTCGTCGAGGACGACGCTGACAACTATGCGGCAACCCTTGTGCAGCAGGCTGCTGCGCGCAACCAGCTTTTTTCTAGCGGCGGCGACATTATCGCCGTCACTTGTGTCGACCTCACCACCAATGCGGATGGGGTTCGCGAAGTCTCTGCACTCAACGATGCCAGCCCGATAATTCAGGTGATTACAGGCAAAACCGTCCCCGCCAGCCTGGTGATACGCGCCGGCTGCCTATTCGACCTTTGTGCAAGCGATTCCGTCACCCTGCAAGCCAGCGCCGTAGCAGGCTCAGAAGAGCCTATCGCTGCTTTTTCTGTAGGCTCGCGTTTAATCCGCTTCGATAGCGAGTCTGTATTAGCTGGTGTGCTGGGCTTGGTCGGTCTCGACGTAGATGAGCTAACCGTCGGCAGTTATGAAGGTTTGGCTAACGTGGACATCACCCCCGATGGTTTGCTTAAAGAACTGGGCTTGCCCATCACGACGGACCTGACAGTAGGCGGTCTCAACGATCTGCTGGCAACCGAAGAAGTCAATGTGCTTGACCTGATTGCAGCAACCGCCACCGTAGCCGGGCAAAGTGAACTTCTTGATCTGGGCGTTGATATTCTGAACGCGCTAAAAGCCGACACCGGGATAGATTATCTGAATCTCACCCTCCCGTTGCTCACCCAAGAGGGCGGGCCACCCGGCCTGTTTGCCGAAATTATCGCCCCCGACAGTCAAAGCGCCAGTTCCGCTCTCAGTACCGAGCTGAGCGCACTGGGCATTTTGGAGACAGCGATAGGTATTGCGACTCGAGAACATGCCCTCAGTGTTGATCGCCTGAATATCAACCTGCTGGGGCTTGTAGAAGTTGAAACCAAAGTGGGTGTGGTTGAGCCGCCGTCAATCACCATTGGCGCGCCGACCAAAAGAGATGCTTCCGGCCAGGTTATTCGGGAAGGAGCCAAAGCCTATACCGCCCAGGTGAGGACCTATATCCGCGTTAAGACAGGCGATCTAGTGGAAACCCTCAACAGCCTTGTCTCCATCTTGGGGCTAGGAAACCTGATCCATATCGACCTGCCTATTTCCCTTGACCTGGTGACCGGTCAGGGGGTGTTGGAGGAAAACACCTGCACCCCGTTTGCTGCACAGCAAACGGGCAATACTGACCGGGATCATGCCGAAATTGCCGCCAGCGGCACGGTGGGAGCACTATGTATCGGACTGCCTCGGGATGAAAGCCAGCTGTTTAGCAAGCATGCAAGCTGCGACAGCTATATGGCAGGCACAAACTATCTGGATATTCTTGGCCTGTTGAAGCTGGACAGAACAGGAGGGTCGCCTCTCTCTCTGAACTTGTTAGACATACCAGAAGAAAAGGTATACCTGTCTCTGGACCATACCAATCTCCCCCCTGATTGGTCCGAAATGGCAGGTAGAACTGATTTTGCTACTGTTGGCAGTAACTCTCTCAATATAGGGACGTTGGTAGAGGGCTTGGTCAATCTCCTGCTGAATGCACTGATTGGAGAAAGCACGGTAAGTGTTTCTGATGAACAGAATAAAGTCATCGCACAAGAGATATGGGATTCTGTTGAGCCTGCTGAGTGCGGCAACAGGCAATGCAGAAAAGCGAAAATCGAAGAGATAGAGGAGCTTGCCGAGGCAAGCAGTGACTCTCTCGGAGGGCTGTTGGGGGGGCTTCTTGGCCTTGTGGGCGATCTACTCAGTGGGCTACTAGGAGTACTACTAGGCGGTGACGGCTGTGTTACTAACTCAGGGCTTTTGGGGCTAGGAGGAACCTCTGATGGACGGTGTGTAGCCTTGATAGCAGACGAGCTTCCCAGCAACAGCAACCCAACGACGGAAAATCACTTTGGCCTCGGCATTCTTAAAAGCCTTCTTGATGAGTTGGGCGACTTGGTGCTCAGACCTATCCTGGAGGATCTACTTGGCCTTCGTGTCAGCGAGGTGGACGTCCACTTACAAGATCTTAACTGCGGCCATGCCAAGCTATTGCTCTAATATCAGCCGGTCAGCAACGCGCTTACGCTATGTCTGGCTGATGCTTAGCCAGTAGGCACAGGAGACATCATGGCAGTACATTCAATTACCAAAAAACAGCAAGGCGCAGTTGCTATCGAGTTCGCAGTACTATCCGTGCTGTTCTTTGCCCTGCTATACGCTATCGCCGCCTATGCCCTGTCGTTTTTTTTCACCCTTAGCCTTAACCACCTGAGCGCCGAGGCGGCTCGCAGTGCCATTCGCATTGACCCCGCAGCGGAGAACTATCAAGAAGCGGTGAGCAAACGGGTGACCGCCACCATTGCCAACTTTTGGTCCAGCAGCTGGATCGACGGGGGTTGTTCTGCACCGGCGGGCAATGGAGAGGGCAGCGAAGAGAGCGGCGGCTTGATCTGGACACCATTGCTGGCGATGGACGGCAAGCCGTCCTTTGGCTATCTGGGTAGCGACGGCACCCCAGGGCAGCTGCTGCATGTCTGTATCCGCATGGGCAAGGCGCCCCTGCCGCGCCTGCCGGGGATGGCAGAGCGCTTTATTCCCCAAGGCACAGCGGTTACCCGCTTGTAAGTGAACCCCGCCGGCTTGTAAGTGAGTCCTGCTTGTAAATAACAGGGGTGCTGAGTCTGGGCTTAAGTACCAGCGCGGCGTTTTTTAGGCTCGCTATCGCTGTCGGGCTTGCTCTGCAGCAACTCGTCCCGCCCCGAGCGGGCAAGTGCCAGCGCCAGTTGGGTGCGGTTGCTGATATTGAAAATGCGCAGCACCTGGGAGACATAGATTTTGACGGTGTTTTCCGAGATGCCCAGCTCGCAGGCAATCTGGTAGTTGGTAAAGCCCTGGGCGATCAGCGCCGCCACGTCCTTCTGGCGCGGCGACAGTTTGTTGCCGGTAGGGCCAGCGTCGGGCATCAGAAAGGCATCCGCTTCAGGTGCTGCTGCGGGTGCGAGAGACGCCGCTGGTGCCAGAGCCGGTGGCAGTGGACCCAGTCCTTCTGGGCCATGGGGGAGGCTGATACCGATGCCGTTGCAGATTTCACTGAGGGAGCTGGACAGCACCTGGAGGTTGTGGCTGAGCATCTTGATGCGCGATTCGGCGCTGCGCTTTTCCAGCTTGGACATCACCCGGCTCAGGCCGTCGAGCAGCTGGTCGAGGTTGAGGGGTTTTTGGAAGTAGTCGGCCACGCCGGCTCGCAGGGCGTCGATCACGTCGTCGCGCTCGGCATTGCCGGTAAAGATAATGACTTCAAAGATGCGCCCGACGGGGGCGATGGCGCGCAGGTTCT
>JALOAH010000064.1 GCA_023228865.1 Porticoccaceae bacterium | reverse complement strand
AAACCTTTACCGTCACGAGTGGGTTTCATTGCGTTTGTTTCTGGCCTTCGTCGGTAAAGATACCGATCAGGGTTGGTTGCGTCGGATGATCAAACCGTCCGCCACCGATGACGCTAGTTGGACTCTACCCGGTCGCTTTTGGCGGGACGGTATAGATGCAAATACACCTCTGCCGCTGGCGAACCTGCCTCCCGTTGCAACGGCCATCGCTTGGTTGGTGGTGTCCCATCACAGATTACCGGTTGTGCCGGCTTATGACCCGAATGGTAAGCAGAAATGGTTCGGTGCCAAAAAAGAGAACCTTTCTATTAGCCTGATAGAAAGCCCGCTCGGTGGAATTACACCGGCGTGGAACGAAATTGTTCAGTCGGCCGATGCTCGGGATGTCGAGCCGTACTGGGCAATCGCCGGAGAAACGCCGCCCTGGGCTTTGCCGATGTGGCGCAAGCGCCTGGCGACGCTGGCCGAAAAGTTACTGAGGCTGACCGAAAACGGTAAGCTCGACGGTTGCCTGGACAACCTCTATGTCATGCACCTGTCGCGCTTGAGTTTGATGTTGGCGGACCATCATTACTCTTCCTTGCATCCAGACGATAAACAGCGGGTCAAGGGCGACAGCGGGGATACCCTCTTCGCGAATACCCATAATGATGGCGTGCTGAAACAAAGCCTGACCGAACATCTTCTGGGGGTGGCGCGCAAATCCGGCAGCATCGTCCATTCCCTGCCTATGATTGAACGCGGGCTACCCCGGCTTGTGGGTCACAAGGGGCTGATGCGCCGTAGCCGGGACAAGCGCTTTCGCTGGCAGGACAAGGCTGCCGACTTGGCGACGGAGATGCGGGAGTCGACCACTAAAAATGGCGCGTTTATCGTCAATATGGCCTCTACCGGTTGTGGTAAAACCCTGGCCAACGCGCGCATTCTGTATGCCCTGGCCAATCCCGAAGAGGGCATTCGGGCTTCCTTTGCGCTGGGCCTGCGTACACTCACGTTGCAAACCGGACGCAGTTACCGTGATGATCTCAAACTCAGTGACGACGAACTGGCAATTCGGGTAGGTGGTTCCGCCAGTCGTCAATTGTTTGAATACTATCAACGCCAAGCTGAGGAAAGCGGTTCAGCGTCATCTCAGGCACTGATGGAAGAAGATGGCGATGTTCGCTACGAAGGCGGGCTGGAGGAATCATCGGTACTGGCTAATGCGATAAGCGACACACGTATAAACAGCCTGCTTAGTGCCCCTGTTTTGGTTTGTACCATTGATCACTTGATGCCTGCTACCGAAGCCCAGCGGGCTGGACGACAAATTGCGCCCATGCTGCGCTTGATGAGTAGCGATCTGGTTCTGGATGAGTTGGACGATTTTGATATTAACGACTTGCCTGCATTGACCCGTCTGGTCCATTGGGCAGGATTGCTGGGTAGCCGGGTACTGATCTCCTCCGCTACATTACCGCCTTCACTGGTCAGCGGTATGTACCAGGCTTACATTGCGGGGCGTCGGCAATTTCAGCGTAACCGGACTTTCTCCGCCCCAGCAATAAATCCCACGGTGCCCTGCCTGTGGGTGGATGAATTTACCGCCAGGCACAGTGACTGCGCTGGAATTGAAGGGTTTCAAGCGGCGCACGAGGATTTTATACATCGGCGTGTCGGCAAGCTGAGTCAGTCAATTCAGAGCGAAGGGGCGAAAAGGCGGGGCGCCTTGATACCGTTGACACTTGAATCAAGGAGCCGCAGCGATGTCGCACGGGAATTTGCTGGCCATGTCCAAGCGGCCATTCTTAAGGCTCACCACGATCATCACGAAGAATGCCCAAAAAGTGGCAAGCCGGTAAGCTTTGGGCTGGTGCGCATGGCCAATATTGAACCGCTGTGCACCATGGCAGAAACCCTGTTGGCGATGGACTGGCCAGAGGGTACCCGCTTGCACTTCTGTGTTTATCACTCCCGCTTTCCACTGCTGCTGCGTTCTGCGATAGAGCACCAGTTGGATACAAGCCTTGATCGGCGAGATGCCAGGGCTGTTTATGAACTGCCTGAGATTCGATCCTGCATCGATAGGTATCCCGAAACAAACCAGATTTTCGTGGTACTGGGCTCCCCCGTCACCGAGGTTGGCCGCGACCACGATTATGGCTGGGCAATAGTGGAACCGTCCTCCCTGCGTTCGCTGATCCAGTTGGCGGGTCGCGTGCAACGCCACCGGCAGAAGCCAGTCGAAACCCCCAATATTTATATTTTTGAGAAGAACCTCCGCCATTTTTACGGTAGAGGCAAAAGCGGGCAGCCAGGCGCCGTATTCCTCAAGCCGGGTTTTGAAGTCAATAGCAGCAATTCTGACGACCGGTTCCGATTAAACAGCCACGACCTCAATGATCTTTTGCGGGAAGAAGACTACCGCATTATCTCTGCTCACCCGCGTATCCAGCCTGCCGAGAGGGACTTCAACCCAAAGGGCAACCTCGCCGACCTGGAACACGCGCGCCTGATGGACTGCCTGTTGCCGGTAAAGCGAGTAAAAGCCCCTCGTGGTCAAAAACCTCAGGGCCACCGGCCAAACGCCGCCACCAATTGGCAGATGCCGCAGGCCAGTTTGACCTGGGCCATGGCTCAACATCAGCCCTTTCGGGATAACACAATGAAAGAAGAAACGCTGGTGTTTCTGCCCGATGATTACGAGGAACAGCTGGAGATCAAGCGCATACACACGTCTGGCCAGGGCGGAAAGGCCGATGTGTACACTTCAGAGGAGAAGCGGGTAAAGCGCTATGAACTGACGTATGGCAGGGGAGTAAGCCCCTGGGGGCAGTTTGATCTGATGGCGTTGCTCAACGAACAGACTGAGGCGCAGGGTAAATCGCTGTGGGACTGTGGCGCGAGAATGACAACGGTACAGGTGCCTGCGAGTATTGCTGGGTGGAGGTGGAACCCGATTTTAGGTTTCAGAATTTATCGTCCTAAAGATGAGAGGTGAACGATGTATGTTGAATGACAAGGCGGTAGTAATAAAGACATGCTTACGCGACTACGTCGATGGTCGGCGTGAAATGATGTTAAAAAAATGGGAGGGAAAGTCTGATACTGAATCAAAGAAAAAGATCGAAAAGATAAATACTGAGTACCACCTAGAATATATATTGTCGGAAGGTGCGAAGTACGCGGATCAAGTTGCAATAGCGAGCCATCTGGCCAAGGCAACTCATCCAGACTTGAAAGTAAAAAACGTTACTAATCCAAGTGTAATACCTGAAAGGCCAGTTGGTTTTCCTGAAGTAGGGAGTCATAGCATACCTGTTCGAGATCAGTATGAAGATGCGACGGGCAATGGTGCAATTAACAAAAAATGTTATGAACTGCACTTACTCCTGCAGGTTCCGATCAAGGGGGCTTCTTTAAGAGATTTATTAGAGAAGCAAGATCAAGCCGCTATCGATGTCGTTCGAGAAGCACTGCCGGGGGAGAAGGGCGTCGAAGCAAAATTACTGGCGTTATACACAATCAAGTCGCAATCGCTGGCCTCACACTTGTTGATGAAGCAAGTGTATTGGTGTGTTTCCGGTGAGCCAACGCAAGATGACGGTTACCATTTGTTGCAGCCCATGTTCCCTGCGTGTCTGGTGCATACAGTTTATTTGAGTATCTACTCCGCTCGATTCGGAGGCGACAATGAGAATGCCCGAAAGGCCCGTAGTGAAAAAAGGGCTCACAGTGGCGAGTATCATCAGTACCCAAAATTAGCGGTGCAGAAGCTGGGCGGCACCAAGCCGCAAAACATCAGCCAGTTGAACAGTGAGCGTGGGGGTGTGAATTACTTGCTGTCATCCGCGCCGCCAAGTTGGCGTAGCAGTGAAGTCGCATCCCTCCTGGGTGTGGAGACTGTGATGAACGCATTCAGGCGTACCGATGGCGTTGAATCAATGATCAGGCGACTCGTCTCGTTCCTGCAAAGCGAACCGCCAGCCAACGAACCCACTCGGGCAAAAGTGGAGCGCTACGTGCGCGCGCTGGCCGAAGCTCTTGCCAATTTTGGCAAGCAAGTCATTGAAGCAAAGCCGACTGGTTGGACGGCAAGTAGTGAGTGTCGCCTGGATCTGCACGAAAAGGTCTGGCTGGATCGTGGTCGGCTGTCGTTGATAGACGCTACGACGACTGACGTCAGCGACAAGGAGTTCAAAGCCGCTGCTGATTGGCTCGATTGGCCGGACGAAATAGCGGAGTGTTTCGCGCAATGGCTCAACGGCATCCTTCGCAAGGCTGATCTTCCCGTGGGCGATGCTGATTTCAAACACTGGGCGCGTCAGGCCCTTGTGGACGCCGAGTGGCCCGCAACATTCAGGCGCAAAGCACCGCCGAAAAGCGAAGTTAGGGAGGTCGGTCATGCCTGAATGCCCTTATTTTGAACACGTATTGGTAATACCCCGGCTGCGGGTACAGAACGCCAATGCGATTTCCAGTCCCTTGACTCACGGCTTTCCTGCCATCAGCGCGTTTGTTGGCTTGATGTGGAATCTGGAGCGTCAAACCCGTGCGGCAGGCCTGGATATGCAATTCAACGCGGTGGGGGTGGTTGCCCATGATATCGACGAGCAGGTGACCGATAGCCGCTATGTCAGCGCCTTTCGCCTGACCCGAAACCCCGTTGGCAAGGACGGCAAAACCGCGGCCATTGTTGAAGAAGGGCGCATGCATCTGGATATCAGTCTGGTATTCGCTGTGCAAAGCCAGCAATTACAGGATGACGTGCAAGCCCCGTCGGTGGTGCAAAAAGTGGCTGAGTTAATGGCCAATATGCGCATTGCCGGTGGCAGCGTATTGCCTTCGACAACCGCTCGGGCACGGCCTTACTTCATGCCCCTCAGTACGGATGGTGATGCCCGTGAGCGACTGTTCAGGCAACTGAAAATGCGCCTGTTGCCTGGGTTCGCACTGGTGGAGCGACAAGATCTGTTGGATGAGCGTCTGCAATCCCTCAGGGAAAAGGACGAATCCTCAACTTCTTTGGATGCCTGGCTATCCCTATCTCGCTTCAACTGGCGGTGGCAGCCGGAGACGGACGATGCCAGCAAAGGCTCCTGGCAACATGATCGCAAAGGTGCGGGCTGGCTGGTGCCTATCCCGGTCGGTTACGCCGGTTTGAGCGAGCTGCACCCAGCAGGCTCAGTCAGCAATGCCAGAGATGCCGCCACGGATTTCCGTTTTGTAGAAAGCGTGTACGGAATGGGGCAGTGGCTTGGTCCGCATCGACTGCAGGAGGCACAACAGCTGTTTTGGTATGCCGACTATCAAGCTGAAAGCGGTCTCTATCGTTATCGCAATGACTACATATCCGCAATCTCAACCACCATGGAATAAGGCTACGACCAAGGTCGTAAACTGAAAAATAGAGGAATTTACAATGAGCAATGACACATTAAAAACCGCATCTGTTCTGGCTTTTGAGCGGAAACTCGATCCATCCGACGCTTTTTTTTACGCGGGCAACTGGAATGATAGGGAAAATCACATCTCCTGGCCCAGCATTGGTGTACAGGAAAAAGCGGTTCGGGGTACCATTTCCAACCGCTTGAAAACCAAGGATCAAGACCCCGCAAAACTGGACGCGGCGATAGAAAACCCCAATCTGCAAACGGTGGACGTCGCCTCATTGCCGGAAACGGCTGATACCCTAAAAGTGGTGTTTACCCTGAGGGTTTTGGCGGGCACCGGCCAGCCTTCTGCCTGCAATAATGCGGCTTACCAGGCCAAGTTGAAGCAGACGATTGATAGCTATGTTCAGAACTACGGCTTGCAAACCTTGGCAAACCGCTATGCCGCGAACCTGGCCAATGGCCGCTTTCTTTGGCGTAATCGCCTTGGTGCTGAGTCTATTGAAACCCATGTTGCGCATCTGTGTGATGGGGAGGCCGTGAGTCGTTGGCAATTTGATTCGCTGAAATTTTCTTTGCGTGATTTTTCTGCTGAATCGGCGGAACTTACTGAGCTTGCGGCAACGATAGGGCGTGGTCTTGCTGGTGAAGAGCATGTGCTGTTGCAGATTGTTGCCCTGGTACGCATTGGCGCCGCTCAGGAGGTTTACCCCTCACAGGAACTGATTCTGGATCGTGGTCGTGGTGATAAAAGCAAAACGCTTTATACCGTAAATAAGGTCGCGGCGATTCACTCGCAAAAAATTGGTAACGCTTTGCGCACCGTTGATACATGGTATGAGGGCGCTGATAGCATGGGGTCAATCGCCGTTGAGCCCTACGGTTCTGTTACTACACAGGGCAAGGCTTACCGGCAGCCGAAGCAGAAAATGGACTTTTACAGTCTGCTTGATGGCTGGATTCTCAAAGACAAAACTCCGGAGCTTGAACAGCAGCACTTTGTAGTGGCGACCCTGATTCGAGGCGGTGTATTTGGTGACGCGGGGTGATGCATGACACATTACAATGACATTCTGTTGCTGCCTGATCCCGAATTTCCGGCAACCCTGCTGATGAATGCCGTTTACAGCAAGCTGCACAAGGTGCTGGTCGATTTGAAGTCTACTTCCATTGGTGTGAGCTTTCCCAAGTGTAAAAAAACGTTGGGTAACCTCCTGCGCTTGCATGGAAGTGACAAGGATCTGGAGCAACTTTGGCAAAGTGACTGGCTGGGAGGCATGCGAGGCTATTGCGAAGTAGGTGAGATCCTGCAGGTGCCGGAAGGAGCCCGGCATCGCAGGGTAGGTCGCGTGCAAACCAATATGAGCCAAGCGAAGCTCAACCGCTTACTGAAGCGTGGCTCCATTACAGAGGCTGAGGCAGAGCAGTATCTCGAAAAAATGGGGAGGCAGCAGTTTAAAGGCCCGTATCTGGAGCTGCAAAGCGGTTCAAACGGGCATAAACATCGTCGCTATGTTGAGTTGGGAGAGTTGATAGATCAACCGCTAGAGGGAGGGTTCGATCAATTTGGCCTCTCCAAAACCGCCACAGTCCCTTGGTTTTAACTTTGCGAGGCAATATTGTAGCAATCTGCTACAATATTGCCGTTGCTGCTACTTAGAGGTGAATCATGGCCAAGGCATCATCCCCAATCCGTTTGCAGAAAGAGTTAATGCAAGCCGCTGAACTCACTGCCGGGCGCTACCACCGCAGTACTGCCGAGCAAATTGAGTACTGGGCAGAACTGGGTCGCTCTGTGTCCTCAACATTAAACCCGGATGTACTGTTATCCATACAGGTGGGGCTGTCGCGGTTGAATGTAGAGCCGGTGCTTGCGCAGCCGATTGACCCCGACGTGGTTTTCAATACGCTTGAAGTCCAGCGCCACAATCAAACCCTGTCAGCCGGTGTTTCCGAGAGTCGTCCGCGCTATCAGGCTTCGCTGACGCATCCCGGTTATTTGGAGCGGATTGACCAGCAGGGAGAAGTAGCGGTTGGTCAATTCAAGGATGGCCAGTTTATTCCCATAGATGAAAATGAGCGCAAGTAAGCAGTTATGGTTATTGGCTGGAGGCAATGGCGCCGGTAAAGGCACGTTTTACCGGACACAGCTTGAGCCCTTGGGTTTGCCTTTTGTTAATGCAGATGTACTGGCCAGGCAGCTTTTTCCCGAAGAGCCAGAACGCCATAGCTATGAAGCCGCAAGGATGGTGGATACCATCCGTTCGCAATTGTTGCTGGAAGGCCGGACATTTTGCTATGAAACGGTTTTTTCGCACCCATCCAAAATTGATTTCGTTGCCCAAGCTAAAACACTTGGCTACGAAGTGATATTGGTGGTTATTCACCTTGAGCAAACTGCCCTTAACAACGCCAGAATTTCACAGAGGGTACAAGAAGGCGGGCATTTTGTACCGGAGAATAAAGTCAACGAAAGAATCCCTCGAACCCTGCAAAACATTAAATTGGCATTACCCCTGTGTGACCGGGTTTACCTGCTCGACAACTCCCGTTCAGATGATCCCTTCAGGCAAATAGCTGAGCTATGCCAGGGTGTTGTCAAAGCCAAAGCGTTGCCATTACCGCATTGGGCGAGGAATCTGCTGGCAGACTACAAGACCAGTTAGATACCTAAGTTTTTTCTGCTCTTTAAAAAATTAGAAAAATCAGATAGTTGCAATATGGGTTAAATTTTTGGGTATTTGCCCGCTAAAACACCTAACCCTTTGTTGCAGCTATTTTTTTGCACTTTATACTGGTGTTCACTGCCGCACAGGCAGCTTAGAAAGATACGACATCGGCGCCGTTGGTAAAGCCGGTGTTCACTGCCGCACAGGCAGCTTAGAAAACCGGCTGATCCTGTGCGCAGCTCAATCGCTAGTTCACTGCCGCACAGGCAGCTTAGAAAAGCATTAAAAATTCGACCGCCCGCGACCGCACGTTCACTGCCGCACAGGCAGCTTAGAAAAGTAAAACAGCACCCACGGTGCCCCGGCGGTTGTTCACTGCCGCACAGGCAGCTTAGAAAAACGACACCATCATCGACCGGCTGCGCATCGCGTTCACTGCCGCACAGGCAGCTTAGAAAAACATTTTCCGGGCGCTGTGCGCCTCGGTCGGGTTCACTGCCGCACAGGCAGCTTAGAAACACAACTGGCGCACGACAAAAGTGGAGTTAGCGTTCACTGCCGCACAGGCAGCTTAGAAATTAACGATGCCGACCCGCAAACCATTGCTGACGTTCACTGCCGCACAGGCAGCTTAGAAAATCTGTCTTTGCCATTGCAGATAGGGCAAGGGGTTCACTGCCGCACAGGCAGCTTAGAAAGTTATTGCTGGTTCCACAATGGCGATGACGAAGTTCACTGCCGCACAGGCAGCTTAGAAAGTCATTAGCCTAGCCCTCGGGGGCAGGTTTTCGTTCACTGCCGCACAGGCAGCTTAGAAAGTAGAGAAACTGGGCGGCTAACCCCTGCATAAGTTCACTGCCGCACAGGCAGCTTAGAAAAAGCAAGATTATCGCCGTGATGTCCGGTTCCCACAAAATCGATTGGCTATACCATCAACCGTAAGAGTCGGATATCCCGGCGAGAGGTTGTGTTAATGCTGTGTATGTTTGCCAGATGGCTTGCTCCAAGGTAAAGGGGGTTGATAAATCGTAGAATTTTCTACATGAAATTGGTAAAACCGAAATATAAAAATGTTGAATAGTTTGTTGTTGTTTAATTGGCAAAACCGAATATGATGACATTTTTACAACGGCGATATTGTGGTGGTGGCCTCTTACACAATTCTCTTTTTCTCTGCTTTTTTGGCAGCGACGGTTTTACCTTTTTCTTCCGAGCTTACCTTGACGGCTTTGCTGGCAAATGGTGGCTCTGCGTTGCCGCTGTTGGCGGTGGCAACGGTGGGTAATACCCTGGGGGCTGCGGTTAATTGGTTGTTGGGTGTGTATTTACTCAATTTTAAGAGCAGAGGCTGGTTTTATTTTTCTGACGCTCAAATTGAACGCGGCCAGCGTTGGTTTAATCGCTACGGAGTTTGGACGCTATTGCTTTCCTGGCTGCCTCTGGGTGGGGATGTGCTCACGCTTATTGCCGGTGTGATGAGGGTGAGATTTTGGCTTTTTTTGATGCTGGTGGCGATTGGCAAGGGGTTGCGCTATGTGGCGGTGATTGGCGTGCAGCAGCCGTTGGCATTGTTTTGACGCGTTATTATCCTCTAGTAGAAAGTTGTTTTTTCCCTATTATCACAGCTTGACAGCAATTTCTGCTCCGATGTTGAGAGTTGCGCCTTCCCTGGCGTTCTAGCTGAGGCTGTTTTGCGGATATGACAATAAAGTTCAGTCCTTTTTATTCCCTGCCAGTATGTTGAGAAAATCTACGGGCACGGGGAAAACAATGGTGGAGTTTTTCTCTCCGGCAATTTCGTTGAGGGTTTGCAGGTAACGCAGTTGAATGGCCTGGCCTTGGGTGGCAAGAATTTTTGCCGCTTCGGCGAGTTTTTCCGATGCCTGGAGTTCCCCTTCGGCGTGGATAACCTTGGCGCGCCGCTCCCGTTCCGCTTCTGCCTGTTTGGCGATGGCGCGAATCATGCTCTCATTCAGATCCACATGCTTGATTTCCACATTGGATACTTTAATGCCCCAGGCGTCGGTTTGCTGGTCGAGAATGCTTTGAATATCCGCGTTGAGTTTGTCGCGCTGGGCGAGCATGTCGTCAAGTTCGTGTTGTCCGAGTACAGAACGCAGCGTGGTTTGCGATAACTGACTGGTGGCTTCGAGGTAGTCCTCTACCTGAATAATGGCTTTTTCGGCGTCGACAACGCGAAAGTAGACGACGGCGTTGACTTGCACAGAGACGTTGTCCATGGAGATCACGTCCTGGGTGGGAACATCCATCACCAGTGTGCGCAAATCCACTCTCACCATTTGCTGCACGATGGGAATGATGATCACGAGGCCGGGGCCTTTGACTTTGTAAAAGCGGCCAAGAAAAAACACGACACCGCGTTCGTATTCCCTGAGGACACGAAAGGCAGAGAGTAAAAATAAAACAACGAGCAGGGCAATGGCCAAAGTGAAGTAGTTCATTGTGGGGTTTCCTCTTTACAGGCTTCGAGTACCAGGCCGGTGGCCTGAGTGATGCGAACCCGATCCCCCGCGGCGAGGGGCTGGTTGCAATGTACTTGCCAGAGTTCGCCGTGTATTTTGACCATGGCGCCGTTTTCTCTTGCGCTGACAACGGTGGCGGTTTCGCCAACAAAGGTGCCCAGCCCGGAAACCACCGGTTGGCGGCGAGTTTTAAACAGCAGGCCGAGAACAAAAATCAGCAATCCGGCGCTGGCGGCTGTGAGCGCGAGAATAACCGGGAGGGCAATTTGAAAGCCTGGCACATCGGTGTCCATCAGCATGATGGAGCCAAATAAAAACGCGACAATGCCGCCAAAGCCGAGTATGCCAAAACTGGGGGACAGGGCTTCGGCAGTCATAAGCCCCAATCCCAAGAGAATAAGACCCAGTGCAGAATAACTAATGGGCAGCATTTGCAGGGCATAAAGGGCAAGAAACAGACTGATGCCGCCGACAACGCCCCCCGCACCTATGCCGGGGTTGGAGAATTCCAGCACCAGGCCATAGATGCCCACCATCAACAAAATATAGGCCACGCTGGGATTGGTAATAATGCCGAGAAAACGTGTGCGCCAGTCTGGCGCTATTACTGCAACACTGGCATTGGCGGTATTCAGGGTTTTTTGCCCGGTGCTGGTGGTAACGGTCGAGCCGGAAATTCCCTGTAACAATGCGGGTACATCCTCAGCCACCAGATTGATGACATTTTCCTTTAATGCCTGGCTGGCGGTGAGGGTGGCGCCCTCGGTAACGGCTTTTTCCGCCCATTGCTGGTTTCTGCCGCGCAGTTCAGCAAGGCCGCTGATATAGGCTCTGGCGTCGTTGATAAGCTTGTTTTCCATGGCACTACCAGCGTTGCTTGTTGGCGAATCCTGTGCCCCGGTTTTTTGTGGCTCTTTCTCCTGTTCTTTTTTGGGGTCGGATGTGGGCAGCGTCGGCATGCCGCCTATTTGTACCGGGGTTGCCGCGCCCAGATTGGTGGCTGGCGCCATGGCGGCGATATGGCTGGCATAGAGAATATAGGTTCCGGCGCTGGCGGCGCGGGCGCCCTGGGGGGCAACGTAGCCGATAACGGGAATCTCGGAGGCGAGAATGCGTTGAATAATTTCCCGCATGGAGCCGTCCAGCCCGCCGGGGGTGTCGATGCGGACAACGATGGCGTCATCGCCGCGATCATGGGCGGTGTCGATGGCGCGCACCACATAGTCAGCTTGCGCGGGGCCAATGGCGCCGTCGATATCGACAAGGCTGACAGTGCCAGCTGTCAGCGGCTGAGACAGCTGGATCGCAGTGAAGGCAAGCAGTGTCGCCAGCAGGCGCAACATAAGTGACTCCTTCTCTTGAAGGCATTTTCCGCGATCCCTGGTTTTTACGGCAATCGCGAGCAGGGCTCGCTCCTGCAAAAATAACGCCCCGTAGCCTATGCCAGTTGTGTCATAAAAGCATAGGGCAGGGCGGCGGGTTTTGCCATGTTGACGAATGCTGTTGTTGGCGGCGACTGTTTTAAGTTTTGTCAGGGAAACATGCTATCTTTGGACGAGTGGTTTGATTGATTATTGACAGACGTCCACTGTCGGCCAGTAATGAGTGACTAATATTGGGCATGGTTGTTGCAGAATTGGTGTTCATGGATGTTGAGCGGCGCGGCTATGACCGGGCGGATGCCACAGGTAAGATCAAGTGAAAAACAGGCAAGCATCATTGGTGGTAAATGGTTGCCGAGCTTAAATTACTGTCGAGCCTTTTATCTCTGTAAAAAATCTGGCTGTTAACAGACTCTAGTCTGTGCCGGTGCAGTTTGGAGGCCAATAAAAAGTCTCCTTTAAAAATATTCAGCCAGGTTTGAGCAATATTCCAAGAACGGAGTGTGATCCATGGCAATAAGCTGGAATACCTATGAGCCCGGTGATTTCTACGACGAAATTATCAGCTCACCGGGCAATGCCCGCCTGCCGGCGCGGC
Source organism: Porticoccaceae bacterium (assembly GCA_023228865.1). The sequence continues at coordinate 11,030 of JALOAH010000064.1, read as the reverse complement.
GGCTGGTTTCCCATTTGAAATCCCTTTCTGACGACGAGGTGCTGGAGCGTCGCAACAGCGCCGATGTTACCATCAAAAAAATGGGCATTACCTTCACGGTGTATTCGGAAGAGGGCAATATCGACCGCTCCTGGCCCTTTGACATTATTCCCCGTGCCATTTCCCTGAAGCAGTGGCAGAAAACCGCCGAGGGATTGGAGCAGCGCCTGCGGGCACTCAACCTGTTCATCGATGATCTCTACCACAGCCAGAAAATCGTCAAGGACGGCATCCTGCCTGCCTATATTCTTGCCAATTCAAAAAATTTCCGCCCCGAATGTATTGGTATTTCGCCCCCTCTTGGGGTGTGGGCACATATCTGTGGCACTGATTTAGTGCGCGACAGGGATGGCCAGTTTTATGTGCTTGAGGATAATCTGCGGGTACCTTCCGGTGTGTCCTATATGCTGGAAAATCGCTCCATCACCAAAAGGGTGCTGCCGGATCTGTTTGATTCCGAGAAAATTCTGCCCATCGACGACTACCCCGCCCATTTGCTGGAGGCCTTAACCGCGCTGTCTCCGCGAGACATCAGCAGGCCGTCGGTGGTGGTGCTGACGCCGGGCATTTTTAATTCCGCCTATTTTGAACACGCCTTTCTCGCCCAGAGAATGGGGGCGGAATTGGTGGAGGGCAGCGATCTGGTGGTTGCCGATGACGACTGCGTTTATATGAAAACGGTGGACGGTCTCGAGCGCGTGGATGTGATTTACCGGCGTATAGACGATTTATTTATTGATCCCGACGTGTTTAACAAAGACTCCGTTCTTGGCGTGCGGGGACTGATGCGCGCCTGGCAGAAGGGCAATGTCGCCCTGGCCAATGCGCCGGGGGCGGGGGTGGCCGATGACAAGGTGGTCTATGCCTTTGTGCCACAGATTATTAAATACTATCTCGGTGAGGAGCCAAAAATTCCCAATGTGGAAACCTTTCTCTGTATTAACGACAAGGAGCGGGAATACGTGCTCGCCAATCTCGATAAACTGGTGGTAAAGCCAGCCAACGAATCCGGCGGCGCCGGTATGCTGGTGGGACCCCATTCAACACGCAAGGATCAAAAATTATTTGCCGAACTCATCAAGGCCAATCCGCGCAATTATATTGCCCAGCCAACCCTGAGTTTGTCCACGGTGCCCACACTGGTGGACGGCGGCAAGCTGGAGCCGCGCCATGTGGATTTGCGCCCCTTTATTATTCAATCGAAAAAAACCTATGTCACCACTGGCGGTCTTACCCGCGTCGCCATGCGCAAAGGCTCCCTGGTGGTCAACTCATCCCAGGGCGGCGGTAGTAAAGATACCTGGATTGTGGATATGGGGGGCAAATAATGCTGTCCCGTGTTGCTGAACGTCTCTACTGGATGAGTCGTTACCTGGAGCGGGTGGAAAATACCGCCAGGCTTATCGATGTCTACACCAATCTGCTGCTGGATATGCCTTCCGGCGTCAATATCGGCTGGTACAACCTGGTTACCCTCAATGATGCCGAAGAGTGGTTTGACGCCAGATACAAGGTGCGCGACGAGCGCAATGTGTTGCGCTTTCTGCTCTCTGATCCCGACTATCCCGGCTCGATGATCAAGTCGCTGAAACTGGTGCGGGAAAACATTCGCACCAGCCGCGATGTGATTCCGTCGGAGTCCTGGGAATATATCAACGAGCTGTCGCTCTATGTCAACGAGAATTTGCAGAAGGGCGTAAACCGGGGGGCGCGCCACGATTTTATTGGCGAGGTGATCAAGTCCTGCCAGCTCCTCACTGGTTTATTTATCGGTACCATGAGTGAAGGCCAGGCGAAAAGTTTTCTCCGCCTTGGCCGCAATATCGAGCGCGCGGATATGGCCACCAGAATTCTCGATGCTGGCGCCACCGTGGTGTTGGAAAACGACGGCAATCTACTGCCCACCGTTGAGCAAATTGTCTGGGCCAATGTGCTTCATTCCGCTTCCGCCTATTTGCCCTTTACCAAGTCCCAGCGCAAGTCGGTGAATGGCTCCAGGGTGGCCAGTTATCTGCTGGAGGACAATAATTTTCCCCGCGCTGTCGGCTACTGTCTCGAAGCTATGGAAAACGTTGCTGAAAAATTGCCGCGCAATCAGAAATTGCTGGCGGCTCTAAGGCAATTGATGGGCAGCAGGTTTTCTGCCATCGACGATGATGAGGCGCTTATTGAAGAGTCTTTTCGGGATTATCTCAATAATCTCCAATTGCAAATTGCCACCCTGCATCAGCTGGTTGCCGACACCTGGTTTGAGTTGGATTGAAACTACAAATCTGTAGGAGCCAGCCCCGCTGGCGATAAATTCGAGTGAAATTTTTTGTTGTGGGAGCTTGTCCTGCAAGCGATTTTCTCCCGATCTCGCCAGCAAGGCTGGCTCCTACATTGAAAGAGAAATTTTTCATTGCAACGCACAGCGTTCAATAAACAGGCATTACTATGACAATCCGTGTCGCTATCCACCACAAAACCAGCTATAAATTTGATCGGCTGGTGAATCTTTCTCCCCATGTGCTGCGTCTGCGTCCGGCGCCCCATTCCCGCACTAAAATCTGTAGTTATACCCTCAAAATTGCCCCTGAAGATCATTTTATTAACTGGCAGCAGGATCCTTTTGGCAATTACCAGGCGCGCCTGGTGTTTAACGAAAAAACCAGCCTGTTGAGTTTTGATGTCGAAGTGATTGCCGAAATGACGGCCTATAATCCCTTTGATTTTTTTGTTGAAAGCTATGCCGAAAAATTTCCCTTCAAGTATGAAAAGCAGCTTCAGAAAGAGCTGGTGCCCTACCTGGAAAAATGCAAGGGAACGCCCCTGCTAAGAAAATGGCTGGCGGCTATTCCCAAGGGCAAAATAGCCATCAACGATTTTCTGGTTATGCTCAATCAGCGCCTGGAAAAAGATATTGAATACAGCCTGCGCTTTGAACCCGGTGTGCAGACGCCAGAGCAAACCCTGGCACTGAAAAAAGGCTCCTGCCGCGATACGGGCTGGCTGATGGTGCAGATTTTTCGCCATCTCGGTTTGGCGGCGCGCTTTGTGTCCGGTTATTTGGTGCAGTTGACCACCGATATTAAATCCCTCGACGGCCCCTCGGGTCCGGAGGCGGATTTCACCGATCTCCACGCCTGGTGCGAGGTTTACATTCCCGGCGCTGGCTGGATCGGTCTCGACCCCACCTCCGGGTTGTTCGCCAGTGAAGGCCATATTCCCCTGGCTTGTACCCCCGATCCGGTTTCCGCCGCCCCCATCACCGGCGCCACAGACGAATGTGAGGTGGAATTCAGTTATTCCAATGTGGTTACCCGCATCCACGAAGACCCCAGGGTCACCAAACCCTACACGGAAGAACAATGGGCATCCATCAACGCCCTGGGGCGGTTGGTGGACAAGAATCTTGACGACAATGATGTTCGTCTCACCATGGGCGGTGAACCCACTTTTGTGTCCATCGACGACATGGACTCTGCCCAGTGGAATACCGAGGCGCTCGGCGCCGACAAACTCAAGCTCGCCAAGGATTTACTGTTGCGGCTCAGGGAGCGTTTTGCCCCCGACGGCCTGCTCCATTACGGCCAGGGTAAATGGTATCCCGGCGAGGAAATTCCCCGCTGGGCGCTTGGTTGCTTCTGGCGCAGCGACGGTGAGGCCATGTGGCGCAACCCCGACTTGCTGGCGCGCATCGACAAGGATTACGGTCACAGCCCAAGCGATGGCGAAAAATTTATTCACCGTTTGGCGCAGTTGGCGGGCATCGAAGACCGCTATATAAACCCCGTCTATGAGGACGCGGTTTATTATCTGTGGAAAGAACAGAGCCTGCCCGTGGGGGTAGACCCCTATAAGGCCAATCTCAAGGATGGTCTGGAGCGGCGGCGACTTGCCCGCGTACTGCTGCAGGGGCTGGATAAACCTGTCGGCTATGTGTTGCCGCTGTCCTGGGATTACGGCTCCGAAAGTTGGTACAGCAGTGCATGGCATACGCGCACAGAGCGGGTGATTTTGATACCCGGCGATTCTCCCATCGGCCTGCGCTTGCCGCTGAATTCGTTGCCCGCTGTGGTTGAGGAAGAGGTGGAGCCACAGCGGGATCCCTTTGAGAAACGCGATCAGCTTCAACCCAGATACGACCAGCCCGTTTACGAACAAGGCGCCGCCAGTTTTTCATCGAGTTGGGGGTCGGTTGTCCAACAGGAGCCCGGCGACCATGTTGAGGAAACAAAGGCGGCTGCAAGCGACGCCAAAACCAAAGCCACCAGTCTCAAGCCGGTGGTAAGAACCGCCCTCTGTGTGGAAATTCGCCAAGGCAAGGTGCATCTGTTTTTGCCGCCCATGGAATACCTGGAACATTACGTTCATCTGATCACCCTTATTGAGCGGGTAGCGGAAGAGCTGAATACGCCCGTGGTGATTGAAGGTTACGACCCCCCCAAAGACAGCCGCATTCAAAAGCTGCTGGTGACACCGGATCCCGGTGTCATTGAGGTCAATATCCATCCCGCCAGCAACTGGGATGATCTGGTCAGCAACACAGTGGCGCTGTATGAGGAGGCCTATCAATCCCGGCTGGGCACGGAGAAATTTATGATTGATGGCCGCCACACCGGCACCGGCGGCGGCAACCATGTCACCCTCGGTGGAGCCACGCCGGCAGACAGTCCGCTGTTGCGGCGCCCCGACCTGTTGCGCAGTCTGGTGACCTACTGGCAGCATCATCCGGGGTTGTCCTACCTGTTTTCCGGCATGTTTATCGGCCCCACCAGTCAGGCGCCACGGGTGGATGAGGGCCGGCACGAAACTCTTTACGAACTGGAAACCGCCTTTCAGCAGATGCCGGAGGGTATTGTTGCCCAGCCCTGGCTGGTGGACAGGTTAATGCGCAATCTGTTGGTGGATATCACCGGCAACACCCACCGCTCCGAATTTTGTATCGACAAGCTTTACGCTCCCGGCTCCGCCAGTGGCCGCCAGGGTTTGCTGGAGTTTCGCGGGTTTGAAATGCCCCCCCACGCCCGCATGGCGCTGGTTCAGGTGCTGTTGTTGCGCGCGCTGGTGGCGCGGTTCTGGAAAACCCCCTACGCCAAGCCGCTGGTGCGCTGGGGAACCTCTCTTCACGACCGCTTTATGCTGCCCCATTATGTGTGGTCGGATGTCCGCGATGTGATTGACGATCTCAACGAGCACGGTTATCCGTTTAATATCGAATGGCTACTGCCTTTTGAGGAGTTTCGTTTTCCCCATTATGGTCGTCTTGAACTGGGGGACATTCATCTCGAACTGCGCTGGGCTATTGAACCCTGGCATGTGCTCGGTGAGGAAATCAGCAGTTTTGGCACCTCTCGCTATGTGGACTCATCGGTGGAGCGTTTGCAGGTTAAGCTCAGCGGCATCAGCGATGGTCGCTATGTGCTTGCCTGTAATGGTCGCCATGTACCGTTACGCTCTACTGGCAGGCACGGCGAATATGTGGCAGGGGTTCGCTACCGCGCCTGGCAGCCGCCTTCGGCACTGCACCCCACCATTGGTGTTCACGCGCCGCTGGTGTTTGACATTATCGACACCTGGAATGGCCGCTCTATTGGCGGCTGTAGCTACCATGTCTCCCATCCCGGTGGCCGCAGTTACGACACCCTGCCGGTGAATGCCTTTGAGGCGGAATGCCGCCGTGTCAGCCGCTTCTGGGATTTTGGCCATACCCCGGAGATTCAGAGGGTTCACACCAGTTCCGAGCTGCTGCGCAGCTTTTACACCCACAGTCAGCCCCGTCCCATGGTGCCCCCGAAAATGGAGCCAAGCGACGAATACCCCTTTACGCTGGATCTGCGGCGACAGCCGTGATGGGCACAGGCATGGCAAAGTGACATAATGGCGCGCTTGCTTCACTTCTGGTGGTTGTTAAATGACCCTGACCCTGAAATCCCCGCAAGAGGCTGCCTTCGTGTATAGCCCCTCCGAAGGTTCCTACGATGAGATGCTTGCCGACAGCGGCGAGGTTCGCCCTGCCTGGCAATATATCCATAGCAGCCTGGGTGGCCTCGGCACAGAAGAACTAGCGCAGCGCCAGAGCAAGGCGCTGCGCATCCTTCGCGACGACGGCGCCACCTACAACGTTTACGACAGCGACCAGCGCGACCGCACCTGGCCGCTGGATCTGGTGCCCTGGGTGATCGAAAGCGGGGAGTGGAATCAGATCGAAGCCGGGTTGCAGGAGCGCGCCGAACTCTTTAACCTGATTCTGGCGGATATTTACGGCGCCCAGGAGCTGATTACCCGCGGTATTATTCCACCGGAACTGATCTATAGCCACAAGGGTTTTCTGCGACCCTGTCACGGCATGTCGCTGCCCGGTGAACATCAGCTCATTATCCACTCGGCGGACATGATGCGCCGCGCCGACGGTTCCATGTGCCTGTTGGCGGATCGCACCCAGGCACCCAGCGGCGCTGGCTACGCCCTCGAAAACCGCACGGTGATGAGCCGAGTGCTGCCGAGTATGTTTCGCGACAGCCATGTTCACCGCCTCGCCAATTTCTTTCGCAACCTGCGCCATAAACTGATGACACTGGCGCCCCATGTGGCGCTGCCGCGCATTGTGGTGCTGACGCCGGGCGCCTACAACGAAACCTATTTTGAACATTCCTATCTGGCCAACTATATGGGGTTGTCGCTGGTGCAGAGCAGTGATCTGGTGGTGCGCAACGGCCATGTGTGGATGAAATCCCTCGACGGCCTCTCCCGTGTCGATGTCATTCTGCGCCGCGTCGATGACTATTTCTGTGATCAGGTCGAGCTCAAGGGGGATTCCCAGCTGGGGGTGCCCGGTCTGCTTCAGGTAGCCCGCGCTGGCCGTGTCGCCATCGCCAACCCCCTGGGTTGTGGCGTGCTCGAAAACCCGGCGCTGCTGCGCTATCTGCCCGCCATCAGTGAACATTTTCTGGGGCGCAAATTGCGCCTTCAGTCTGTGGATACCTGGTGGTGCGGTCACCCTGAAGATCGCGCCCATGTTCTGAAAAATCTTGATAATCTGGTGATCAAACCCATTTTTCGCTCCCATCGCATTCACAGCCTGGTGGTGTCTGAAGCCTCAGAGGCCGTTCGCAGGCAGCTTTTAAACGAACTCAGGGTGCGTCCCCAGCACTATGTTGCTCAGGAAAAAATTGCCCCGTCCCATATGCCGGTGCTTCAGGACGGCGCGCTCGCCCCTCGTCCCGTGTTGTTGCGCACCTTCGCGGTGGCTTCGGAAAGTTCCTATCGTGTGATGCCCGGCGGTCTTACCCGTGTGGGCAACAAAGAACACAGCGCACTGATTTCCAATCAAATCGGCGCCATCAGTAAAGACACCTGGGTGCTGGCGTCGGAGCCTGAAAAACAGAGCGAAGTGTGGCCGCAACCGGCGATGGATCAGATTGTTGGCCGCGAAAGCACCTCCCTGCCCAGCAGGGTTGTGGAAAACCTGTTCTGGATGGGGCGCTATGCCGAGCGCGCCGAAAATGGCCTGCGTCTGATGCGCACCGTGTTTCTGCAGACCAACAGCGCCGTTGCTGTGCCCATAAATGGCCGCAACCTGCTGCTGGAAGCGGTCACCCGGCTCACCGGCACGGCGCCGGGTTTCTGCGGAAATCCGATCTTACTGCAGAACTTTGAACCAGAGCTGGTGGCGGTGATTACTGACAAAAACCGTTCCGGCAGCATCAACAGCAGTATTCAGGCCATGCTTGCCTGCGCCGAGGAGTCCAAGGAAATGCTGTCGGCGGACACACAGCGCATTATCAACGACATTCGCGACCAGGCGGACAGCCTGGAAATCGGCCTGCAAAACAGTCTGGTGTCCGCCCCCGAAGAGGTGCTCGACCCCCTGGTTTCAAGTTTGCTGTCCCTGTCGGGCATCATTCAGGAAAGCATGATGCGCGGCATGGGCTGGCGCTTTATCGACATGGGGCGGCGCATCGAGCGCGCCATGGAGACCGTCAACCTGGCCAGATCACTGCTCATGGACAGCCTTGAGGAGCACGATGAAGCCATGGTGTTGGAGTCGCTGTTGATGACCATTGAAGCGCTGATCTCCTACCGCCGCCGCTACAGAGCCAGTCTCAATGTGCGCGACGTTCTCGAACTGATTCTTGTCGATACCGGCAATCCCCGCTCGGTGCTCTATCAGCTCGAAAAACTTCAAAGCCATGTCGCCGAGCTGCCCGCGCCGGTCACCGCCAGCCGCGAAGTCGAGGGCGAGGAGCGCTGTATTCTCGAGGCCCTCAGCAAGGTCAGGCTCAGCGAACTCAGCCGCCTGGCAAAAGTGGAGCCCGCCACCGGCAAGCGCAGCGAGCTGGATCAGCTCTTTGCCCGGGTTCAATATCTGCTTGCAGAAACCTCCAACCATCTGTCGCGCAAATTCTTTGATCATACCCAGGGGCCGCAACAACTGGTGCGCCAGCGCTGGGGGATGGAATAATGCGCTACAGGGTTGTCCACTGCACCAGTTACGAATACGTGGAAAGCGTCAGTCAGTGTATCAATCTCGCCTATGTCATGCCTCGCAACACCCTGCGCCAAACCTGTCTTGAAGCCAGGATCAGCGTCAATCCGACGCCGGTCACCGCAACCGAGCGCAGCGACTACTACGGCAATCGCGCCTACCATTTTTCCATCGAGCAGAATCACAAAACCCTGGAAGTGACAGCCACCAGCCTTGTCGATGTGATTCCCGGCGACATTGGCCTCGAGCTGGAGCTGGGCAACAGCTGCGCCCAGGTTCACCATGCCCTCGCCAGCGCCATGGATCGGGAGACGCTGTTGGCGCGGGAATTTATTCTGCCCTCGCCACTGGTGAACGTTGATGAGATGTTGCGCCAGTATGGCAAACAGTTTTTTGTCGATGACAAACCCTTTCTTTCCTGTGTGCGGGCGTTGACCCAGAGCATTTATCAGGAGTTTCAATACGACCCTCTATTCAGCGATGTCACGACACCCCTGCTGGAGGTGTTTGAGCACAGGCGCGGCGTCTGCCAGGATTTTGCCCACCTCGCCATTGCCTGCGTGCGCGCCAACGGTTTTCCCGCCCGCTATGTGTCCGGTTATCTGGAAACCCTGCCGCCACCGGGGCAGGAGAAGCTCATGGGCTCCGATGCCTCCCATGCCTGGTTTGCGGTCTATTCCCCCGGCGAGGGCTGGTTTGAATTCGATCCCACCAACGACCAGATGGCGGGACAGCAGCACATTGTCACCGCCTGGGGGCGCGACTACGCCGATGTGCCGCCGTTGCGGGGCGTTATTTTCGGCGGTGGCGAAACCCATAAACTGCAAGTATCTGTGGATGTCAGCCGGGTAGTTTGACCAGGGTTGCGCCCGCCACTTTTGACCGGGTTCAGCTGTGGTAGACTTAGACCCCCTGAGAGATCACATAGCCGTAGTTCTGCCATGACCAACCGCCTGATTGTTGCCGAAAACGCCCGTTTTCGCGAAATTGTTCAAAGCCATCTGGATCGCCTCCACGACGAGCCCAAATACACTGCTGACTATGAAGAATTCTGCCGAGGGCGGATCAAGCAGTTGCTGGTGGAAAAAGATGCCGTCATTGTTGCCCATTACTACACCGATGACAGCATTCAACGCCTCGCCGAAGAGACCGGTGGCATTGTTTCCGACTCCCTGGAAATGGCGCGCTTTGGCAAAAAACATGCCGCCACTACTCTGGTGGTGTGCGGGGTAAAATTTATGGGCGAGACCGCCAAAATCCTCACCCCGGAAAAGCGTGTCCTGATGCCGACCCTGGAAGCCACCTGCTCTCTGGATATCGGCTGCCCGGCAGAGGAGTTTGCCGCGTTCTGTGACCAGCATCCGGATCGCACCGTGGTGGTCTACGCCAATACCTCTGCTGCCGTTAAAGCCCGCGCCGACTGGGTGGTCACTTCCAGTATCGCCCTCGATGTGGTGGATTACCTGGATTCAGAAGGGCAGAAAATTCTCTGGGCGCCAGACAAGCACCTGGGCAGCTATGTGCAGAAAAAAACCGGTGCCGATATGTTGCTCTGGGACGGTAGCTGCATTGTTCACGAGGAATTCAAGTTTCGCGGCATTCTCGATATGAAAAAGCTCTACCCCGATGCCGCTGTGCTGGTACACCCGGAATCCCCGGAGGCGGTAGTGGATATCGCCGACGCCGTCGGTTCCACCTCTCAACTCATCGAGGCTGCGCGCACACTGCCCCACAAGCAAATGATAGTGGCCACTGATCAGGGTATTTTTTACAAGATGCAGCAGTTGGCGCCCGACAAAGAATTGATTATCGCGCCGACAGCGGGTCAGGGCGCCACTTGTCGCAGTTGCGCCCACTGCCCCTGGATGGCTATGAATCACCTCGAAAATCTGATGCTGAGCCTGGAGCAGGGCAGCAATGAAATCCATGTCGATGGCGATCTGGGCAGGCAGGCCATGGTGCCGTTGCAGAGAATGCTGGGTTTTCGCGAAAAGCAGCTGTCCGGGGATTAATCGGCGCTTGCCAGCGCCCTGTCGCCGGGGCGCCCGGCTCCTACGGAACAGGCTGTCTCGTAGGAGCTTGCCCCGCAAGCGATGGTTGCGGGCTTAGTGGGAAATTCTCGTGGTGCCGTTGATGGTCAAAATGCGCACCCTGTCATCGACGCGAAACACCTCGCCCTCGCTGAGAGCCTGCACATAGGCGTAGGTTTGGCCGTTGTCATCCAATACAGTGATTTCGACACCCTCGGCGCGGGTTAAGCCCTCTTCCGCGGCAGCCCCCAGTAAACCGCCGGCAACAGCGCCGAGAACCGCAGCAACATAGCTGCCGCGACCACCACCGATACTACTGGCGGCAATGCCGCCGGCAACGGCGCCAGCGCCACTGCCAATGGGAGTTTTGGTGCCCTCGATTTTCACCGGGCGCAAGGCGGTAATGGTGCCCATGCGCACATGCTGGGCGCGACCCACATCATCCCTGGAGTAGACATTACTGCTCTGGCTGGGAACGCACCCGGTTACCG
>JALOAH010000065.1 GCA_023228865.1 Porticoccaceae bacterium | reverse complement strand
TCACTGCGGTTAATTTTATCGCTCCCTGGGATGTGTGAAGTTCGGGTAATCCCCTGTCATTCGGCTCAAGCTGCTGTTCCAGAAACGCCATGATGCGCTCTGATGCGCCTCGGGTTCTTTGCAGTTGACCGTAGACATTGGCCAGCTGGCTCAGTGGCTGATTGAGCAAAATGGCGTAAAACAACAGGCTCACCAGCTCTGATGGGAGCATGGTGCCAGTGCTGATCTGAATGTAACCAAACCAGACCAACACCAGTAGGCCAATGCCTGCCAGGAGTGAAATGGCGGGGGGCAGCAGGGTATGGATAAACAGCTGGCGTTTGGACAGATGCAGCAGATGGGTGTTTTTGTCGCCAAAGTTGGCAAACTCCTGATGCTCCCTGGTGTAGGATTTGATGGCTGGCAGTAGCCCCAGGTTTTCCTCAATCAGAGACACAAGGTTGCCGTAGGCGTCCACCCACTCCCTTGAGAGAGGGCGTATTTTGCGACTGATCAGTTTCATCGCCACTATATAAACGGGGAGCAGGGCAAGCACAATGACCGCCATCGCCGGGCTTAGCCACAACATCATGGCGGCGGCGCCAAAAAAGGTGAGGGCGGAGGGCAGTATCTGAATCAAGGTGCCGGTGACAAAGTTGCTGATAATGGCGGAGTCACTGGTGAGAATACTGAGCACATTGCCGCGCTTTTGATCGTCGTAATAGACGACGGGAAGCAGTTGCAAATGTTCGTACAACCTGGAACGCAACCTGGCGAGAACATCTTCTGCGGCGCTCCCGGTGAGGTAGCCGGTGGCAAAGGAAAGCAGGCTGCGGATAACCACCAGGGTAATCCAAAAGAGCATTAAATGCGGTAAATCAGCAAAAAAAGTATCGCCATTGCCGAGAATATGGTGGGTGAATTGCCCCGCCACCCAGGGATTCAACAGCACAACCAGGCTGCTTGCCACAAGCAATAACAGGCAAAAAGCCAGAGTGCGCCTGGGAGGGGCAATAATCGACAGTAGCTGGGTTAGGTTCATGGTGCCTGATTGTATAGAAATCCGAAAAAGATCATAAAACTATTTTCAACTGCGGCTGGTTTGCGGGGCAAGGTGGACAACTTCTGCCAGATTTTATCGCCTGCAGGGCAGGCTCCCACGGATTGGGAATCGCTTTGTAGGAGGCTGCCTGCAGCCGATGGTTGCTACCACGGGCAAAAATAATCGGGTTTCTACAGATTGGGCTCTCTGGTTCCCACGCTCCGGTGTGGGAACCTTCTGTCACCGCCCACATGCGCCACTATTTCTTCAATGACCTCTGGCAACAGGTTGTATTGGCGGGGATAATCCAGCTGAAAAAACAAGGGCTTTTTGGCAAGATCAATCAGTTGCGAAAAATGGTGGCGCAGCATTTCCCTCTCTTCTATATCGAGAAGAAAGGAGTGACGCACCAGCTCCACCACGGCGTCCCTGGCACTGATAGCCTCTATGCTCACAGCATTTGTATTGCCTTCGCCAAGGAAATAGATGGCTTGCAAGGGCAGGGATTGATTGCAATGGGGAACCTCGGCACCCGCCAGCAGCCGTGCCTTTGGGGTGTAATCCACGGCTGGCGCTTTTTCAACACTTGGCGGCATCAGTTGGTGGCGGGAATCATCCCACAGGCGAATGGAAGGGTGGCTGGGCTTGGCAAAATACTGACCCTCGTTGACTTCAAGCTGCAGGCCATCATCGGTGAGAAACCGATAGCCTCCCCTGGCAAAAGCGGCAGTAAGCGTGGATTTGCCGCGACCGGATACGCCCAAAAAAGCAGCAGCACAACCGTTTATATCAACGGCACCACCGTGCAGCACCAGCTTGAATTGGCGACTAAGAGCAAGGGGAAGCACCTGGTTGAGGTGTAAATGTTCTATTGTTTGGGCACCGACTCCCTCAGCGGGAGAGGCCTGAATGTCCATGCCGTCACTTGAAACCCAAAAATCGGCGAGGTTGGGAAAATGTATTAAATACCCGTTGCCACTACGGAAAAAACTTGCCCACAAACTGCCGTCATGAAGTAACCATTGGTGGAAAGGTGGCGCAGTCATTTTTGGGTGATTGATGGTCACAAATAGAGCTTCCCGATATGTGCTTTTTCAGCGCTGGCCATTCTATAGAGTTCAGTAAAACAACTGTAATTTCAGGACAAGCAATAGTCGAGAGGATTTTTACTTGACAGTGGCCATTAAGGCAGCCTTTTGGCTAAGAGTTGAGATGGGTGAAATTGGCTGGAATAGGCTTTGCTGATTCAGGTTAAGTTTTGCTATAGACGAACGTCGCTATAGATTGTAGCGGTTTTACGACATTGCCATGTTACCTACGGCAGGAGTACAGCCGCTGGTGTTGTCCGCCATGCAGCTTCCTGATGCAGACTGAGTTAGTTCATGCACTTTGCCAAACCGCTGTAACGCAGGACTTGTGTAAGGGCTTTTTGAGCTTTTGTGATCCGCCATCTGTGTTATCGGGATGCTTCCTGCATGGTGGAAATCGGGTTTGTTCATGACATCTCCACTGATGCACGTTGAGGATCACAGCAAGGGTCTCCCAAATTTGGACAGAGAGCAAGGAGCCAGATAAAAAGTTCATGTGTACTTGTAGCGAGGGTTCTGCCTCAAATCATTGGGAGGAGCCATGCCCCATTTGAAAACGGTGGGTTACTAACGTCTTTTAATGAGGAGACGGTGACGTCGCGTCCGTGCTAGCCATCCATCGCCATGTTAATCATGATGCAAAATCCTTGTCTGCCATCCAGCGCGCAAGGACCACTGGATGCTTGAGTAAGGTCTGCCACCTTTCCGAAAGACCAGAATGTTGGCCGCTCATAAGCTAGCTTGCTGGTAGGGTGTTCAGTGTTCTGTAAAGGTAATATCTGCATTCTCGATTTCCTCACTACGGACAAGTGCATTCAATCTTACTTTTTATGGGTTTTTAGCCAAAAATCCAGCGCCAGTGGTGTAGCCATCAAGACACTTGACCATGTGGATTCTACACCTGCTCCAGCACAAAAGTCATTGAAAACTTCGTTGAAATCGACAGTATTCACATAGTCTTCGACATGTTCCAACATAGTAGAAGCTTGCTGACGAAAATGTTTGTCCGCCAGTTGTTCCCTAACAGGATCCCCATTCAGGGGAGTTTTTGCCCGACATCTTACTTCTGGAGGCAGTTTTTTACCCAGCGTTTCCCGGAGAAGCTTTTTGCCGATAACCTCAGCATTGGGTACGTTGAGCATGAATTCGAGCAGACGAATGTCAGAAAAGGGATGGCGGGTTACTATGGGCATTTTAAGTGTGTTGTAACCTTCGAACAGCGATGGTAGCCAGCCAGCCGAAAATTGGCCACCCAGACCGTTGGCATTTTCCCAGGACTCCCAGCATGTTACCCAACGCTGTTGGGCATTGACTTCATTGGCGAACCCCTCTTTCAGCCAGCGCGGCAATTCGGGACGCCAGGCACTTGTTGATTTTATCCCCAGTAGCGAGCTTCTGAGCCCCAAGCCGCGCAGAGAGCCTTTATAGCGCGCCGCTCGCCACACTTCACGGGCGATATGAAGCATTCTGCCCTGCTTCGCAAGGCGGCGATAGTAGTTCTGTCCGGCGAAGAGGGCATCGCCAAGTTGGCCAGTCAGCAGTACGCGGATTCCCCGATTGTTGAGATGAGCCATTAGCTCCTGGGAAGACGCAAGATCAATGCTCCCTACGGGTTCTGCCGTGGCCAGATCGGTGTCGAGCCAGCGGTAGAATGGGGGGGAGTCGATGAGCCACAGTTGATGGTGAAGACCCAGGTGGCGAGCTGTAAGTGTGGCAAACTCCCCCTCTCTGTCATTTGGCATCAGTTTTGGGCTGATGTTGGTGTGAGTGAGGATGTCGAATGGACGTTCTTGTAAAAGCTCACTTAAGGCGACAGCTATCGCACCAGAATCCATGCCGCCACTTAATTCCAGTGCTACGGATTTTTCTCGCACGCGATCCCCGACTGCTTGCATGAAAATGCTGGTGAAAGCTTCTTCACATTCTCTGGGTGGTCTGAGATCAGGCTCCGAATCTGGAGATAGAGCCCAGTAGCGGGAAATTTTCACCGCTCCGCCGTATTCCACAACGAGCTTATGAGCTGGAGGAAGGCGGTGCATGTGCTGGTACACCGTTAATGCCGGATCAGCGGTGCCGCCAAAAATTAAGAAATCTGCCAGGAAGCCATTATTCAGCTCGCGGGAAAGGGGGTGGTGTTCCAGCAGGGCATCGAGATCACTTGCCAGCACCAAATGATGAGGCGTGAGCGCGTAAAAAAAAGGTCGCAGTCCCAAGTGGTCTCTGGCGCAGAATAGCTTGCGCTGCCGACTGTCCCAGAGTGCAAAAGAGAAGTCGCCAATTAAATACGCAAGGCAGTTCTCGCCCCAGACATGGTAGGCATGGAGAATAAGTTGGGCGTCGGTGGCCTGAGAAGATACCTGTTCGCCGCATTGGCGTAACCTTTCCCTTAGCGCCTTTTGATCGTCAATTCGAGCATCTGCAACCAATACGTATTCATTTGATGCTGTAATTTCTTCATCTCCGGCCAGAGATAGGCGAAGATAGGCGTGTCCCAGGCCAATGCTGTTGTCGTGCCAAGCGTGATTGCCATCTGGTGCGCGGGGCGTCATTGTGTCAAGCATTGCTTGCAGTGTTGTGGGTTCAATCGTATCCCCGTCAAGGCTAATGATACCTGCGATACAACTCACTGAGCGCTACTCCTTGCCGAACTTCAGCACCAGCGACTGAACCAGTTGCCGCGCTCTATCCTCATCTAGAGGCGTGGCTGACGTGGTTAGCGCGGCTATGATCTCCCCATTACTTTGCCCCTCCGCGATTAACTTCAGTGTCAGCAACGTATGACCCCCTCTCAGGTTGAGGCCTGGGCGATGATTTGGGATCATTCTGCGCAAGTATCTGTGACCATCAATCCTTGCCAGAAAGGTGGAATGGCGATCACAGTGGGAATCTGTCCTGGCCGCCCATGTCCAGTCCCCATAGCAGGGGCGGGTCAAAGTCATGTTTAATTGCTCGCTTTCCCGCAACACGAGAGGGGGATCAAAGGGGAGCATCACCGGAGACCAGTGAACATCGGCGCTGTGAGGGTCGGTGTCAAGCCATTGTTCGCCGAGCTTTATTTTTATGGAGCAAAGAAGGCCATGGCATAAGCCTGTGTTGTCTATAGTCACCAGTGCATTGCCGTCGCAATGGCCGTGGGTTGCGGTGGTGAGGTCAACAGAGGTGGCGGTGCTCGCTGGTGATAGGCGCTCAAACGACAGGTTTTTTCTATCGAGCCAGATGATCTCATTGGCGGCAAACCGGCGACCTGGGCTGTAATCCTGCCCCAGGTTGGGCTCTGACCAGCGACCAATATACTTATGATGCACTTCAGGTGCCGATATGGGGGAGAGTAAAAGTTCTGCTTGGTCTGGAATGAGGTTTCCGCCGGGCTTGAGGTGGTGATCACGGGCATAAAAGAGTGATGGCAGCAGATCTTCGCTGAATAACAGGTTCCCGGTAAAAACAGATATGATGATATCTACTTTTTCGGGCAGCTCAACATCCTCAATTTTGCCCTGAAGGATAACAATCTTGTCAGCGAGATTGTTGGCGCGGGCAATTTCCATGGCGACATTGACGATGGGTTCTGGCTCAACCAGGTAAACCCGCTTTGCTCCCGCTGCTGCGGCAATAAGACCCAAAACGCCAATCCCTGCACCCAGGTCGAGGACGACAGATTCCGGGGTGACGGCAGCTTCTATCGCTTGGGCATAAAGCCGGTTTCTGTTGTCGTCAAAAGCCATGGACGCCTGGGAAAAGAAGCTGGAGTAGGACATGTTTAGTTGGCTTCTTTGGGTAAAGGCGGCATCTCTGATGGCCGCAGGGTAAATGATGGCATGGGGCGGTTTCTCAAACGCTTATTGGGTTAAGGGAGGAAATGACTGGTAGCCCGCTTCTTGCTGGCCTAGCGCCAAGTTTTGGTATTCCACCCAGGCATGGGCAAGCAAGGTTTTGCCCGGTGGTTTAACGCCTATCTTCAGGTGCGCATCGAGGCCATTTTTTCGCAGTAACCAGCATAGTGCCAGGGCTTGGGGCAGGCAGCTGCCGGGTGGCAGGCAATGGCGGGCGGCAATGGCGGAGAGTTCGGCGCAGCGTTGGGCGTAGTCGATGTCAGCAGAGGTGTCAGAGGTGAATGGCGCTGACTTAAGATTGCCATTGCCGCGAAAGCGGGAATCCAAGCCTGAGGCTCTAAAAAAACTGGATTCCCGCTTTCGCGGCAATGACGGAAATCGTGGGTTTGGCGTTAAGTCGGTGTCATTCGCGCCAGGCGTGATGTTGTTGTCGGCGCGCAGGGGTTTGGTGATTTTTCGGTGGGCAAGTTGCTGCATTTTTTTAAAGCCGATCAGGCGTAATCCCAGCCATGCCATCACCACAAGCACAGCCATCTGTGCCAATAGGAAGCGTTCTCTGGATGGCAAAGCATTGTATTGGCGTAATTTTTTCATCGTCTTAGACCACGGTGACAAGACCGGCCTCCGCCAGCTGGTTAACAAGTGCCAGCAAATCCTGTTCCAGCTGTTCTCTGCTGACGTCGTACTCTTTTAAAAGTTGCTGGCACGCAGATTCCAGGCTGGTGTCCGTCTGCAGGAGTTGCCAAAAGCGAACGCCGACCCCATCCAGACCGAAATAGCTGGAACTGGCCAGATCGAGAATCACGCCTTCACCACTAATGTCCTGGAACAAGGCCTCAGATGACAATGTGATCTGCTGGGAAAGCATAAGGGACTCCACAAAAGCTGTTGGTCTGGCTAATGAAGCTTCGATTAATGTCATTCCCGCACCGAGGGGAATCTATAATTCCTTGATTTTTCTGGGCTCGCGCCTATGTGGGAGTGACGAAAACAGAATTAATCAGAGTTTCCCTAAGAGTTTGGGTAGGCAAACTTTACCACAATCGACAAAATCCAGGGCGTTTCTAATAATAGCTGCCGCTATAGGGTTTTTAGTGGTGGGCGTATAAAAGGTGGAGTACCATACTCAAAGCTGGCGCAGCTGTGGTCTCTTTGGGTTGACCTGTGTATGACAGCGATTAAAGGCTATTAAAGAAAGGGCAGCGCTAAATAGACGGTTGCCTGCTCTACTCTAAGCAGGAGATAAGGTTATGAACGTCCGTAATTTTTTGCTGGTTGCAGCGCTGCTGCTGCCATCTGCTGGGCTTTTTGCCGAGGCTGAATCCCCGGATCTTGCTGATTTATTCAAGCAATTGCAGTCCTCTGACAAATCCGCCGATGAAATTATCCTCGAACTGGTGACTAGTGGCGCCGATCTTGGCCTGGCAACCTCCTATGCAGTTGCCAATGCGGAAAATATTGGTCTTTCCATTGCTTATGCCCAGGCTGGGGTTTGTCTTGCCCGCGATCGCCCTGCAGCAGAGACCGTTGCCCAACAGGCGATAGAAAGTGCCGGGGAGCAGGCTAAAAAAGCGGTGGAAGCCCGGGTTGTAACCATCATCAATACCTTTGATCAGGGCGGTTGCGAGCTGTTGGCAGATGAGCGCAACAACGCCAGTCAGGCATTTGCGGCGTCCCCTGGTCCTGCCGGTAGTGCTGCTACAGGTGGCGGCGGTGCGGGCGAACCCCCTGCTGTCGATGAAGACCAGGATGTCAGTGTCAGCCAGTAAGTGGTCTGTGGGAATAACTGCCAATGGTTGCCAGCAGGTGCTTGTCCACAGTTGAAAAGTGCCTGTTTGCTGCCTTTCTCTTAACCCTTTTCTGGGCGCCGCTTCCCTTTGGTTCCAATCGCCCCTGGGCGGCGTCGCTGTTGTTTGTTTTGTTGTCTGCCATTCTTGCTGGTTGGCTGCTTCTTTTCCTTTTTGATGCCGTATCCCCCTCCCGGCGCGCCTGGCAGCGCAGCCGCTGGCCGCTATTGGCACTGGCCTCCATTCCATTGTGGATTTTTATGCAAACGCTGCCGTTGCCGCCGGAATGGGTGGCCTTGTTGTCTCCGCGAGCGGCAGAATTGCATGTTGACTCCGATTGGGTACCCCTGTCCCTGGATGTGGCTGCGACGAAATTCTATTTACTGGGAAGTCTCGCCTGTTTTTGTGCCTTCGCCCTGGTTGTGTTTCTGGTCAACAGTGCCTTTCGAGCCCGAATGTTGCTCTGGGTTCTGGTTGCCAGTGGTGTTTTTCAGGCCACCTATGGGGCGTTGATGGTGTTGAGCGGTCTCGAGCTGGGATTTTTTGTTGAAAAATATGTGGGTGTTGGGCAGGCCACTGGCACCTTTGTTAACCGCAATCATTTGGCTGGTTATTTGGTGATTACCCTGGCTGCAGGATCCGGGTTGCTGCTCTCGGAATTTGCCAGCGATTCTGCGTTGAGCGTTCGGGATTTTGTTCGCAAGACTCTGCAAACCCTGCTGTCTGCCAAAGTGATTTTGCGGGTTATGCTGGCGCTTATGGTCATTGCCCTGGTGTTAACCCGGTCGAGAATGGGCAACATGGCCTTTTTTTCTGCCCTCGCCGTTGCCGGGCTGGTGGCTTTGGTGTGTGGGCGCAGGTTTTCGCCGAAACTGGTGTTGTTATTGCTGAGTCTTTTTGTGGTCGATGCCATTATTGTCGGGCAATGGTTCGGCTTGGAGAAGCTGGTGGAACGCCTGGAGACAACAGAAACTGCGGGTAAAATCAGGCTTGATGTCAGCACCAGCTCGTCGTCAATTATTGAGGATTTCCCCCTTGTCGGCAGTGGCGGTGGCAGCTATTACGGTATATTTCCCTACTATCAGGATCTGTCGACGGCGGGAAGCTACTACACCCATGCCCACAATGACTACGTTGAATTAATCTCCGATCTGGGCATGCCGGTGACTGTGTTGAGCTTTGGCGCGCTGTTTTTGCTGGTGTTGCGGCGCGCCCTGAGGATTCAGGCTCGGGATCATTCCCGGCTGCAACGGGGAGTGGGGTTCGCCACAATCATGGCGTTAACTTGGGCTATTATGCATTCATGGGTGGATTTCAATCTGCAAATTCTTGCCAATGGGGTCACCCTGAGTGCTGTGCTGGGGTTGGCTTTTGCCAAAATACTTCCCGGCAACGGTGGTGATAATGGCAATAAAACCCCTGTTTGATGTGAAAATGGCGGTTGCGCACTGAAAAAAGTAGTTTTAGGCAGTTGCTGATTATAAAATCACCTGCAGTTATAGGGGGTTAGTCAAAGGGAAGGAATGGATATGTTTAAAAAAACAGTACAAGCATCTCGATGGTCGCTGGCGCTATGTTCAGTGTTGCAGGCCTCTTTTCTCTGTGCCCAGGCTATCGAAGATGACGTGGGCTTGTCCTATGGCATGGATGCAGAGCTTCGCTACGATGACAATATTTTCAGATCCGAAGCCCGGGAAGTGGACTCCACCATTCTCCAGGCCTCACCCTTTGTCAAGGCGACCCTTTACAATAATGGCAATACCTACCAGGCAACCTATCGCTTGAATTATGCGGAGTATTTTGACTCCAGTGAAGACAGTTACGACGACCATGAATTTGCCTTGAATCTCAATCACCGTTTCGCGTCAAAGCATGCGCTAGCAGCGTCGGTAAAACACAGCCTGTTAACGGAGCAGCGCGGTAGCGGCTTCAGTGAAGAGCCCAATATATTGGTGGATGATCCCGATTCCTTTGATGTCACTGTTTATGATCTGACCTATTTTCTCGGTGCGCCCTCTGCAGATATGCGCTTTGAAGTGAGCGCCAATCGCAACGAGTACGATTTTGACTCCAGCTATGTGGGTGATAGCAGGGACTATAAAGCCAATCAGTTCGGCGCCCTGATGCGATACCGTATTGGCGCCAGAACGGACTTATTGCTGGAATATCGCAACCTTGATGTGAGTTATGACAATATTCCCCGGGACTTCAATGGTCAGCCGCTGAGTCTGGACAGTAATGAGGATTATTATCTCGCCGGTGTCGCCTGGGAGATGACGGCAAAAACCAAAGGTGAAGCCAGAATAGGTCATAGTTCCCGGGACTACGACGATAACGACTTTTCGAGCTCAGATTTACACTGGGAAGTAGAGGTGTCCTGGCGGCCAAAAACCTACTCTGAAGTGCTTTTGAATACGGGCAGGGCTTCTCTGGAAACCTATGGCTCCGGGCTTTTTATCAATAGCCAAAAGCATACGCTGTCCTGGACCCACGCCTGGAACTCAAGACTTTCCAGTCGCCTGGAGGCCGGTATTACACAAGACGACTATGAAGAGAGTGTTCGTAGCGATGATCAGTCCCACTTTCAGATAGGTCTGTCCTACGAACTGTTTAATGGCCTTCGCCTGGGCACTGGCTATAAATACCATGAAAATGATTCCAATTTTGCCGTAGTGGACTACGAGCAAAACGTTTTTTATGTTAATACCAGCATTGAGCTTTAAGAAAACCCTGGTTGACCGGAGTTTTGTCATCCCTGTGCAGACGGGATTTTTGCTCGAGGCGTCGGTTACGGAGATGCGCCATGGTTAAACCAATCCTGGAGACGGGGAAAACCATGGCAATGAATTTGCTGGCGTCGCTGCGCTGGATTTTCGTCACGGCCGTGTGTTTTTCTTCGCTTCTCGCGGTGGCAGACTCTGAGGGCTATAGCCTTGGGGCGGGCGATGTTATCAGAATCAATGTCTACGGCGAGCCGGACCTGAGCTTTGATGCCATGCTGGTCGGTGAGTCGGGGAAAATTTCCTACCCGTTTTTGGGGGAAATCATTGTCAAGGGGGTAACCCTGAGTCAACTTGAAGACAAGCTCCTCTCGGGTCTTCAGCCAGACTTTCTTATAGATCCCAAAATATCGGTAAGCATTGTTGAATACAGGCCGTTTTATATTAGTGGTGAAGTGACAACCCCGGGGAGCTATCCTTACAAACCGGGCTTAAAACTGCGCCAGGCCGTGTCCATGGCGAAAGGTTTTACCGAACGCGCGTCACAGACAAAAATTTATGTGGTTCATGACACGGATCCCAACGCCAAACGCAACAAGGCCGATCTCAACTACAATGTCCGCCCTGGCGATACCATAACTGTCGAAGAGAGCTTTTTTTGATTTGTTATCAACCAAGCCCTGCTGTTGTGTTGAAACCCTGGGAAAACAACAGGTCGTGAATTACTGGTTTGCAGGGGTTTGTCCATAATGAATTCGCCGTCGCCATCATCAATGTTTGTTGAGCAGGAAACTGCCAACCCCCAGCTGGACATCAAACAGCTATTGCTGTCTGTTTACCGGCATAAATGGATTATTCTTGCCCTGGGACTGACGTCGGCGCTTGCGGCGGCTTTCTATGCCCACACTCTCACCCCTATCTACCAGGCTCAGGCTTCTTTGCTGATTGACACCGAAGAGGCCAATGTGGTGTCGATTAAAGATGTTTATTCCACGGGCTATCAGGGCTGGGAATACCGCCAGACCCAGTATGAACTGTTGCGTTCCCGCAACCTTGCCGAACGGGTGGTTCGCAAGCTCGAACTTTATAACAATCCCAAATATGCAGGCCTGCCGCAATCTGAATCCGACAAGGCCGAATCCGATGCCAATAGCGGTTCTGGCTTTAATTTGTCGGCCCTCAAGCCCGCGATATTTTCTCCCCCCCCGCAAAAACCTGACGCCGAACTTTCTGATGAGGCGAAGCAGGAAAAATTGATTTCCCAGCTAACCTCGATGGTTGCCGGTGGCATTTCTGCGGAGCCGGTCAATGAAAGTCATTTGGTTGCGCTGTCGTTTCGCTCCGACGACCCTGAATTGGCGGCAAATGTTGTCAACACCCTTGCCGATCAGTATATCGAGAGCTATCTCGACGCCAGGTTGAGCGCCACCCGCAAAGCCAGTGAATGGTTGACGGTTCGGCTGGCCGACCTGAAAACCAATCTCAAAGAGTCGGAACAGCGGCTTCAGGAATACCGCGAGCAGGAAAAACTGGTGGATATGCAGGGCATTACCACCCTGGGAGCCCAGCAGATCGGTGAACTCAGCCTCAAATATTCAGAGGCAAGAGATCTTCGCCTCACCCTGGAAAGTATCAAGCGGGAAGTCGAGCGGCTGGGCAACGCCAGAACAGATCAGTATCTGACCATTCCGGCGGTACAGCGCCATGAATTAATCAGTGATCTGCGCAAAATAGAATCGGAAGCCCAGAGAAAGGTGGCCGAACTCAGCAAGCGCTACGGCGTTAAGCACCCTAAAATGATTGCCGCCAACACCGATCTAAAAAGCGCCACCGATGAATTGACGTCTGAAGTGAAAAAAGTCGTGGCTGGCATTGGCCGTGAATATCAGCTTGCCCTGCGCACAGAGGAATCACTCAAAGAACAGCTGGAAATGTCGAAAAGCGATTTGCGCGATATTAATCGCAAGGAGTTTCGTTTTCAGGAACTGCAGCGCGAAGTGGACACCAACAGACAGCTGTATGATCTCTTTTTTACGCGCATGAAAGAGACCAGCCAGACTGGAGGCTTTGATAAAGCCAATGCCAGGATTATTGACCAGGCGCTTGTTCCCAGCTCTCCGGTCAGCCCCAACAAGCGCCTCATTATCACTGTGGGTCTTATGGGCGGTATTTTGGTGGGAGCGGGAATTGCGATGCTTCTGGGGGTGCTCGACAACACCGTCAAGACCCCCGACGAAGTGCAGACCAAGCTAAAAGCGACACTTCTCGGCACCTTGCCTTTGCAGCGGCCTGGGAAGAGCGGTTATATAGATACCTATTGGGAAAATCCCCAGGGTCTTTATGCCGAAGCCATCAGAACGGTGAGAACCGCCATGGTGCTCAGCGGCCTGGACAATCCCATCAAAATTATTGTGATCACGTCGTCGCTGCCTGGTGAGGGCAAGTCGGCAGCGGCGATGAACCTGGGTGCCGCTTTCGCTCATGTGGAAAAAACCCTGGTTATTGGCGCCGATCTGCGCCGCCCCAGCCTGGCCTCTAAGTGCGGTGTCAGCCCCAAACACCCCGGTCTTTCAAACTATGTTGCCGGCAGCGCCGAACTCGATGAATGTATTGTTCATCTGGGGCAAGAGCAGCTCTATATCATGCCATCGGGAATCATTCCGCCGAATCCTCTTGAAGTGTTGAGTTCAAGAAGATTCAAGGAAGCGCTCGATCACCTTGGCGAAACCTTTGGCCGCATTATTATTGATTCGGCGCCACTGCAAGCGGTGAGTGACGCACTGATTCTGTCTACCTATGCGGATAGCATGATTTACGTTGTCAAGGCAGATTCCACTTCCGCCACCGTTGCCAGAAGGGGTGTGCAGCGCCTGGTGGATTCCGGCGCCCCGTTGGCCGGCGTGGTGCTCAATAGCTTCAATGTTGAAAAATCGAGCAAGTATTACGGCGGTAGCGAGTACCATTATAGTGGCTACTATCAAAGCGATGACCAGCCTGGCGGTCAAAAGCTGCCCGGTTAGTTTTAAGGTGATGCCAGCTTTTTAGAATATTTCGAGTATTAATTTTGAGCCTATTAAATAACGGAGGGCGCATTGATAGATCTTCACTGCCATCTTTTGCCCGGGATTGACGACGGCTCAAAAAATATGGAGAACTCCCTGGCCATGGCGCGGGTCGCCGTTGACGATGGCATTACCCATGCGGTGATGACACCCCATATACACCCAGGGCGCTGGGACAATACCACAGCGATTATTGCCGAGCACAGCCGCCAATTTACCCAAGCCCTGCGTCAGCACAATATTAACCTCACCATCGGTTTTGCCGCCGAGGTGCGCCTGTCCGATCTGATTTTTCAGCAGCTGGAAAGGGGTGATATTCCTTTCTTGGGCCATTTGGATGGCTTCCAAATCATGTTGCTTGAATTTCCCCACAGCCATATTATTCCCGGCTCCGAAAAACTGGTTGCCTGGCTGATACGCAACAATATTCGCCCCGTGATTGCACACCCTGAACGCAACAAGGAAATCATGTCAGCCCCCGAGCGTTTGCAGCCTTTTCTTGATCAAGGCTGTTTCGCTCAGGTTACCGC
This sequence comes from Porticoccaceae bacterium, assembly GCA_023228865.1. The sequence goes on along the minus strand of JALOAH010000065.1, from coordinate 8,891 downwards.
CGGCTCACTGAGCGGGCGTTTTGGTGAAAATGCACGTCGAGCGGCGCTCTATTTTATTGACCACAACCAGGCGGATTTTATTGCCAGTGATGCCCATAACCTGTCGTCCCGCCCCCCCGCCATTGCCGAAGCCGAGGCCATAGTTGCCGCCAGGCTGGGGCAGGAGGTAGCGCGAAAACTGGTTTTTGATACGCCCTGGCAGCTCGCTGCAAGCCAATTTGAGAATGCTATTAATGGCTGACAAACGGCCCTTATTTGCCAAGATACTGGCGGTACTGCTGATCATCTGTCTTGTGCCCGCCGCAGTTTTTGCCATTAAAGCTGGTGTTTCCAATCTGTATTATTTTCAGGCGGAGCGGCAGGCCGTCCACTGGGGCGGCAACAGGGGGCGGCCGTCCCTGCAAGTGGTTGCCCATGCGCAAACCCTAATCCAGAGAGCGCTTTCGCTGTGGCCGCAAAATCCCGAATATCTAAACCTTGCCAGTCAGATCAGCGGCTGGCACGGCTTTGTCGTCGCTGCCGAAAGCGATAGTCCTGATGCCGCTATCAGCTATTATCGGGAGGCTCTGGACATGCTGCGTCTCTCCCTCAGGCTCAGGCCTGCCTACGCAAAAACCTGGGCACTGCTTGCGGAATTTAAAGTATTGGTGGGGGAAAGGGATGCAGAATGGCTGGCGGCAAGGGAAAAAGCCCTGGCATTGGGGGGAGCAGACGCCAAAATTGTCGATCGCATGATGCGGCTTTAGGAGCTGCAAGCGCCGAGCTTTTGTAGGAGCCAGCCCTGCTGGCGATACTCTGTGCCGGAATAAGGCTTCGATCTGGGCCTGTATTTTACAGGGGCAATCATTATGAATCATGCCTCTCGGCATAAGGTTGTAAAAAAATACCGGGAAAATGTCTGTCATGGAAAAATGCTCAACACCCTCTTGGTTTGCGGTTCAAACCAAGCCTCGCCAGGAACTTCGCGCTGTTGAAAACCTTCAGCGTCAGAATTTTGAGGTCTACTTTCCGCGTATTCTCATTCGCAAGCGCCGCAGGGATAACTGGGTTTCCGTTGCGGAACCTCTTTTCCCCGGTTATCTCTTTATTTGTGTTGACCCTGAGATCGTCAATCTTGGCGTTATTAGATCCACACTGGGGGTTCGTGGCCTGGTCATGTTTGGCCACTGCTTAAAGTCAATCCCCGCTGAGGCCATTCATTTTTTGAAATCAAGGGAGACCCAGGGGGCGGGATGCCTCAAGGCCGATGATATAGGTTTTGCCCATGGGGATGAAGTGGAAATACTCGATGGCCCTTTTGCCGGTCTCACGGCGGTGTTTGATATGCGCAAGCCTGGAGATAGAGTCATACTGCTAATGCAAATGCTCGGCAAAGAAAATCGCCTCACTTTTCATGTCGACCAAATTTCTCCCCTGGGCTGAGCCTGTCAGCGTCTCAAAATAAACATTGTTCATCGATTGAACATTCTGTAAATTCCCCCTATGATCAAGCCAAACCAAAGCCGGTTGTTTCGGGCTTTTTTGTTGCTTTCGCGCTAACCGGCTCGCCTATGCCCACGTAAGAGGGTAGGGCGGTAGCGTGCCTGATCCTGCTGCCGGCAAAATTGCCCTGCCGGCGAAGAGGCTCCCTGGTTCAGTATGTTTGGCGCTGATAATTAAAATGGCAAAGTCCCATTGAAAAAACACCGACAACAATCACCTAAAACGGTCATATAATTTCACTACACTCCCATGTCTGATGAAATTGATTACAAGGCTCTCAAGCTGATTGAGGAAAATCCCAGTATTTCCCAGCGGGATCTCGCCCGTAATTTGGGTGTTAGCCTTGGCAAAGTCAATTACTGCCTCAAGGCGTTAATCGAAAAAGGTTTTGTCAAAGCCAATAATTTCCGCAATCAAAAAAATAAACTGGGCTATGCCTACCTTTTAACCCCCAAAGGAATTGAAGCAAAGACATCCATGACAGTGACATTTTTGAAGCGAAAAATGGTGGAATACGAAGCGCTAAGGCGCGAAATTGAGCAGTTGGAAATAGAGCGACGGCGCACCGAAACGCAAAAAAAGGCTCGATAAATGAAAATTTCGATCTATGGAACAGGATACGTTGGCCTGGTTACCGGCGCCTGTCTGGCGGAAGTGGGCAACCATGTGCTTTGCATGGATATCAATGCAGAAAAAATAGAGCGGCTTCGCGGTGGCAGTATTCCCATCTACGAACCCGATCTCGAACCCATGGTGTTGCGCAATGTTGCAACAGGCAGGCTCAAATTCACCACCGACGCCGAAGAATCGGTAAATCACGGCTTGTTTCAGTTTATCGCCGTTGGCACACCGCCTGACGAAGATGGCTCTGCGGATCTTTCCCATGTGTTGGCAGTGGCGGAGGCCATTGCCAACCATTTGAGCGACTATCGCATCATCGTCGACAAATCCACAGTGCCCGTTGGCACCGCCGACTTAGTCAATGACAGAATTCGCAAGGTATTGGCGGCGCGAAACACCCTGGTTGAGTACGATGTGGTTTCCAATCCGGAATTTCTCAAAGAGGGCGCTGCGGTTGGCGATTTTATGAAGCCGGATCGCATCATTGTTGGCACAGACAACCCTCGCACCACAGAGCTATTGCGGGAGCTTTACTCACCCTTTAACCGCAATCACGACAGGATTATCAGCATGGATGTGCGTTCGGCGGAACTGACCAAATATGCCGCCAATGCCATGCTGGCGACAAAAATCAGCTTTATGAATGAAATGGCCAATATTGCTGAACGCCTGGGAGCGGATATAGAAAAGGTTCGCCAGGGTATAGGTTCAGACAGTCGCATTGGTTACAGTTTTATTTATCCCGGCTGCGGTTACGGCGGCTCCTGTTTCCCCAAAGATGTTGCCGCATTGCAACGAGCCTCCCAGGATATTGGTTACACTCCCCGCCTCCTCGCCGCCGTAGAAGACGTTAACCAGAAGCAAAAGCAGGTGCTGTTCAACAAAATTCATCAGCACTTTGACGGCCACCTGGCAGGCAAAACCATTGCCCTCTGGGGGCTGTCCTTCAAGCCCAATACCGATGATATGCGCGACGCGCCAAGTCGAGTATTGATGGAAGCCCTGTGGGCTGCTGGTGTTAAAGTGAAAGCCTTTGATCCCGTGGCCATGGACGAAGCACAGCATATCTACGGGAAAAATGATCAACTGATTTTCGCCGAATCAGCAATGGCTGCTGTGCAGGGGGCTGATGGGCTCGCCATTGTCACGGAATGGCAAGCCTTTCGCAGCCCGGACTTTGACAGCCTCAAAACCGCACTGCGTGAACCGGTTATTTTTGATGGCAGAAATATTTACGACCCACAAACCCTTAAAAGCAAGGGTTTTAGCTACTATGGGATAGGGAGATAGTTGGAAGCTACAAGCGCCGAGCGCCGAGTTGAAAGGGACAAGCGCCCAGCGCTTAGCTAAAAGATTAAGGTTTGTATCGGAAATATTCCCCATCCGTAGGAGCCGGGTGCCCTCGCGAAATCAGGCAATAAACCCATTTGCGAAATCTCTAAATAAAACCGCTTTTTCTTAGCCCTCGGCGCTAGGCGCTTGTAACTAATGAACACATCTGAATTATGAAAATTTTACTCACAGGCTCTGCCGGATTTATCGGCTTCCATGTTGCGCAAAGACTGCTCGCCAGAGGCGACCAGGTTGTCGGCCTGGATAATCTCAACGATTACTACGACGTCAATCTGAAAAAAGCACGGCTGCAATTACTGTGCAAAAGTGCAGCATTTGATTTTATTCAGGGCAATGTCGAAAACCGCGACAGCATTCCTGCACTCTTCAAACAGCACGCCTTTGATCGCGTCATTCATCTCGCGGCGCAAGCCGGTGTGCGTTACTCACTGGAAAATCCCGCCGCCTATGTCGACAGCAATCTGGTGGGCTTTGGCAATATTCTTGAAGGCTGCCGCCACAATGGTGTTGAACATCTGGTTTATGCCAGTAGTTCCAGTGTTTATGGTGGCAACACTGCTATGCCATTCAGTGAGCATCATGCGGTCGATCATCCGGTGTCCCTCTACGCCGCCAGCAAAAAAGCCAATGAACTGATGGCGCACACCTATAGCCATCTCTTCAATCTGCCCACAACCGGATTGCGTTTTTTTACTGTCTATGGTCCCTGGGGCAGACCGGATATGGCGCTGTTTCTGTTCACCAAAGCCATTCTTGAGGGCAGCGCCATCGATGTCTACAACCATGGCAATATGGTGCGGGATTTCACTTATATCGATGATATTGTTGAAGGGGTTGTTCGCGTACTCGACAAGCCTGCAACGGCACACAATGGGTTTGATACAGCAAATCCAGACCCGGCAACCAGCAATGCGCCCTACAGGGTCTTTAATATTGGCAATAGCCAGCCGACGCCACTGCTGGATTATATAAGCGCCATCGAAAAAGCCCTGGGAAAAAAAGCCATAAAAAATCTCCTGCCCATGCAACCCGGTGACGTACCTGCCACCAGCGCCGATACCACAGAGCTGGAAAAATGGGTTGGTTTTAAGCCCGATATTCCTGTGGAAGAGGGGGTTCGCCGCTTTGTTGAATGGTATCTGGATTACCATCATTGAGTCGCGTAGTGATCACAACTGATTTCAACCATAGTATCAGGATGCTGCGACGCTCGGCGCTTGCAGCTGAAAGCTGAGTTCCCCAATGCTAAAACAACTTAAAGAGCTCTATTCCCTGCTCACTCGGGAGCAGCAAAAAAAGCTCCTGCGCCTGCAATTTTTGGTGGTGCTGATGTCCTTTGCCGAGATCGCCAGCGTAGTCGCCATTGGTCCTTTTATGGCACTGGTCGGGGATATGAGTCAGCTCGAAGGCGACGGCATTCTGGCGCAGGCCTATCAAGCTGTCGGCCTGGCTACGCCGCAGCAATTCCTCTTTTGGCTGGGTGTGGCCGTCCTCATTGTGCTTGCGCTGGCAGCCTGTATTTCTATGTTTACCCTTTGGCGGCTGTTCATGTATGGTGCGAGAGTGGGTGGCGAACTCAGCAGTCGACTATTTAATCACTACATGCACCAAAGTTGGTTGTTTCATGCCGGCGGCAGCAGCAGCCAGCTGACCAATCAGATTTCCCAGGAAGCCCAGCGCATTACCAGCAATATAATCAACCCGCTAATGCAGATGAATGCCAGGTTGGTGATGGCATCCCTGATGGCTCTGGCTATTTTTATCTACAACCCTCTGGTGGCTCTTGTCGCATTGGCAACCTTTGTCACCGCTTATCTGATCTTGTACCGTACCGTGCGGCGCAGGCTCAATGACAACGGCGCCACCATCACCAGGGCGCAGCAGTTGCGATTCAAGCTGATGAGTGAGGGTTTTGGCGGTATCAAAGACGTACTTTTGTTGGGCAGGCAGAAGGTTTTTGTTGAACGTTTTGCCAAGGCCAGTGCCGAATTTGCCGCCGCCCAGGGTAATAATCAAGTGCTTTCCCAGGTGCCACGCTACGCCATGGAACTGGTGGCCTTCGCCAGTGTGATCTTTCTGGTGTTGTATCTGCTGATCAGCCACCAGGGCAATTTGGGCACAATCCTGCCGGTGTTGTCCATTTATGCCCTGGCGGGTTTCAAAATGTTGCCTGCTTTTCAGCAGGTGTATAGCAGTGTCTCCAATATACGTGGCAACCTTGCGGCCTTTCAGACACTGAGGGATGATCTGCGCGCCAGCGCTCTGGCGCCTGCCCAATCAAATTGCGCCGAACGGCGTGAGCCCGCCAAGCCCGTCGTCAACGGCGGTATTGAACTCCGAGATATTGTTTTTAGCTACCCGGGTAAAACCGATCCCGCCTTGAAGGGATTAAGCTTGAAAATTCCCGCCAACAGCGTAGTGGGCTTGGTCGGGCCATCGGGCTCGGGAAAATCCACAGCAATCGATTTGCTTCTCGGCTTGATACAGCCCCAGTCGGGCGCTGTGCTGATCGATGGTGAGCCATTAACAGAGCACAACCTTCGCCATTGGCAAAACAGGGTGGGCTTTGTCGCCCAGGCCATTTTTCTTGCAGATAGCAGCATTCGCGAGAATATTGCTTTTGGCTTGCCCGCTAAGGATATCGACAATACCCTGGTGAGTCGCGCCGCCACCATGGCTCACCTCGACGAATTGTTAAAGGAGCTTCCTCAAGGGTTGGATACCCTCGTCGGCGAGCGCGGTGTGCAGCTATCCGGTGGGCAGCGACAGCGTATCGGCATTGCCCGCGCGCTCTACCATGACGCCAGTATCTTGGTGCTGGATGAGGCCACCAGTGCACTGGATGGCATCACCGAAAAATTGGTGATGGATGCGATCCACGATTTTTCTGGCCAAAAAACCATCATTATGATCGCCCACCGCCTGGCGACGGTGAAGCAGTGCGATACGATCTTTTTGATAGCCAATGGCAGTGTGATCGACAGCGGGTCATTCAACGAGCTTTCGCAAAGAAATGCCATTTTCAAGCGTATGGCAGAGCACAGTTAGATCACCATGAATATGAGTTTATAAAGTGCATGAGTGAGTTTCGCGGCAGACAGAACTCGGGGAAAGGGTTTGCCGGTTTTTTGTTGTTGCTTCAAAAGGGGGATTTCCGACCATGGTAGCGTGCAAAGGGAGTAAATAAGCATGCGCATATCTGTAGCAATGGCTACATACAATGGTGCTATATATCTTCAAGAACAGCTGGACAGTTTTTTACAGCAAACTCGTCAACCTGACGAATTGGTGGTCTGTGACGATGGCTCTACGGATGACACTTTGCAAATACTTGAGGCATTCCAGCAGCAGGCGCCATTTTCCGTACAAATTTACCCAAATGACCATAACCTTGGTTATATCAAGACTTTTGAAAAAACATTGTCTCGTTGTTCCGGCGGTATCATTTTTTTAAGTGATCAGGATGATGTTTGGCATTCGAATAAAATTAAAGCAATGACCGAATTTATGGTGGATGGAGGATATCATCTTGGAATTAATGATCAGGTTCTCGTTGATTCGGATTTGACGCCTTTGGGCGGAACTATGCTGTTGAATACCAGAGCTATGGGGTTATCCGATTCCTGGTTTGTGTCGGGCTGTTGCACAGCGATTACCAGTAAATTTAGGGATCTGGCTTTGCCGTTTCCTGAGGTTATACAGGCACATGATTCTTGGCTGCATCGATTAGCTTCTGCCTGGGATTGCAGAGGGGTCTTGAATGAACCGCTTCAAGATTATCGCAGGCATGGCAGCAATGCCTCGCAAGCTGCAAGCCTTGACCGGCGGCGAAGGATCGTTCGCGGCGTTAATTTTCCTGATTTCCATAAACGGCCATTTGCCTGGTCACGGGATCGTGAATTGGCTGTTGTTTTAAAAGAGCGATCCATAACTGCTGTCGAGAAAGAAGTGCTCTCGGCGCTGTTGCTTCCTCAAATAACTGACGCCTGTGACCGTTCTATTTCGACACTCTCTAGGCGGCTTGATCTAATGCAAAAAAACCGCATACGCCGTGTTGTCGGAGTTTGTTCGCTGATGATTCAAGATGGCAATTATGGCCTGACAAAGGCGATTTCCGACTTGTTTCCCTCCCGCTCGAGATAGCTGCCCATTTTTTAGCTTGGCCTATTGAATTTTTTTAAATGAAGTTTTTTAAATCGGTGCATTGATTCCATTCGAGATTATTTCAAGGCAGCATGCAATGAGCGATGGCAGTTTAAAAATTCTGGCGCAATACCTTGCGGGTATTCGCGGTCGTATTCGTCGCATTTTCTGGAGATTGCGCGCTCGCTGGTTACCTTTTTCAAACGTGGGTGTAATGATTGCCCGAGGCACAGTTGTTGGTCCTCAGAGCGATTTTCGATGCACTGACGGTGGTTCGCTGCGAATAGGCGCAGTAACCCATGTCAGTGCCGATTGCAGTATTATCATTAAAAATGGACGTTTGGAGATTGACGATCGTGTTTTTATAGGGCGCGGATGCACTATTGTGGCTCGCCAGAGTATTGAGATCGGCAGTGATTGCCTCATCGCCGAGCGCGTCACCATTCGCGATCAGGATCATCGTATACATGGCGATCCTGCAATTCCTATCCGCAGTGCGGGTATGGACAGTGCTCCCATCAAAATCGGCAACAATGTCTGGATTGGCGCAGGGGCGGTGATTTTAAAAGGAGTGATGATCAGGTCGGGTGCGGTTGTGGCGGCGAATGCCGTTGTCAATCGCGATGTCGCGGAGAACGAAATCGTCGGCGGTGTTCCCGCTCGGCGCATTGGCATGAGAAAAATAGCGAGTGACTAAAGCGCTGCCTACTCTTGGCCGTCGCATTGCCGTATTGCTTCCTGACCTTCGTCCCGGTGGCGCGGAGAAGCTCCATTTGGCGCTGGCTCAGGAATGGTCGCGCGTTGGCATCGATGTGGAATTTGTGCTACGACAGGCACAAGGGGAATTGCTCACGTGCTTGCCGGAAAACGCTCGCGTCATCAATCTGCGGGCTCCCCGTGTTCGTTACAGTATCTTGCGACTGGCGCGCTATCTGCGGGAAACTCAACCCGACGCACTTCTTGCGGCCATGTGGCCACTGACTGTTATCGCACCATTGGCTGCGCGTTTGGCGGGGTATCGGGGGACTGTCGTGATCAGCGAGCACGCGCCGCAATCACTTTCCTATGGAGGCCGCGGCAAGCTCCACAATACTTTGATGTCGGCCAGTATGCGGATGTTTTACCCCCTTGCCGATGCGCGGGTGGCGGTTTCTTCGGGCGTGGCGGACGATATGGCTCGGCTGTCCGGTATTAAGCACATTGATATTGCTGTGATTCACAACCCTGCGGCCACAGGCCGTTTGGTAAAACGGGGTGAGTCCAGTCTACCCATCCTGCCAATGGACAGCCCT
>JALOAH010000063.1 GCA_023228865.1 Porticoccaceae bacterium | reverse complement strand
ACACGATCCCTATGCCTATCTGAAAGATGTGCTGAGTCGGCTGCCAACGCAGAAGAACAATGCCATCGAAGAACTGCTGCCGCACAACTGGAAGCCGGCCATCAAGGTGTGATGGCCGGACGCTTACCCTCGGCGCCCGCCGGGGATCCATGGTTCAAACCACACTCGGTACCATAGACGTGCTCGACAAAGACGTACTGCGCAACGGCGCAACCCAGCGCGTCAACCTCAACGGCTACAACAGCTCCATATTTGATATCCGCCTGGAAGACGAAGATGGCGACAGCTACACCTTCTGGAATGTGGATGTAGCTGCGCAGGATCTGGTGCTGACGCTGGATGACCTGGACTGAGCGTGTGGCATCAATGCCGCTTGGCTGCTATCAAAGCAGCTCATCGCTTAAGAAAGACCGTTAATCTGCAAGTGAACAAGCTTGGTGCTCAATTGGAGTAGTCTGGCCACAACGTAAAAGGAGCAATAATATGCGCAGCCAACATGGATTAACACTGATAGAGGTGATGGTTGTCTTGGTCATTATCGGCATTCTCGCATCCATTGCTTTGCCCTCCTACCAGAATTATGCAACCAAAAGTCGAGCCAAAGCAGCTGCAGCGGACCTGACTTCTCTGGCGGCTGCCGTTGAAAGCAGGTTCCAACGCACGCTGGGCTACCCGGCCAATGCTACCGGCACAGATAATGTAAAAGGAGCCTTCTCGCAGTGGAGTCCGTCAAAGGCCGATTTTTTCGATTTCAATTACGTTGCCCCAGTCAACGGCAGCACCTATATATTGCAAGCCGATGGCAAGGGTGCAATGGCCGGTTGCATCCTGAAGCTGCACGGTGACAATACTGCTCGCACCGCAACGGCCGCTTGCAAGATGGGGACGACATGGTAACGCCATTCAACATCCGTGGTTTTACCCTGATTGAATTGATGATCGTCATTCTGATAATTGGGCTATTGGCGCTTGTAACCGGACCATTTACCGGAGCTTGGTCTGATGGAGCTAATATTCACAAGGCTCAAGGTGAGCTTGATCAGGCCGTACGCTATGCCCGTGCAGCATCCTTGCGTAATGGGGCCGGAGCAATTGGAAATGAGCCAGCAATGCGGATAATTGTTGATGACAGCACAGTCAAAGTCTGTAAAACAGTGAGCGGCGCCTGTGGTGATGTTTGGTGGCAGACAAGTCTACCTGGCGGAGTATCTGTTACGGGCGAATCCGAGGTTCTTTTTGACAATAAAGGGCTGCCAATTAATGCTGCAACCATAACCTTAACGAGGGGAACAGAGAGCCATGTCTACTCCATCCCCTAGCTCCTTTAGCCAGCGGCCAAAGCAACAAGGCACTTCATTGCTCGAAGGTTTGATAAGCATGCTGCTTATTGCAACGCTTGGTCTGAGCCTTATGGTGGTTATTTCAAACACACTCAACACTCAGCGCTACCTTATTACCGAGAACTGGGCATTCATGAACCTTCGAAATCTTCTCATGACTGACGAATCGAGCATGGAGCGAAAAAATTCGCAAGGCGAAACAGTCACCATATCGGTGACGAAGGTGGATGTGGAGAGGGAAATCCAGGTAACAGTGGATGGCATAAGCAAAACCATATCTGTAACGAGCTCGCAATTACAGATTAACGATACTGAACACGTATCAGGCGATGGCACGCTGATTCTATCGCCATGAGGATCTTGGAATGAGGCACAAACTTTTCGCTTCACGCCAGCAGGGTGTAACGCTTGTAAGCTTGCTGGTTGGTTTGGTCGTCGCCATGATTGCCATACTTGCCATGCTGACACTCTACCGCACAGCAGTGCACGTAACGGTTCAGTCAGAAGAATCTGCACAGATTGCCGGCGATCGATCTGCTGCGATGTTGACAGCGCACCGGGTCCTGCAGAACATTGGTTTCGGCGTACTGGATGCGCAACTAGAAGACCAGGATGTGCTGAAGCAGTGCGATTCCATTTCCCTAGGCTCCGGCAACTACCAACTGAGTGGCTGCGACAAGGTGAACCCTGACACTGAGATAGATGATGTACTGATATGGCGATATGAAACTTTCAGCGACCCTGCCGTGCCTCCGACAGGCTGGTGCGAGGGGCTGGCGATAGACAACGGTTCTTTGTTCTACCTGCGGCCTCAAGGCTGTGCGTCCTTGAACGTCACAAGCTGGGCAGAAACTGAGGTGGCCAGGCTTTTTCCTAGTTCAGCACGCGTAAGCGGTGGGTTACATAAACTTGAGTTTTCCGCTGATAGCTGCCGCCCTTTCGGCATCCAAGGTGCCACTGCAGCACACTCTGTCAGCTTAGTTGCGCATCACCCCATAAGCGATCCCCCAAGTGAAGACCCAAGTGAAAGTGAAGACCCAATCTACATACAGTTTAGAATGCAGACATGCCTGACCAACCTGAGTGCTATTTAAAATGGATCTCCAGACTATCCGCATGAAACGCCTACAGACCAAGCAACGACAGCAGGGCGTTGCAACGGTACTTATTGTTGTTCTGCTAGGGCTTTCATTAACTATTACCACCCTTGTTGGTCTCAGCAAACTGCGCTCGGCTCAAGATTTCAGTGTCAGCATGCACTCGCAGACAGTGACCCAGCAAAGGGTGTGGTTAGCGGGGTTGGCACTGCGCGAATATTTACAGCAGGTAGCAGCGGAGCATTCAGACTGGATAGCTTTTTACGGCGGCTTCGACCTCATAAATGCGCAATATCCAGATATCACCATGTCAGGCTTTGAGGGCCTTCACGCACACTTCACCGCGGTGAATGATACAAACCCTGACCGTATTATATTTTCGGTGGAGCTGACTGCAGACACTGCACCAGATACTCGGGCCAACTCAAAAAGCACCCTGCAGTTGATATATGAAGTTGAACCACCCACACCATCAGACAGCGGGCAACTACAAAATGATAATAATGTATTTAACTTCTATGATGGTTTAGATATTAGCGGAAACATAGAGGCCTTAGTTGATCTTGGCGACCAGTACGACGTCTTCGTTGACGGAAATGTTAAAATTTCCGGCGTGTCGATCAGGGGATTTGATACGATCAAATCCACCAAGTCAATACATTACCAAGGCGGCTCTGGAGGGGATTTCCGCGAACTTCATGCTAGTTGCGACGTATTTGTATCGAACGTCGGTGGCTTCACAATCGAGTCTATTCGTGCCACAAACAACGTATGCGTTCAAAACACAGCGAATACTCTGTCGATTGCGGCAAACGGCTTTGCATCTGTGACCGGCGGCTCCCACAACCTGATTACGTCTCTAGCTGATCGCGCTAATGAGGCAAGTTGCGCAACAGGATCGCAAGTGCATTGTTCAGGGAACAATTATGGAGTCGATGTCGGCTGGAGCACAACTGCAAGTAAGATTGAAACAAAGGGGGAAATCCGATCTAGAGAGGCAAGGAACGTCGTAAGTTGGCGTGCCGAAGACAAAATAACTTTCGATAGCTGCCCCAGCTCCATGCCAGATGCAGTATCAAAGGTTAACGTTACGGCACCGGGATACTGCAATATAACCCCAAACATTAACCCCGGCATGGACCTGGAGATCCCTGAAGTCGAGCCTGTCACACTGGAAAGGGTATCATTCGACGCCAACCTTTTACGCGAGTCTGCCAACTACATTTATTACCGTCATAATGGCACCACTCGGGTTCTGGTTAGAGATGTTGATGGCATACCCAGCCATGATCACCTCAACAACCCTCAAGAAGTCCGTGACTACGGGTATTACCATCGCACCAGCAATACAACTAACAAGCCAAACTACGCATGCCGCCATTCAACGTCGAACAATGACTCAGACAACTGCTGGCTACTCTCAACTAACTTCAACAATAAAAACGTTCACCCATCATACACTCAAAACGATCAAAGATGGACACTGGACGGCGTCAGCCACGCACCTGGCGTGGTTTTCTTTGAAGGCAATTTAACAATCAAGAATGGTCACTATACGAACACTTTCATTTCGACTGGAAGTATAACGCTCAGCTCCTCCAACAACAGTGTTGCGGCACCCAACTACATTGGCGAAAACACCAAGACCATAGAAGTCCCTGACTATGGAACCTACACCTACCAAGGCGTTTGCAACAACACATACGGATTGAAACCGAAAGATTTCTGTAAACCGCGCGGATTTGATTACACTACACTTTCCGGTATCGGGAATTTTTCATTAATGGCAGGAAGCTGTCCTCCAAGCAGCCCCGGGCAGTGTCAAACCAACCAATATGTTGGTGGTGACATAGCCATTGCCGGCCCGGTACTTGGAGCTATTAAAGCAGGTAACATTTTCAGCACCTCTGGGCAGACTCGTATCGAAGGATATGTAAGCGCTTTAGCTCTACGTGGTACAGGCACTACCAATAAAATAGGGAATAAAACCGTTATTGACTTGAGCAATCTTCCCCAAGGCTATGATCCAACTGGTGGGGCCATATCTGGCGGTGGTGATAATGGTGGTAATAATGGAGGACAACAAGAAGCCACTCCTGGTAGTGCCACCTTGCGTTGGTCGCGCTATCTGTAGTAAAACCCAACCAATATCCGGGCTTTGAGCAACGTAAACGTTTGGCCATGACAGGTTGATAGACGACTACCAGTTATGCGGCAGTAACTCGGCGATGACGCTGTTCTTCTGCGCCGGCAATCGACTCAGCACATCTTTCAGATAGGCATAAGGATCATGCCCGTTCAGTTTGGCGGACAGGATCAGGGGCATGATGGCGGCGGCGCGCTGACTGACCCTTCCCCTTGTTCAGCCACCCCTTTTTTGCCATCATCAATGACCATTAGCCCCACCGAAAGCAAGGATCGCTTCATGACCAGCATCACCCCGTATCCTGCTGCACTCGGCGCCGGGTTCAACGCCACCATTGGCTTCAGCCATACCGTCGAGGTGGGTCCCAAGATCATAAGCGTACCAACTCCACGGGACGGTCATCATCAGCCTGCTCTAAGCTTTATGAAGATAGTCGACGACAAAGAAAAAGGCGCCGATATCGCCTACTCCGACCCGCACGTCCCGGTATTTCCGCGCAAGCGGGATTATCAATTTGATCTGACATGGGTACCGCTGACGGCGGACAACATCAGCAGCTACGACTGCATCCTCATCGCCACCGACCATGATGCGTTTGATCATGATGCGCTGGTGCACAACGCTCGACTGATGGTGGATACCCGCGGGCGGATAAAGGCTGGAAGGAATGTGGTGCTGGCATGACGAAACGCACCCGGATTCTGATTATCACCCGAAACCTGCCCCCCTTGGTTGGCGGCATGGAACGCCTCAACTGGCATATGGCTGATGAGCTTTCCAGATATGCGGAGGTAAAGGTGGTTGGCCCAAAAGGGTCGGCAGCATTGAAGCCAGAACAGGTGATTCTTACCGAATCCCCGCTGAAGCCGTTGCCACTGTTTCTACTGGTTTCCTTATTGAAAGCAATGTGGCTGGCTATCCGTTGGCGGCCAGACGTGATTCTGGCTGGAAGCGGTCTTACTGCACCGTTAGCCTGGATAGCAAGCAAACTCTGCGGTGCGCGTTCCGCTGCTTATCTGCACGGCTTTGACATCACTGTTAAAGACAAGCTGTACCAAAGCATATGGGCACCCTTCTTCAAGAAACTTGATCACGTCATCGTCAATAGCACACCCACAAAAGAACTGGCAATCGCCGCCAAGGTGCGCGAAGAGAAGATCAACATCGTCCACCCTGGTGTCACCTTGCCAGAAGCGCCGCAACCGGAAGATAGAATCCGGGCGTTCAAAGAAAAGTACGGTCTGGCAGACAAGAAGATTCTGCTTTCAGTCGGGCGGCTAACAACCCGCAAAGGTTTGCGGGAGTTTGTGGAGCTCGCCTTGCCTGGCATCGTGCAAGCCGAACCCGAGGCCATAGTAGTAGTGATTGGCGACGCCCCAAAAAACGCTTTGGGGGCTGGCATCCAGACGGCAGAGAGTATCCAGCAGCAAGCGGCCAGGTCAGGGGTTGCCGAACACATTAAGTTTCTTGGGGTGATGATAGATCAATCCACACTGGCTATTGCTTACGAAGCTGCAGATGTGCATGTATTTCCTGTAAGACATATCCCTGATGATCCGGAAGGTTTTGGCATGGTAGCGATTGAGGCGGCGGCACATGGGCTGCCCTCGGCTGCCTTTACTACTGGCGGTATTGTCGATGCAGTGCGGCACGGTGAATCCGGCTTTCTGGCAGAAAAAAACAACTATGCTGAGTTGAGCCTGCATGTGCTGCAGTTACTTCAGCATCCCGTAACCAAAGAAAGAATACAAAGCTTCGCGCAGGGCTTTGCTTGGGCGCATTTTGGCGAGGGCGTGCTCAGCGCACTGCGTTAGTGTCAGCTTATTCAAGGAGCTGCTGTAGGTATTTTTCCATACGTTCTATTACTTGCTGCCAATCCTCCACAGGCAGGTCAGGCAGTTTTCGCTCCACTATCTGAAACTCCAAAGCTCTAGCCAAATCGAGTGCATCACCCGACTGATAGATGGCTTGCTCGATTGTTTTCAGCAAGTACGGCATCACTCCTACGTTCGCTCCTACAACTGGTAGCCCGCAAGCCTGCATTTCGTACGCTTTTTGCGGGAAGCAATAACGTCCAAATGGAGTATCACGCAAGTAAATAACGCCGACGTCTAACGCGCAAAATAGCTTTGCCGTGTCAGCATGTGCGAGCATCCCCATATAGCGAACACGTTCATGTTCAGGTGGTGGTAGTGAAGCATCCGTTGGGCCGGCCAAAATAAGATACGCGTCAGCGCGCGTCTGGCTTATTTGCTTCCATGCCTGGTAAAGGTCGTCAACTCCGCGATCCTTCATCAAGCCCCCGGCAGTGCCAATCAACACGGCGCTTTCTGGCAAGCCAAGATCCTTACGACACCGCTTTTTATCCAAAAGGCGGAAGACGGCGGTGTCAACTGTACTAGGCATGGAAACAACTTTACCCTTCGCCCGATACACTCCTTCCACCATATCCTGTAAAGGCTGACTGGTTGTCATCACCAAGTCCGCCTTACGTACTGCATGCCGCAACATAGTCACAAAACCAGGAATACGCGCCTGCCCAAACCCTTCGAAATTATCGTAAAGATCCGCTACAAAAGGCACTCGAAGGCGTCTGGCCATCCAGGCACCCAAAACAATATGTGGGATATCTGATGCACCAATAATAATATCCGGTTTGAAGTCTCTCAGCTCCCGGAGCAGCTGCACAGGGTATCCAAGCAAACGCGGTAACCTGAACTTGCCAAGCGAGCGAGACTGCCAGATCAAACTGCCAGGTGTGGCTTCATGCTGCCAAGAGCCTTCTTCAGCTGTTTGATAACTGAAGCAAAACCCACGTACCTCATGCCCCAAAAGAGCAAGTTGTCGGGGTATTTCATACAGCCTCGCGTAACGATCAAGAATGACATCCTTGCTCATGTAGCGGCGTTTACACAAAAAAGCAATGCGCATGCACTCAGCCCAGTAAGCGTTTGGCGGCGGTCAGGGCGGCGGCCACAACCTGATCCATGTTGTAATAGCGGTACTGCGCCAGACGGCCGACAAAGGTCACATTTTCTTCAGCATCAGCAAGCACTGCATAACGCTTATAGAGCGCTTCACTTGCATCACTGGGAACAGGGTAATAAGGATCACCTTCCGCCTGCGGATACTCCCGCACTATGGATGTACCGCCATGCTCCTGACCTGTCAGATGCTTGAATTCAGTAATGCGAGTGTAAGCATGATCGTTGGGGTAGTTAACCGTACCGACAGGCTGGAACCGTTCAATGTCAGCCAGATGCTCGTGTTCGAAGCTTAATGAGCGGTAAGGCAACCGACCATAGCAGTAGTCGAAATAAGCGTCTACAGGGCCGGTGTAGACAATATGCGCCCACTTCGCCTGGTTCTTGGCATCAGCGAAATCCACACCAAGCTCAACGCTGATATTCGGATGATCAAGCATGCGCTCAAACATCTTTGTGTAGCCATGCAACGGCATTGCCTGGAACCTGTCATTGAAATAACGATCATCCGTATTCGTTCGGACAGGTATCCGTGCCGCAACCCCAGCCTTCAGTTCTGAAGGCTCCATCCCCCATTGCTTACGCGTGTAGTTCAGAAAGAATTTTTCATAAAGGTCACGCCCGACCGAATTGAGCACAACATCTTCACTGGTGCGAACAACCTCACGAGGTTCCCGCACCTGCTCCAAAAAAGCGGCTGCACCGGCCTCGTCCAAGCCCAGGTTATAAAGCTGATTCAACGTGTCCCGATTGATGGGGAATGGATAAAGCTTGCCTTCCACTACTCCCCGTACCCGGTGCTCATACGGTCGCCACTCGGTGAAGCGCGACAGGAAGTCCCAGACTCGGTCGCTGTTAGTGTGGAAAATGTGGGGGCCATAGCGGTGCATAATAATTCCATGAGCATCTAGCTCATCATATGCATTACCGCCGATATGTGAGCGGCGATCAATAACGTGGACTTTATGACCAGCATCGGCAAGCTGACGCCCAACAACACAACCGGCAAAACCCGCACCAATTATCATCACATTTTTATCAAGAGCAGCCATAAAAACCTTAGCCGGGTCAAAAATAAATCAAATAATCTCTACGCCAACCTGACGATAGAAATCCACCCAACAACCATCGTCCAACCTTGAAGGGTTTGAGAAAAAATACACTCCAACATCAGAGTAAAGTAGCCGACATATGTATAAAGAAGATGTTCTACATCCTATTATCGCTCTAACATCTGGCAGCAACCCGACCAAAACCTCTAATGGATGGCTCTGCGAAAGTATATCAACACCAGATAAAATATCCTTCAAATTAATAAGATAATCCTTATCTCTAGGATGAGGCTTAAGATAGGGCTTCAAACCTAACGACCTGCACAGCCCCAGAGATTTAAATAAGAAATCCCTGCAATCTTCCGCCCTTTCATTTCCGAAAGGAATTGCAATAATAGCAGAAGGAATTTTGGAATATTCATTATCAACCATCACTTCACTCAGATTTGAAGCAACACACCTCAAATCCTGAACCGGCAACGCTCTTGATTTAAGATGACAAAGATCTTTTCTAAGTAGACCAGGATAAAATGCCCTTATCTCACTCAAACCAGGATGAAGCCCAATAAATCTGGCATGCTGCCAGCGCCAACCGAAAAAAACCTTTCTTTTAGCTACCGCCAACAAGCCATTGACCAACTCCCCAGCGGGCGGATATAGCGCCATACCATCCTCGACCAGTACAAACTCACAACCATCTTTAGCGAGTCTACGGTCATTAAGAAGAACTTGAGCCTCGGGACGCAAATCATTAAAAACATAAACTCTTCTGACTAAACTTCTAAATTTCATCCTAATCAATGAAGCATTCTTTCTCTGCGCCAGAGTATATTTTATTCTATTTCTAATCACACCGCTGCCAGCCAAACGGACAATAGCACCAGATTTTTCCAATCCAATCTCAACGGCAAAACCAAAAAGCCCATCGCTATCTTCTACAACAATGAATGTAATTTCCTCACCCAACAGTTCCGTAGAAGAAATTATAGAAGAGATCAACACATGAAGAGGCGTGTGACATATAAAAATAAACACTTTTCTTTCCATAAATTTAATATATTTAATTATTTGTCAATATCAAATTATCAATATTAAATATAGCATCGCACTCCTTAAGCGAATACTGACGATGAGTTATGACGACAATCGTTCTCTGCTCTTTAAGTCCATGAATAGCGGCAGTAAAACCCTCCTCAGTAGTGCTATCTAGCGCGCTTGTGGCTTCATCCATAAACAACACCTGAGGATCATGATACAGTGCCCGCGCAATACCAATACGCTGCCTTTGCCCGCCGGAGAGGCGAATGCCCCGGTCGCCTACTCTGCTTTGGTAGCCATCCGGCAATTCTGTGCTGATGAATTCATGGATCTGAGCGGCGCGAGCGGCGCGCTCTACGGCCTGCATATCTATCTTCCCGACGGGCACACCAAAGGCTATATTTTCGGCAATGCTGGTATCAGCCAAATAAATATGTTGCGGCACATAGCCGATAGAGGCTTGCCAGTTGTGGACATTACTGGCGTCTATGGTGGTGCCGTCCACGCTCAAGGTACCAGCCTGGGGTTGCAGCAGGCCGAGCAGCAAATCCATCACGGTGCTTTTGCCAGCCCCGCTTTTGCCGATAATGCCGACGCTGGTGTTGGCCGGGATCACCAGATCAAAGTCTTGCAGTACCGGCCTGTCCGGCGCTGACGGGTAGGCAAAGTGAATGCCTTGCAGGCGGATTTCCTTTTGCGGAGCCATTGGCTGGCTTGCCGGCTTGGCTTCACCGGCGGGCAGGCTCAGGTGTTGATGGATAGTATCCAGCGCGGCGGAGGAAAACTTGAGTTGGGCGAAGCCGCGATACATCACCTGCGCGGATGGCAGCAAGCGGTAGGCAGCGAAGCCATACAGCCCCAATACAGGTAAGACCTGGCCAATGTCATTGCTGTGCTTCATCAGGATCAATGCCAGAATGATCAGGCCGGTGTAACCGACCGCCTCCACCATATACAGCGGTGACTGGCTCAAGGTCTGCGCGTTGGCCTGGTGGCGGGAGAAGTTGCGTGATGCCTGGGCAAACTGTTGATGGTAAGCCTCTGCCGCTTGGGTGATTTTTACCTCCTTGATGCCGCCCAGTGCTTCGTTACACGCCTGAAAACGTTGGCCGTTGGCTTGTTGTCGCGCCTTGCCGGTGTTACTCAGCCGTCTACGCACCAAAATATAGATTGCGCCGTATAGCACAGCGATCACAGCGGCGGCGCTGACAGCAATCCAGGGGTTGTAGAAAAACAGCAACAGCATCATGGCCAGAACTACGGCGCCCTGAGCAATGAGCTGTGACAGTGGGGAGATAAGGCCGGCCTGCAGCTGGTCGATCTCTGAGAGGACGTTCCTGCTTAACTCGGACGGATTGTACTTGAGAAAAAACTCAAAAGGCTGGTGTAGGTAACCCGACAGGAGGCGAGCACTGATGCTGTGGCGCAGCAAAAAGGTAAAGCGGTTGACCAAGTGCAGGGTGATGGTCTTGAATGCCGATGAGCCCACCACCAGCGCAATCGAAGCGAGGCCCAAGGCGGTAATAAACTGCTGATTGCTGTCAAAGGCAAACCTGTCGTAGAGCCAGGCCAAGGCGGCATTATCCTGCACGATATCCGGCCGCGCCAGCACCGACAGAAAGGGCATGACAGATACCACGCCAACAGTCTCAGTCAGCGCCATCAAGATCACGAGCACCATCATCACCAGCGCCCGGCGGCGTTCGTTACAGGTCAGGATGGCCCATATTTTCCTCAGATCAGCTTTCATTTACTTGCTTCGGCTGCACCAGCATGGCTTATTCACTCCTTGTCCTTGTACATCAAGGCGGTGATCTGCTCTGAGATCAAACCCATCAGAAAAACCATCACACTCCCTGTGTATAGCAATGCGCTCATATTAGTGAAACGCCCTTCGGTTCCAAGGGTGTAGCCATACCAGATGGAGGCCACTGCAAAGGCCAGCGCTGCTATAGGTGCAAACAGTTTCAAGGGTGAATATAGCGTGCCGATTTTGAAGATAATCAACAGAAAGCGCATACCATCCTGCAGCGGTTTGATATGGCTTTTACCTATGCGTTTGGCCGCATGAATGGGTTCGTAGGCCACCGAGTACCCAGCACGAAAGAACGCCATGGTGCTGGTGGTTGGATAAGAGAAACCGTTAGGTAGCAGATAAAGAAACTCCCTGAACTTGTCTGCACGTACCGCTCGAAAGCCCGAGGTAAGGTCTTCAATACGATGACCGGTCATATAGGTGGCCAGTTTGTTGTAGAACCCATTGGCCAGGCCACGCCCCACGCTAGCCTGGGAGCCATTCTGACGGGCACCGATGACCATATCGTGCCCTTCGCCCAATCGCGCCAGCAGCAAAGAGATATCTGCTGGGTCGTGTTGGCCATCGGCATCCATGAAAACGATAATCTCGCCCGTCGCGGCGCGGGCACCGCTTTTGATAGCGGCACCATTTCCTTTGCTATAGAGATGCTGAACAACCTTGGCCCCCGCCTTCTCTGCCGCCTCCGCCGTACGGTCGCTGGAACCGTCATCGACGACAACCACCTCGGCATCAACCAGAAGAACCTTAATCGACTTCACTATACTGCCAACAGTTTTCTCTTCGTTCTTAGCAGGTAAAACAATACTTAACTTCACTGAGTGCTCCTTGCTCAAGATGGGGCCGCAAATCCAATCGGATTAAGACTCTCAGGCACCCTCTATAATCTCTTTCAACCTGTCCACCTCAAGAGGATCAAGTTTACCTTGCGAAACCAGATATGACCGTCGCTCTATCGCTTTCAGTGCCTCATCAGCTGCGCCCATCTCAACAGCGAGGTGCACCTGATAATAGAGAACAGGAAGGGCCGCCAAGCTGATAGATTCAGCCTGAGCCAAGGAGTCCCAAGCACTCTGGATATCGCCCAACCGGTGTTGCAACATTGCCTTCACAAAAAGAATTTTAGCTCCGTTTTCCGGAATATTAAACTTTGCCGCCTGCTCTAGCTCAGAGATTAATTCAATCAGCTCTCGGTCACCTACAGCGCCACAGGCATTTTTCTCCGTCAGCTCCGCCAGATTAAACACCTGATCAACCACCGTAACATTTATACTTGACGATTTTGCAACGTCCTTTATCTCATCCAACCTAGCCAGCCGATCATGATCATCAGAAATCAAACAGGAATACATTAACGCTTGAATTCTTATATCAAGACAACTCGGACACGCGCTCTTTGTTCGATCCAACACTCGCAGAGAGAAGTCATACTGCTCTTTCGAAACATAATCACTGTTTTTATTGTATATATCCATCTTGTCTCGGCCTGTTTCGATAAAAACAGCATGCAAAGCTGCTCGGGCAGAGCCTGGATGAGCAGCAGCCCAGCTTTCAGCAGCCGCTTTGGGATCACCCCAAAGAATAGTAACCGCTTGAAGTATAGCTGCCAACAAAACTATATATAAAACAAACAACCCGATAATAATTTTTCTTAGCCGCCCATTGAATTTAAAAACAGCCACACTCAACGCCAGGCAGACACCATATATGGAAACATAATTTCTATGTTCAAAATACAGCTCCAGCAGGATCGATGTCGACTCAATCAAATGACCAACCAGAAACCAGAATATGGCGAAAGAAAACCAGAGCATTCTTTTTCTGAATAGAACCGCCAGTATAAACGTTACAGCCCAAGCCACTCCCGCAAGAACCAAGCCTGGCGTTATCGGCTGCACGCCATAATAATCATGAAAAGGGCCATACTGCCTTGGCGTCTGCGGTATAAATGCTCTATACACATATTCCCACAATATTAAAAACTCGTTAAACACTCGCTGGATAGGCGAAAACCCCCGAAACTCACTGAAAGCTAACCAGTCAAACCTCAATGGTGATATGTAATATAAAATAAAGACCAGAGGAAATATCAAGATTATTCTGCGCAATAGATCATACCCAGCAAGCTTGCCACTTGGCCGCCGTACAAAGCAGTCTATCAGCAGCGCCAATACCGGGAAGACAGCACCACTTTCCTTGGAATATATTGAAAGGAAAGTCCCCGCACCCAAGGAAAAAAACTGTAACATGAACGCTTTTAACGGTGTCCGGTCATACAAGGAGTAGGCTTTTACAAAACCCAGCAATCCCAAGAAACCAAAAAAAGAAGCCAGCCCTGCCATGCGCTGAATCGTAATCAAAGAGGTCGAGGCCAGAATGGGAAGCACGGCCCACATAAGCGCAGCAGTTATAGCGGCATAGAATTGAGTTCTTTCTTCAAGACACTCAATACGCGATAGAATACTGTAGCCAAGCAGATATAAAACAGCGAAATTGGCTGCATGCAAAACAACATTAAAAAACAAGACAGCAGCACTGTTCTCTGGCCAAGCTGTCGCAAAGGGTATAAAAGTCAACAGCGCTACCGGCCTACCCAGAGGGCCTGCTGTGCCACTAAAAACGAAGTTTAATGCAGAATTCCAATCGCTGACACTAGCCAGGCCGGCTAGATTCGAGTAGTCATCGTAATATAACGCACCACTTATGGCTGGATAATATAAAGCAACCACAATCACAGCGAAAAAAATTACTGCAAAACACCTTATATTCTTACTCACGGCCATTAGCATCCATGAAATTCAATAAAATAAAAAGCCCCGGCTCAGCCGGGGCTTTTTAAACCAAAAATTCCACGTTAGCCCCGGCAGGAGCCAGGCATCCACTTGGCGGGCGTACCTTTACAAGTCCAGCCTTGGATGTGGTTTTTTGTGGTACCACTAGGTTTCAATGTAACCTCCACAGTGGTCAGATCTCCTTTGCCTTCTACCGTAATCGTTCCATCGTTGTCCACCTTCAAGTTCGTCGCATATTGTGAGGCGGTAAAGCCACTTGCACAAGAAGCCAAGTTTACCCAGCCACTGGATTGGACGATTTCAGTTACACAGGTGCGTGCAGAGCTGGCAGCAAGCACAACCTCAGATGCTTTTGCACGGGCAGTGTAATCCTGATAAGCCGGCAGCGCGATGGCCGCCAGAATACCAATGATCGCAACCACGATCATCAGCTCGATAAGGGTAAAACCTTTTTGCATTTGAGCTTTCATGTCTCAACTCCGTTTGTTGTGAGATAGCCGATGGGCTGACGGGGTGTATGCAGGAGTTGTGCCATTATTGGCTTGTGATTGATGATTTGGCTCTGAGCCGATGGATCCCCGGCTTTCGCCGAGGATGACGGTTTGGGGTAGATGGGGGCTGCGGTGTGGGGGAGGTGTTGCTTGCGGAAGTGTTACGGCTCGGCGCGTCCATATGTGACCTTTTTTGTCAGTCACTGCTGCTTTTTGTCGCAGCTTTTATGCCGGGTGGCTTTGTGCAGGGTGGGCTTGCTGTACTATAGTCGGCAAAGCCCTTACACCGTACCGAGATTTACCTTGCCTATGGAAACCCCCGCTCTCTCCGGCCTGGCCCGGCGGATCGTTCAGGAAGAACTGCTGGATGTACAAGTGGCCGGCAAGGCCAGCAAGCAGGCCAGCCAGGACAAGATTCCTTTTATTACCTATCTGGTCGAGAAGAAGCTGGCCAAGGCTCGTGATCTCGCCATGGTTTGCGCCGAGGAGTTTGGTTATCCCTATCTGGATCTGAGTGCTCTGGATAGAGACAGCCAGCCGGAGGTCAACCTGGTCAGCGAGAAGCTGATTCGCCAGCATTCGGTGCTGCCGTTATACAAGCGCGGCAATCGGCTGTTTCTCGCCATTTCCGACCCAACCAACCAGCAGGCGCTGAGCGATATCCAGTTCAATACCGGTTTGATGACCGATGCAGTGATTGTCGAGGATGACAAGCTGCGCACGGCAATCGATAAGTATCTGGACAGCGCAAACAGTGGCCTTGATGACATGGCCGATGCCGATCTTGATGGTCTGGAGGTCGAAGCTGTTACTGAAGACGACAGCCGCAAAGATAATGGCAATGAGGCCGATGAGGCGCCCATTGTGCGTTTCGTCAACAAGATGCTGCTGGATGCGGTCAAGAAAGGCTCCTCGGACTTGCACTTTGAACCCTACGAGAAGACCTACCGGGTACGCTTTCGTACCGATGGGGTACTGCATGAGGTCTCCAAGCCTCCGGTTCAGCTGGGGGTGAAGATTGCTGCACGCCTCAAGGTGATGTCCAATATGGATCTGGCCGAGCGACGCAAACCCCAGGATGGCCGCATCAAGCTCAAGATCTCCAAAAACAAGTCCATCGACTTCCGGGTCAACACCCTACCCACCCTGTGGGGTGAGAAGGTAGTGCTGCGTATTCTGGACTCCGACAGCGCGAAGATGGGAATCGATGCGTTGGGTTATGAGAATGACCAGAAGCAGATGTATATGGAGGCGCTGCACAAGCCCCAGGGCATGATTCTGGTAACCGGGCCTACCGGTTCGGGTAAGACGGTGTCCCTGTACACCGGTCTG
Source organism: Porticoccaceae bacterium (assembly GCA_023228865.1). Next base: position 7,950 of record JALOAH010000063.1, on the reverse strand, counting down.
AATATTCTCAATACCATGGAACGTAATATCTCTACCGCTGAAGATCCGGTGGAGATCAACCTGGAAGGCATTAATCAGGTTAACGTGAACCCCAAACAGGGGTTGGATTTTGCCCAGGCCCTGCGTGCCTTCCTGCGTCAGGATCCGGATATCATCATGGTAGGTGAGATCCGTGACCTTGAAACCGCCGAGATTGCCATCAAGGCGGCGCAGACCGGTCACATGGTGCTGTCCACCCTGCACACCAACAGCGCTGCAGAAACCCTGACCCGTCTGCGCAATATGGGCGTGGCGTCATTCAACATTGCCACCTCAGTCAACCTGATCATTGCCCAGCGGCTGGCCCGCCGTTTGTGTTCCCACTGCAAGAAGCCGGTAGATGTACCAAAAGAGGCCTTACTTGAAGAAGGCTTCAGCGCAGAAAAAATTGCTGGCGGGTTAACGATTTATGGGCCTGTGGGTTGCGAAAACTGTCAGGACGGTTATAAAGGTCGGGTCGGCATCTACGAGGTGGTAAGAATTACACCGGCCATGCAGCGCATCATCATGGAAGACGGCAACTCCATTCAAATTGCCGATGTAGCCCAAAATGAAGGATTCAGGAGCTTACGCCAGTCTGCGTTGATGAAGGCAGAGCAGGGTGTTACCAGTCTGGCGGAAGTGAACCGAGTGACCAAGGATTAAGTCATGGCCCAGCAAGCAGCAGTAAAAAGGACAAAGCCCTCCGCCAGCTCTGCCAGGAAAGCCAAGGCGGAGAAAGTTTACCCTTTCAAGTGGGAAGGCAAGGATCGCACAGGTAAAAAGATATCCGGCGAGATACAAGGCACTAACCAGGCCCTGATCAAAGCACAGCTACGCAAACAAGGCGTGCTCGTCACCAAAGTAAGCAAGAAATCCAGTTTATTCAGTGCGCGGGCAAAAAAGATCAAGCCGCTGGACATTGCCTTCTTTACCCGTCAGCTGGCCACCATGATGAATTCAGGCGTGCCCATTGTGCAGTCCTTTGAGATCATCGCCGAGGGCACGGCAAACCCCAACTTTGCCAAGTTGATCAACGAAATCAAGACGGATGTGGCTTCGGGTAATACTCTGGCAGCATCGCTGGCTAAGCACCCCCAATATTTTGATGACCTGTTCTGCAATTTGGTGGAGTCCGGCGAGCAATCGGGGCGTCTGGAGTCATTGCTGGATCGGATCGCTACCTATAAGGAAAAGACCGAAGCACTCAAGGCCAAAATCAAGAAGGCCATGACCTACCCTATCGCGGTAGTTGTAGTGGCGGTCATCGTTACGGCCATTCTGCTGCTCAAGGTGGTGCCGCAATTCAAGGAGGTTTTCGCCAACTTTGGTGCTGACCTGCCTGGCTTTACCCTTATGGTTATCGGACTGTCTGAGTGGTTGCAGTCATGGTGGCTCATCATCTTTGTTGGACTGATCGTGATTGGCTGGGCCTATACCCAGATCAACCGGCGCTCCAAGCCCTTCCGTGATGCGCAGGACCGGGCACTGCTGAAAGCACCTATCGTAGGGCAGATCGTGTATGAGGCTGCGGTAGCCCGCTATGCACGCACTCTGTCTACTACTTTTGCCGCTGGTGTACCGCTGGTACAGGCGCTGGATTCGGTGGCCGGTGCTGCAGGCAACGTGGTGTTCTACAATGCCGTGAATGAGATCAAGCAGGATGTATCTGCAGGCACCCAGCTCAACTTCGCCATGCGCACTACCAATGTGTTCCCTACCCTGGCAGTCCAGATGGCGGGGATTGGTGAGGAGTCTGGTAACCTGGACGGCATGCTGGAGAAGGTGGCTGACTTCTACGAGGCTGAAGTGGATAACAAGGTGGATAACCTGACCACCCTGTTGGAGCCGATGATCATGTCCGTTCTGGGGGTGCTGATCGGCGGTTTGATCATTGCCATGTACCTGCCAATCTTCCAGCTGGGTGGCGTTGTTTAATCCATGACCCTACTCGATTATATGGCCAGCCATGTGCTGGCCTTTGTTTTGGTTGCCGGGCTGCTTGGCCTGGTGGTTGGCAGTTTTCTCAACGTAGTGATCCACCGCCTGCCCCGGATGATGGAGCGGGACTGGCAACAGCAGGCCCGGGAGCTGTTGCACCCGGATGAGGCTCAGCCTGAGCAGCCTGTGTATAACCTTGTTTTGCCCCACTCTCACTGCCCGCATTGCCAGACGGAGATCAAGCCCTGGCAGAATCTGCCGTTGATCAGTTATGCCCTGTTGCGTGGCCGTTGCGGTGGTTGCCGGGAGCGCATCAGTGTGCGGTATCCGCTGGTGGAGCTGTTGACGGCGGTACTGAGCGGTGTGGTGGCCTGGCAGTTTGGTTTTGGCTGGGCGGCTGGGGCCATGCTGTTGCTGACCTGGGCGCTGATCAGTCTGAGTCTGATTGATGCCGATACCCAGCTGTTGCCGGATGCCATTGTACTGCCGATGTTGTGGTTGGGTTTGATCATCAACAGTACTGGCTTGTTTACCGATATCCACTCTGCGCTGTGGGGTGCGGTATTTGGCTATCTGAGCCTGTGGACGGTCTACTGGGTGTTCAAGCTGGTAACCGGCAAGGAAGGCATGGGTTATGGCGACTTCAAGCTGTTGGCCATGCTCGGGGCCTGGGGCGGCTGGCAGGTGTTGCCGCTGACCATTCTGCTGTCTTCCTTGGTGGGCGCCATGCTCGGCATCATCATTCTCAAGAGCCGTGGTGATTCCAATGCTACTCCCCTGCCCTTTGGGCCTTATCTGGCGATTGCCGGGTGGATTGCGATTATCTGGGGTGAGTGGATTACCGGGACTTATCTGAAGTTTGCCGGGTTTTAGGGGGTTGGCTTGATGCAGCGGCGCTGCACCTCTGGGCGTGCTTTGCACGCCGTCGCCGCGAGCGGCTTGTGGATCCCCGCGTTCGCGGGGATGACGAGGAGTGGGCGGGGATGACGCGGAGTGCGCGGGGCGACGAGGAGTGAGCGGCGCGACGAGGTGGGCCGGGCGACGCGCTGCGCCCGGATGATATGTGGTGTCCATTCTCCCTGCCCGCCTTTCTCCGTATACTGACGGCCTTCCATTCAGCGCAAGGCGTAGTTTTCCGATGGCCCCTTCGTACAAACTCATCATCGGCCTGACTGGCGGCATTGGCAGCGGCAAGAGTGCTGCTGCGGCCCGTTTTGAGCAGGCGCATGGCATTCATGTGGTGGATGCGGATATCAAGTCGCGGGTGGTGGTTGAGCCTGGCAGACCGGCGTTGCGGCATATTGTTGATCGGTTTGGCGATGCGGTATTGCAGGAGGACGGCTCGCTGAATCGTGGGGCGTTGCGTGAGCGGGTGTTTCAGCAGGCTGACGAGAGACGCTGGCTGGAACAGTTGTTGCACCCCCTGATTCGCGAAGAAATTGTTGCTGATCTGGCTTCGGCCCAGTCGCCCTATTCATTGCTGGTGTCGCCCTTATTGGTGGAGTCTGGCCAGTATCAGATGACCCAGCGGGTAGTGGTGGTGGATGTGCCCGAGGCGCTGCAGATTGCCCGCACCACGGCTCGGGATAAGGTGCCTGAACAACAGGTACGTGCCATTCTTCAGGCGCAGGCTCAGCGCGACGACCGCTTGCGCCATGCCCACGATGTGATCAGCAATGACAAGGATCTGGCTGCGCTACATGCGCAAGTTGACGCCCTGCACCACTATTATCTGACCCTGACAAGAGGAGCCCAAGCATGACCACTACGGTTGAATGCCCTACCTGCAAGGCGCCGGTAACCTGGGATGAATCCTTTCCCGACCGCCCTTTCTGTTCACCCCGCTGCCGCCTGATTGATCTGGGCGCCTGGGCCGCCGAGGAGCATGTGATTCCCGGTGACGCGGATGAACAGGATGTGTTTTCCGAGGATGTGCCGAGGCAGTAACCCATGCGCCGTATTCATGTTATCGCCGCCGTCATCCGTGACAGGCAAAACCGTATTCTCATTGCCAAACGTCCGGAGCATGTCCATCAGGGTGGGTTGTGGGAGTTTCCGGGGGGCAAGCTGGAGGCGGATGAGCCTCGCTTTGATGGCTTGGTGCGTGAGTTGCACGAGGAGCTGGGGATCACGGTGACGCAGGCCCGCCCTTTATTGGATATTCGCCATGATTATCCGGATAAATCGGTGCGGTTGGATGTGTGGCTGGTGACCGGCTTTGACGGTGAGGCGCATGGTGCCGAGGGGCAGCCGGTGCGCTGGGTGGCTGCTTCAGAACTGGATGACTATGCGTTTCCTGCGGCCAACGCACCCATTGTGCGGGCGGCGCAGTTGCCGGAGCGGTATCTGATCACGCCGGATGTGACCGATGAGGTTGAGCTGTTTGCCGGGTTGCGGCGTGTCCGGGAGGCAGGTGTGCGGATGGTGCAGCTGCGGCAGACGGGATTGTCGTATGCCGCATACCGCGAGCTGGTTGGGCGGATGCTGGAGCGGTTTGGGTCGGATTTTCAGTGGATGGTGAAAGGGAAGGCGGCACCTGTCTGGCCGGGGGTGGGTTGGCATCTGACCAGCAGACAGTTACGGGAGATGTGGGCGCAGCGTTTTGAGGGGCTTGAGGGGCAGCCAGTGGCTGCCGTCGCCGCTGCGGGAGAGTCGAGTTCCATCTCGACCAGCGTGGCTGAAACCGCCAAGGATGGAACCCGGCCCTCCATGATGGGTAAGCGCTTTCTGGCGGCGTCCTGCCACAACGCTGAGGAGTTGGCGATGGCAGCGGATCTTGGGGTGGATTTTGTGACCCTGTCGCCGATCTGCCCGACAGCCAGCCATCCCGATGCCGTTCCGCTGGGCTGGGAGTGCGCGAGAGAGCTGATCGACTCGGTAAATATGCCTGTGTACCTGCTGGGCGGGCTCGGGCCTGAGGACTTGCCACAGGCCTTTGAGGCAGGGGCGCAGGGCGTGGCGGGGATTCGGGCGTCATGGGGTTAGGGGGAGGGCGAAGCAGGCAAACTGCAAGACCTTTAAAACCAGAAAGCGTTTCTCATAATTTACAAACCTACATTAACGACTACAATGAGAAACACTTTTAATAAAAAAGGTCTTCCCCGTGTCTATCGATAAACTTGAATCTGTCGCCACGGCAAGCGCTATTCGTTTGGGAAGCGAGATACGTAAACGCCGCAAGGCGCTTGGCGTCAGCGTAACAGCGACAGCTGAGATCTCCGATATTTCCAGGGTTACTCTGCACCGCATAGAGCGTGGAGAGGCGTCAGTAAATATGGCAGCCTACCTCCGCGTGATAACCGCTCTGGGACTGGATTTTCAGCTGATTGAAATCTCACCTGCTGCACCAGATCATCAGCAGCATCCTGCCAGTATCCCCGTTCGTATTTCCTTAACGGCCTATCCGGTACTGAAAAGCCTTGCGTGGCAAGTACAGGGGACCGGCAGCCTTACACCTCAGGAAGCCTGGGATATCTATGATCGTAACTGGCGTCATGCCGATTTGATAAAAGCCGACGCTGATGAGCTCGCACTTATAGAATCCCTGCGGCAAGTGTTTGGCGGGGAACGCCAACATGTTTAAACGGCCGCATCATCAGCGTATTGCGTTAGCTCTGGAGAGTATGGACGCGGCATTACTGCGGGAGCATCACTGCTTCTTCGGTGGCGGTACTGCTATCGCGCTACGTTATCGAGAGTATCGCGAATCTGTTGATATAGATTTTCTGGTCTCCGAGCTTGCCTCTTACCGCAACCTGCGTCAGCTGGTAACAGGCCCCAAAGGGCTATTGGCATTATGGAAGCAGACCCCGGGCGGCCTTCAGGTATCGTCGCGCGGCATTCGAGCAGATCAGTACGGCATTCGTTGCATGCTGGAAGTAATGGGAGCACCGATCAAATTCGAGATCGTGCTGGAAGGCCGGATTGAGTTTGATGAACCAGAAACCACTGACGTCATCTGCGGCGTACCTACGCTGACGGTGAAGGATCTCGCTGCCAGTAAGCTCCTTGCAAACTCCGATCGCTGGGCTGACAGCGGTGTATTCAGCAGAGATCTGATCGACCTTGCCATGATGGATCTACCATTAAAATTGTTACGCAGCGCAGTATTCAAGGCTGAACAGGCCTACGGCACCTCCATCAGCAGAGATCTCGCAAAAGCCATTGAGCACATGAGAAGCCGAGATGGCTGGCTGGATCGATGCATTCAAGCCATGGCCATGGATATTCCTCGAGCGGTGCTGTGGAGTAAGGTGCGCAAACTGCAGAAGGTCTGCCCAGCGCAACAGCCGGGAGTGTAGCGCGCCTCCGGTCTTTCCGGCGGCCTGAGGTGTCTGGGTGTTGGCGCGCAGGCGCGCGCCAACACCGGGCGAATCAGTTAACTTGCACTACCCGCAGCTCTTTCGGCATGCTGAAGACGATGTTTTCTTCGCGGCCGGCGAGTTCGGTGACGCTGTTTGCGCCACTGTCGTGCAGGTGCTGGATGACCTGTTTCACCAGCACATCCGGGGCGGAGGCGCCGGCGGTGACGCCGATGTTGGTGACGCCTTCCAGCCATTCCGGACGGATCTCGTCGGCACCGTCAATCAGGTAGGCTGGTGTGCCCATGCGGTCGGAGAGTTCGCGCAGGCGGTTGGAGTTGGAACTGTTGGGGCTGCCGACCACCAAGACCAGATCACACTCGCTGGCCAGTTGCTTGACCGCATCCTGACGGTTCTGGGTGGCGTAGCAGATGTCATCCTTGCGCGGGCCTTCGATCAGCGGGAACTGTTGACGCAGTGCATCAATGACCTTGGCGGTATCGTCCATCGATAGCGTGGTCTGGGTAACGAAGGCCAGCCGATCGGGATTTTTCACCTGCAGCCTGGCGACGTCCGCTTCGTTTTCCACCAGGTAGATGGTGCCGCCATTGCTGGTATCGTACTGGCCCATGGTGCCTTCCACCTCTGGATGCCCGGCGTGGCCGATCAGTACGCACTCTCGGCCATCACGACTGTAGCGCAGCACTTCCATATGCACCTTGGTGACCAGCGGACAGGTAGCGTCGAACACCTTGAGACTGCGGGCTTCGGCCTCATCCTGCACGGCCTTGGATACCCCGTGGGCGCTGAAGATGACTATGACATCATCAGGGATCTCATGCAGTTCATCCACAAACACCGCGCCACGGTTACGCAGATCCTCGACCACGAACTTGTTGTGCACCACTTCGTGACGCACATAGATCGGCGGACCGAAAACTTCCAGCGCGCGGTTGACGATTTCGATAGCCCGGTCGACGCCAGCACAGAAGCCGCGTGGATTGGCCAGTTTGATCTGCATGATATTCCTCGAATACTGAGTCGTGGGCGGAAAGCCGGAAGCTACTGTAACTCAGACAGCCTTCACCGCGATAATCTCCACCTCGAAGGTGATGACCTTGCCTGCCAGCGGGTGGTTGAAGTCGATCTCGACGGTGCTGTCGTGAATGGCTTTGACTACACCCGGCATTTCCCCGCCGGCGGCGTCCTTGAAGATGATCAGCAGGCCGGTTTCAAGCTCCATGTCGCTGAAGTTATCACGGGGCATGCTCTGGATATTCTGTGGGCTGCCTGGACCGAAGCCGCGCTCGGGTTCGATTTCGAAACTGCGCTGGTCGCCGGCCTTGAGGCCGAACAGGGCCTGTTCAAAGCCCGGCAGCAGGTTGCCGTCACCGACCTTGAAGGTGGCAGGAGCTTTGCCCGTGGTGGTATCGACGACATCACCATTGGGCAGTTTGACAGTGAAGTGCAAGGTGACTTCGGTGTTCTGATTGATGCGCTGGATGTCGGTCATGATGTGTTCTCAATACGTTGGATGGCAGGTTGTGCTGCCTGTTAAACCGGGCGCGCTCTGCACGCCGTCGCGCCCATAAAACCTTCGTCATCCTCGGCCGTGGCGAACAAGGAGCGGTTCGGCGACGCGCCTACAGCCCTCGTCATCCTCGGCGCAAGCCGGGGATCCAGATGCCGC
>JALOAH010000185.1 GCA_023228865.1 Porticoccaceae bacterium | reverse complement strand
CAGCCTCCGGCCTGACTGCATATCCATCGCTGTTTGATCCCGCCGAGGCCGAGAAAATCCGCGCCGCCATCCGTATTGACAGTCAAGTTCCAGAATATTCTAACAGGCAAGGCTTATGAACTGGCAACACACTTTAATGCATGTTTTGGGGCATCCCACTCTGCCTTTGGATTTGACATCGGCTCCCGAGGATGCCCAGCTGCAGAACTGCCGAAATTTCTGCCTTTTGCTGGCAAAATTGGGCATACCCTACAAATATTACGGGATGCATGGGTCGAAAATTCCCTCTGGCGGTGAGTTGGTTGACTGTCGCAAGGCCACTGGCCCCTGGAAATACGGCAACTCCTGGCATCGCACCTACAATCAGCGCTTGAATCGGGCCTTGGCGAAAAATATTCAGCGGGGGGAGGGTGCGCAATGGATTTCCTCGCTGTATGGCGCGGCGCAATCGGATATTGAAGCTCAGGGGCTGCCGGTTATCGAACCCATGCTGGGTTACGATCATTGCTGGGCTCCATATCGGGTTTTTCCCTCCTACGCTCACCAACAAGTCATTTACACCCAGCAGGATGAGTTCACTTGGAACACCCGCTTCTTCGACACTGTCATCCCGCATTTCATAGACAGGAATGAATTCCCATTTACGGAAAAGCATTCCGGCTATCTGTTGTATCTCGGGCGCAATATTCCCGCCAAGGGGGTAGACCTTGCCAGGCAATGCGCCGAGCAATGCGGGTTGCCACTGCAGCTAGTCTTCAAAGGCTGCCACGGACGGGCAAAGGCAGAGCTGATTGGCGGCGCCTTGGCAGTGCTGATGCCAACCCTCTATCTTGAACCCTTTGGTTACGTAGCCATTGAGGCGCAAATGTGCGGCACCCCAGTTATCTGTACCGATTGGGGCGCATTCCCTGAAACTGTCGAACAAGGTGTTAGCGGTTTCCGATGCAGAACTGCCGCTGAGTTCCAGGAAGCAGTAAAATATTGCGGCAAACTCAATCGAAAAAAAATCCGTGAAAGAGCCTTGGACAGGTTCAGTATTGAGGCAATTGCCGAAACTTATGCCGCTTATTTCAAGTTCGTCTGGAATATTCACAAAAACGGTGGATATTATGCGAAAGACGCTTGGCGAAAAAAATTTTCCGCGTCAAGCCAGTAAAACCAAGATATTGTCTATCCTTCACCTAATGGTGAGTTTGAAATCCACAGCTAAAGACAGGGAAAAGAAGATGGCAACAGAACGCAAAAAGAAACAGGAAGACTTTGATATGTTTGCGGCTCCCGATACCGGCACCCGCCGTCGTCGAGTCGCTGCGCCAGCTCGCGGCGGTGTCGGCGGCGGCCCCAGCGGCCCAGCCATGTCCGGCGGCCCCAGCGGCCCAGCCATGTCCGGCGGCCCCAGTGGCCCCGCTATGGCAGGCAGAGGCAAAGGCGCCCCAGCCGCCCCAGCCAAACGCCGTCGCCGCTCCTCAGATGATGCGGAAATGCAAGCCTTGTATGGCTCTAATTGACTAAAGGGGGCAGGTGCGCCGGAGGCGCAGTGCGTGGTGCGTGGTGCGTGGTGCGTGGTGCGATTTAAAAGGTGGTGCAAGCGGCCCGCTTGCGATTGTGTAGCCTCGCCCAGCTCCGAACCACTGTGGCATTTGGTAGGCAGATGGGTGCGGGGCAGGGGGCAGGTGCGCCGGAGGCGCAGTGCGTGGTGCGTGGTGCATGGTGCGTGGTGCTGTTCCATAGTCTCCTTGTCCCATAACCATAGGTCTCATAGGTCCCATAGGTCCCATAGTCCCATCCAACAACAACCAGCGTCCGGCTTGCGCTGTGCTGCAGAAAAGCTTGCTGCGAGCATTCCGCTTACGTTCCTTTTTAAACTTGCCCCTTTTGAACTTTGAACTTTGAAAAAGGTTATCTAAATGAGCAGCGATTTATTTAAAGTGCTTGGTGTTGACATTGGCGGCACCAAGATCGCCGTTTGCATAGGCGATTCCAACGGTGAGGTGCTGGCCAGCGACCGCGTCGCCATGGCCCCATACGACAAGGTGCTGCCGGAGATTGTCAATTTGGCCAACAGCCTAATCGACAAGTGCAAGCTGGACTGGAAAGACATTCGCGGCTGCGGCATCTGCGCACCAGGCCCGCTCGATATGGCCGGCGGCAGAATCATGAAATCTCCCAATATGACTTGGGATGCGGTGCCTATCCGAGATGATCTGCAAAAAGCTTTCAAGATACCAACCTCGCTGGACAATGATGCCAACGCCGGCGTGCTGGCGGAATGGTTCTTCGGCTGCTCAAAAGGTAAAAAAGATGTCATTTATTTGACTATGAGCACCGGAGTTGGCGGCGGCATTGTCAGCGGCGGACGCTTGATCAGCGGCAAAACCGGCATTGCCGGCGAACTCGGCCACGTTATCCTGGATGTCAACGGACCACCCTGCGGCTGCGGACAACTCGGCTGCCTGGAAGCATACTGCGGCGGCAAAAACGTCGCCACGCGACTGCAAGAAGAGTTGCGACTGCAACCAGAACACGCTTTCTTCAAACTGCCGTGCGTCGACGGCAAAGTCGAAAATCTGAATTTTCAGGCGGTACGTGAGGGAGCCAAGGCCGGCTTGCCACTGGCCATGAAGATCTGGGATGAGATTTGCTTCCGCCTGGCGCAAGGAATTGGCATCTATATGGCGACTTTCAACCCCGAGCAAATAGTGCTTGGCACTGCCGCCTACTATGCCGGCGATTTCCTGATGAACCCAGTGCTGGCTTATCTGCCCCGCTTCGCCTGGAAGGAGTTCCGAGACTGCTGCGAGCTGCGAATCTCCCAACTAGGACTTAAGATCGGCGAGCTGGCCGGCACCTCAGTGGCGCTCAATGGACTCTTGGAAGCCGGACTGTGGAAAGCCTGAGCTAACAATTGATCGCAAAGCCCGATGGAATAAATCCAGCGGGCTTTTTTTGTGCCCACTCAAATCCGTGTCATAGTCTTTTGGCTGCTGACTTACCGAATTTTGATGCTGGTGTGGCTCTTGAGAAGGCCCAGCTTCGGATGCTTTTTATCTGTTGTTCCATAGTGTCGGACAAGGGCACGATCCTGGCTATAACATTGCTGAGATCGCGTTGTGTGAAGGGGCGATTTTCATAAAATGCGTCAGTTCTGGCGGAGATGACTGCCTGCTCGATCTCCGCGCCATTCCAGCCATCGGTCATCACTTGCAGCATCTTGAAGTCAAAGCTTTCCAGATCAGCCCCGTTTCTAAGCAGGTGGATGCGGAATATCTCCTCCCTTTCGACGGCGGTTGGCAAATCGCAGAAAAAGACCTCGTCAAAGCGTCCTTTGCGGATGATTTCGGCGGGCAGCGCCTGGATTTTATTGGCTGTGGCGGCAATAAAAACCAATGGAGGTTTTTCCTGCATCCAAGTCAGAAAGCTGGAGAAAATATGCGAGGCGATTTTCTGCCCGGCCTCATCGAGCCCCAAGGCGTTTTCAATCTCGTCGATCCAGAGCACAGCCGGAGAGACTGCCTCAATGGTTTTTAGAGCGCGGTGGAAGGCTTCCTCGGGGGTGCCATAGAGTCCGGAGAAGACCAGGTTCATATCCAGGCGGAACAAGGGGATATTCCATAACGAGGAGATGGTTTTGACAGCCAGGCTTTTGCCACAGCCACTTACTCCCATCATTAAAAGCCCTTTGGGCACCGGCACTCCTGCGGCCAAGGCCTCGCGGGAAAAAATCTTTTCCCGTTTGCGCAGCCAATCCTTTAAGTTATCGAGGCCGCCCAGCTCATCGATGCCCCAGCGCGGCGGTGAAAACTCGAGAAAACCGGTTTTTTTCACCACGCTTTTCTTTTCCGCAAAGATCTCATCGAGCAGCTCATCGCGTTGAGTTTTGCCGCTGCTGGTGGCTCGTTGCAGGATAAAACGGATTTCATTTTCGGTCAAGCCTTTGAGGGCCAGCGTGATCTCCCGCACAGCCTCCTCGGGAATTTGCGCTTGCGCGTCGGGTGACTGGTTGATTTGTTGCACCAAAAGCCGGATTTCCTCTTCGCCGGGTGGCGCGATATCCACAAGCTGCACCTCTTTTTTCAAGGCTTCAGGCAATATCAGATCGGCACAGAG
>JALOAH010000062.1 GCA_023228865.1 Porticoccaceae bacterium | reverse complement strand
CGCATCGATGGCCGCGACCAGAAAACCGTGCGTCCCATCAGCGTACAGGTTGGCATTCTTCCCAAGGTTCACGGCACCGCCCTGTTTACCCGCGGTGAAACCCAGGCGATTGTCGCGGCAACGTTGGGTTCGCTGCGCGATGCCCAGAATATCGATGCCCTTGAAGGCGGTCGCAAAGACAACTTTATGCTCCACTACAACTTCCCTCCCTACTCTGTGGGTGAGTGCGGTCGTGTCGGCAGTGCCGGTCGCCGGGAAATCGGTCATGGTCGTCTTGCCCGTCGCGGTGTCGCTGCAGTGTTGCCCAAAGAGGAAGATTTCCCCTACACCATTCGCGTGGTGTCTGAAATTACCGAATCCAACGGCTCCAGCTCCATGGCTTCGGTCTGCGGCACCAGCCTGGCGCTGATGGATGCGGGTGTACCCCTCAAGGCGCCGGTTGCCGGTATTGCCATGGGTCTGGTGAAGGAAGATGACGGCTTTGCCGTTCTCACCGACATCCTCGGCGATGAAGACCACCTCGGCGATATGGACTTCAAAGTGGCGGGTACCGACGCCGGTGTCACCGCCCTGCAGATGGACATCAAAATCGAAGGCATTACCGAAGAAATCATGGAAATCGCCCTTGCCCAGGCACAGCAGGCGCGCCTGCATATCCTCGGTGAAATGAACAAGGTGATTTCCCAGGGTCGCGAGGAAGTGTCTGAAAGCGCGCCCCGCTATCACACCATGAAGATCAACGTCGACAAAATTCGCGATGTTATTGGCAAAGGCGGCGCCACCATTCGCGCCCTTACGGAAGAAACCGGCGCCACCATCGACATCGAAGACGATGGCAGCATTCGCATCTACAGTGATGACGCCGACGGTCTCAAGGCGGCCATCACCCGCATCGAGCAGATCACCGCCGAGCCGGAAATTGGCATGATCTACGATGGCGTTGTTGCCCGTGTTGTCGACTTCGGCGCTTTTGTCACCTTCCTGCCGGGTCTCGACGGTCTGGTGCATATTTCCCAGATCGCCGAAGAGCGCGTAAATGCTGTCAGCGACTACCTCAAGGAAGGCCAGACGGTACGTGTTAAAGTCCTGGATGTCGACAGCCGTGGTCGCATTAAGCTTTCCATCAAGGAAGCGATTGCCGAAGAAGGTGGCAGCGAAGCTCCCAAAGCTGAGCCTGTCCCCGTTGCCGATGCGCCTGAGATCAGCCAGTAAGCTTCAGGCTACTCAGTAAGTAAAAAAACAGAGCTTCGGCTCTGTTTTTTTATGTCTGTGATTCCGGCCATTGATGCAGCAGTCTGTATTTCATCCCGTCCTTTTCAGAAACGGATTCCAGCAGACAAAAGCTGTCGCAGTGCCAGTGAATCGGGGCAAATGAAAAATTCGCTACAGGCTCAGCTACTTTTTTGGCAATGGTAATATGAAGCTCGAACCTTTGATTGATCGCCGGGATTTCCTGACCTTGCGCCAGTTTGCGGATATTGGCCGCCAGCGTTATCAACGGTTCTGGTGGATGGCAGCAGCCGAGCCACAGCACCGCCGGTTTTTGCCACCAGCCGATCCTGTCTATGTGCAGGGAAAATTCCGTAAATGGAATTCCAGCCGCAGCGCTAATAATGTTGTGCAGCCGAGACTCTGGCACGGCGCCCAAAAAACCCAAGGTCAGATGGAGATTGGCCTCGGCAATGATTTTGGCGCCGCAAAGCGGTAGTGCTGAAGTAACAGCGGCAATTGTTTGCCGCACCCTATCATCGGGTTGCAGGGCAAAAAATACCCGTTTGTCGGCCAACGCAATTACTGAAACGCACAGCCAGAGGGCTTGCCGACTTTTTTCAACATAATGGCCAGAGGACAAAAGCCGCTAAACGCCGCCTGTAACATGTTGGCACCGACAAAGGCGGTAAACCACAGCCAGTAAATGGAGTGGAGCTGGCTCAATAGCAGCGACAGTAAAATAAAACTGCCGGCGATGGCGAAAACAAGACGGTCAATGTTCATGGTGATTTTCCTCTCAATCGTTGAGTTTTTTGATACCCAGTAATTTGAGCATCTGATGTTCGTAAAAAGGGGAGGTTTGACCGCTTTTTACCTTGTGGAGAAAATATTTTTCAAAGGCGATTTTGGCCAGATGCACCCATTTGCCTTTTTTCGCCCAGGTGACATTGCGCGGCGGTATTTGCGGCAGGGCGACAAAGGCAATGCCGGTATCGCCCATATCCGCGAGGCATACCGCATTCCAGGTGGCCACTTCCTTGGGTTCTTCTCCCTTAACCAGGGCGCCAATATTTTTCACCGTTGCCGCCACCATGGACTCGATCATATAACCGGTTTTGGGCACTCCCGTGGGCACGGGTGTCGGCTTGTTGGGGGCGATGGCGACACAGACACCGACGGCAAAAATATTGGGGTACTTAGGGTTGCGCTGGTGCTTGTCGACAATGACAAAACCCCGGGGATTAATAAGACCGTCCACCGCGACGTGGCGAACCGGATCGACTCCGGTAAAGGCGGGCAGAATCATCGAGTACTTAAAGGGCAGCTGGTGACGTTTGATTTCCTGGCCTTGAGTGTCGCACTCGGCCACCGTCATTATCCCGTCTTCAACGGCAATAATTTTGGCATTGGTAATCCAGTCGATATGGCGTTCGCGGAACTCGCTTTCCAGCAGGCTCTTGGAATCGCCGATACCGTCCAGTCCCATATGGCCGATATAGGGTTCGGGGGTGATATAGGTGATGGGCACGCGGTGGCGAATTTTACGTTTGCGCAGGTCGGCATCCATAACAAAGGCAAATTCGTAGGCGGGGCCAAAGCAGGAGGCGCCCTGGGCGGCGCCCACCACGATGGAGCCGGGATCGTTGATAAATTCCAGCCACCGGTTGCGTGCCGTTTCGGCGTGATCCACATGGCACACCGATTGGGTGTAACCCTCGGGGCCGAGGCCGCTGACTTCGTCAAAGGCCAACCTGGGGCCGGTGGCGATAACAAGAAAATCGTAATCCAGGGCTGTGCCGTCGCCAAGTTTTATTTGATGATTGTCCGGCAGGATTTGTGTCACGCCTGCGGGTGTAAAGTGAATGCCCATTTTTGCCATGGTCGGCGCGAGGGGGACGCTGATATCCCCGCGCGTTCGCCAGTCAACAGCCACCCAGGGGTTGGAGGGCACGAAGTGGAAATCCGGCGTATTCGAGACCAGGGTGATTTTGTGCTCCCTGCCCAGTTCTTGGCGCAGTTCATAGGCCATGGGAATTCCGCCAATGCCAGCGCCGATGATTACGATGTTAGCCATGGTTGCACCTCGGCTTGTTGATTGTCACTGATACTTGTTCGCTGTCCCATCCGTTCGCCATTTTAAAGATCCCCGCAATAGGTATCGTGCAGGGTTTCCAAAAGCGTCCTGGCTTTGCCATCGGTGATGGCGTAGTAGATTTTCTGGCCGTCGCGGCGGGTGGCGACAATGTTGTGCAAGCGCAATTTCGCCAGGTGTTGGGAAACCGCCGACTGGCTCAGGCCGACCAATTCTTCCAGCTCGCCCGCCGTGTGCTCACGGGTTACCAGGGCGCACAGCACCATCAGCCGCGACGGGTTGGCGAGAATTTTCAGCAGCTCTGTGGCTTCGCCCGCGTTGGCCTGCATTTGTTCAATATCCATCATCGGGTCACACATTCAACCTTTTCGGTTTCCGCAAAATAAATTAGTTGTTTCTAATATAAGTATGATCTAATATATTTGCAACAGAAATTTTCAGGGATTCATCCAATGGTCGCTTCCGCCGTTAAAGACAGGTTTGTCCACTACGCTCTCAACCATCCCAAAAAAGTGACCTGGGTGATGGTTGTTATGACCGTGCTGCTGATTGGGCTTGCGGCAGTGCCCAATGTTGTCGACGTGCCCTATCTGCACAAAGTGGTGGTGGATACGGATCCGGAAAATATGCTCTCCGAGGATGAACCGGTGAGGATTTTCCATGAGCACAATAAAAAGGAGTTCGCCCTCTCCGATATGGTGGTGGTGGGCGTGGTCAACGAGACCCATCCCCAGGGCGTGTTTAACGCCCAGTCCCTGGGCAGAATTTACGAGCTCACCGAGTTTGCCAAAACCCTGTCCTGGCCGGATGAAGAAAATCCCGGCAGTTACAGGGGGGTGGTGGAAGTGGATATGATCGCCCCGTCCATGGTGGACAATATCGAGCAGGGTGGCCTGGGGGTGGTGAATTTTTCCTGGCTGATGCCGGAGCCGCCCGCCAGTGATGAAGAGGCGCTGGAGATTCAGCGGCGGGCGCAGAATATTCCCTTTCTCAACGGCACCCTGGTGTCGGAGGACGGCAAGGCCATCGCCCTGTACCTGCCCCTCACCAGCAAGACCATGTCCTACCGCATCAGCAAGGAAGTGGAAAAATTCACCGCCAATTGGCAGGGCGGGGATCAGGTTTATATCACCGGCTTGCCTGTGGCCGAAGACACCTTTGGCGTTGAAATGTTTATTCAGATGGCGATTTCCGCGCCCCTGGCCATGCTGGTGATTTTTTTGCTGCTTTGGTGGTTTTTCAAACGCCTGGTATTGGTGGTATCGCCAATGATTATCGCCATGGTCAGCGCCCTCAGCACCATGGCGCTGCTGGTCATTACCGGCAACACCATTCATATTATGAGCTCCATGATTCCCATTTTCGTGATGCCCATTGCGGTGCTCGATGCCATTCATATTCTCTCGGAATTTTTCGACCGCTATCCGGTGATACGGGACAAACGCAAAACCGTCGAAGAGGTTATGCACACATTGTTCAAGCCCATGTTGTTCACTTCGCTGACCACCATGGCGGGTTTTGCCTCATTGGCGCTGACGCCCATACCCCCGGTGCAGGTGTTTGGGCTTTTTGTCGCCATCGGCGTGTTTCTCGCCTGGCTGTTGACCATTCTCTTTATTCCTGCCTATTTGATGCTGATTCCCGAGGAAAAACTTGAAGGTTACGGTCATGTCGGCAGTGACGGGGAAGAAGATCACACCCTCATGGGGCGTTTCCTCGCCGTTGTCGGTCGCATCTCGACAGCGCGCCCCTGGTCAATTCTGGCGATTACCCTGCTGCTGAGTGCGGTTGCCGCCTACGGCATCAGCAAAATTGTCATCAACGACAACCCCATCAAATGGTTTGCCGAAAAACACAATATCCGCATTGCCGACAAAGTTCTCAACGACCATTTCGGCGGCACCTATATGGCCTATTTGTCCCTGAAACCCGATGCGGACTTGTCTGCATTCGATAGCGACACCATGCTTGCCAAGCTGGCTGACAAGCGCGCTGATGGGGAAGTATCCGGTTTGAATGTGGCGGTGTTTGACCAGTTTGGTGAAAAAGTCAAAACCATCGCCAGTGAAAATTCCGGTGCCGTAGTCGCCCTGGCCGAACTCACTGCCTACGCCGAAGAGCAAATGGCGTCCGCCGCCGATGACGATTATTTTGCCTGGGACGCCATCATGCTGTTTCTCGACGAGCAGCGTCAGGGCGCGGAAATTTTCAAACAGCCACAAACCCTGGCCTGGGTGGATGATCTTCAGGATCACCTGCTGGCGGAGAAAAAAGTCGGCAAAATCAACTCCGTGGTCGATGTGGTCAAAACCGTGCACAGGGAATTACTCCTCGGCGAACAGGCCCAGTACCGCATTCCCGACAGCGCCAACGCGGTCGGCCAGACCTTGATCACCTACCAGAACAGCCATCGCCCCCACGATCTCTGGCATTTCGTGACCCCGGATTACAGCCACGCCAATCTGTGGATACAGCTCACCAGTGGCGACAATCAGGATATGGAAACCGTGGTGGCGTCATTGAATGACTTTGTTGCTGCCAACCCTGCCCCCAACGGCATCAAGGCGGAATGGTTTGGCCTCACCTATATCAACGTCATCTGGCAGGAAAAGATGGTGGTGGGTATGCTCAGCTCCTTTATGGGCTCCTTCGTGGTGGTGCTGTTAATGATGATCGTGCTGTTCCGCTCGGTGCTCTTTGGCCTGCTTTCCATGGTGCCCCTGACCCTGACAGTGGGCATGATCTACGGCATTATTGGCCTTATTGGCAAAGACTACGACATGCCGGTGGCCATTCTCAGCTCCCTGAGTCTGGGGTTGGCGGTGGACTACGCTATCCACTTTCTTGCCCGCAGCCGCGAAGCCGTGGCCAAAACCGGCGACTGGTTTACTGCCGTCAAAGAAGTGTTTGGCGAGCCGGCGCGCGCCATCAGCCGCAATGCCATTGTGCTGAGCGCCGGTTTTCTGCCGTTGCTGGTGGCGCCGTTGGTGCCCTACCAAACCGTGGGTATTTTTATTGCCACCATCATTCTCAGTGCCGGTGTTGCCACCCTGGTGATTCTGCCTGCCCTGGTGACTGTCTTCAGGGGCTGGCTTTTCAAGAAGGTATAAGGAGTTGAAAATGAAATCTGTTGCGCAAAAAAAATGGGTTGCTCTGAAAAAAATCGTCTCTGTGATGGCTGTCATGGCGCTGCCTCTGGTGACGGCACCGGTAATGGCCGCCGATGGGGCTGTGCCGTCAGTGGACGAAATTATTCACCGCGTCAATTTGACCTCCTATTACCTGGGGGCTGACGGCCGCTCCCAGGTGCAAATGCTGATCACCGATGACCAGGGTCGCAAGCGCCAGCGCAGCTTCACCATTTTGCGCCGGGATCTTCCCGCCAGTGATGAACTCGCCGCCAACGCCTATCTGGGTGAGCAACAATTCTACGTTTACTTTCACCGCCCGGCGGACGTCAACAAAATGGTGTTTATGGTGCACAAAAAACTCGACGGCAACGACGACCGCTGGCTCTATCTGCCCGCCCTCGATCTGGTCAAGCGCATTGCCGCCAGCGACAAGCGCACCAGCTTTGTCGGCTCCGATTATTTTTATGAAGATGTCAGCGGTCGCAGCCTCGATGCCGACGTCCACGAGCTGATGGACGTCACCGACAATTACTACGTGCTTAAACACAGTCCCAAAGACCCCAAATCCGTGGAATTTGCCCACTATGTCATGTACGTTCACAAGGACAGCTTTATTCCTGTGCAAACGGAATACTTCGACGGCAACGGCGACAAATATCGCATCGCCAAAGCCCTGAAAGTGGAAACCATACAGGGCTATCCCACGGTCACCCAGGCGAGCATGGAAAACCTCAAAACCGGCAGCAAAACCCTGATGAAATACAGCCAGGTCAACTATGATATCGACGTGCCCGCCGATATTTTTTCCGAGCGCTATCTGCGGTCGGCACCCACCAACTACCTGCGCTGATGGTGGACAAGGAGAATTTGCCATTGCGTAACCATCAAAAAACCATCCTGGCTGTCCTTGCTCTCTGGTCGTTGAGTTGTCTGGCGGCGGAACCTGAATTGCCCGCTGGGCTTGGCACGCTATCGTCACCCACGGAGAGTGGCAGCGAACCGTCGCTGCCAGCAGGTATTGGTGGCAGTGACGGAGATGAACCGCCGATGCCAGACGGCCTGGATAGAGATTTTGACGATACGGAAAATATTGACGGCGGCGACGCCTGGGCGCTCGTTGACGGTGACGAAAACGCCGCCGGCATTGCCGACATCAGCGGATTCTGGGAACTGCGCCTGGGTTCACGGCTCGACGATGCCCCCAACCAGCGCGACCTCAGTCTCGGTGAAATGCGTTTAGAGCTTGAAAAAGACTGGCAGTGGCAGGGTTTTACCGCCAAAGTCACCGCGGATGTACTCTACGACGATGTGGAGCCAAGCCAGCGCAATGACCTCGAAATCGGCGCGGGCTGGTTGGATTTGCGCGAGGCCTGGGTGCAGCACCGTTTCGGCAGCAATGTCGATGTGAAAGCCGGACGCCAGATTCTCACCTGGGGCGTGGGCGATCTGGTGTTTATCAACGATTTATTCCCCAAAGACTGGAACAGCTTTCTCGCCGGCAGGGACGAGCAATACCTGAAAGCACCGTCCGACGCCCTGCGCCTGGGGTTTTACAACGACATCATCAATATCAACCTGATCTACACGCCGCGTTTTGATGCCGACCGCTACATCGACGGCCGCCGCCTCTCCTTTTTCAGCCCCCTCGAGGGCGAAGTCGTCGGCAACAATAATATTCTTCAGGTGGATAAGCCCGACCACAGCGGCAGCGACGCCGAATGGGCGCTACGCCTCTACCGCCAAATCGCCAGCTACGAGGTGGCGCTCTACGGCTATAAAGGCTTCTGGAAAAGTCCCGGCGGCTTTAATCCCAACAACGGCCTCGCCATCTTCCCGCAATTACAGGTTCTGGGTGTCAGCGCCAGGGGCACCCTGGGTGTCGGCATTGTCAGCCTCGAAGCCGGTTACTACCATTCCAAAGACGACGACAATGGCGACAATCCCTTTATCAACAACGACGAATTTCGCGCCCTCGCTGGGTACGAATGGGAATGGGCAAAGGACACCACCATCAATGTTCAATACTATCTCGAAGCCCTGCAGGATTACGGCGCCTACCGCGCAACCCTGTTGCCGGGGCAGGCGCCGAGAGAGGAATACCGACAGTTATTCACCCTCAGGGTTACCCGCCTGGCCATGAACCAGAACCTCAGTCTCGGCCTATTTGTGTTCTACTCCCCCAGCGATGACGATGCCTACCTGCGCCCCAAAGCCCACTACAAAATCAATGACAATTGGGCGGTGGAAGGGGGTATGAATATATTCACAGGCCGGGAAAAACACAGCTTCTTCGGCCAGTTTGAAGACAATACCAATATCTATGGTGGGGTGAGATACAGTTTTTAAAGAGTTTTTTAGAACCTGTTGAAGCTCTCCCGAGCTTGACGCCACCAGTGCAACATTGGCGTTAAAAATCCTTGAACCTACAGCCTGGGTTTTACACCGGCAGGGAAAATGGCCGACAGGCTGGCGTCAATTTTCTTCCGGATCTGCATTGGTTGGGCTCGCGCTTTTGGCGGAAAAATCATTATTGCCAAACACATCGCTGAGGATGGCCTGTTCGATATGGTCGCGTTCAGCGGCTTTTGACGGGAAGCGCAGCACCAGGTGAATTTCCCCCGCCTTGGGGACTTCGATTGTCACCCTCGGATCAACGGATGGCGCTATCAATCCCAGCTGCTCACTGATTCGCCCCATATACCGGCGAGCCTTTTCAAGGTAGGGTTGGCAGTGGCGGTTGGCGGCGTCGAGAAGGGCTTCCTGGGCAGCGCGCCAGTTGTCCTCGCGCTTGAAGGGCACACTAACAATATGCAGGACGTAGTTCTGGGTAACGCTCTCATTGACAACGGCTTCGGAGACAAAAATGGCGTTGGGAATAACCACCATGCGCCCGGTTCGCTGGTAGGTGTTTTTCCCCGGACCCACTTCGAGAATGGTGGTGGTCAGCAGTTTCTGGTCGATGACATCGCCGCGAAAATCCTTGACCTGGATGCGGTCGCCGATATTGAACGAGCGCGCGCTGGATTTGAGGATCGAGCCGCTAATGCACAGGATCAGTTCCTTGGTGGCGACCACGAAGGCCACGGCAATGGCGACGATGGACAGCGCCAGGGCGCGCAGTTCATTTCCCCAGATCATCACCAGGCCGAGGAGGAGCAAAAGGATAATGCCGTTGCGGGACTGCACCAGCCACCTGCGGCGCAGGTCGGGAGCCGTCACCGTGCGGCGGATGAAACGGGTGCTGAGGGCGCGGATAATGGCGATGGCAACGAACAGCGCCAGGGTGCTGCCGAGAAGGCGCATCATTGGCGCGTCAAAGGTAAAGGCCATACTGCCTGTGGAAAGTCCAAATTGTTCCAGCATTCACGTACCTGTTATTCGTTCAAGGGGTCAGTTTTCTGTTTCAAGCGGGAGCCCATGGCTTCGCGGCAACAGCATATTGCTACTTCTCGACCGGAAAACGGTAGACGTCGCCAGACGACGCACCGGTATCCCGCTTGCCTCCCCGCAGATCCCGGTAGACCGCCGCCCTCATGATCAGCATCGCCACCACCGGCGCCGTCATCAGGATAAAGACGCTGATGATCAGCTCATGGATCACCGGGCGCGACTGGAGCGCCGAGAAATAGATCATCGACGCAACAAGGACGCAGCCGGCACCCAGTGTAATGGTGATGGCCGGGCCGTGGATGCGCTGGTAGAAATTGGGCAGGCGCAGCAGACCCAGGGCGCCGATCAGAATGATGGTGCCGCCAAGGATCAACAGCAGGCTTATCGGCAGGGCGATCCACACAGGGAGGCTTGCGATGTCGCTCATTCGATAATCTCCCCGCGAATCAGGAATTTGGCCAGGGCGACGGTGGACACGAAGCCGATCAGCACGATAAGTATCGCCGCCTCAAAGTAAATCTGGCTGCCGAAGCGAATCCCCAGGACCAAGGCCAGCAGCATGGCGCACATCCACAGGGTGTCCAGAGCCAGAACCCGATCTTGAGCCGAGGGGCCGATCAGTAGGCGGGCGGTACAGCACAGCATGGCGAGAATGACGCAGGCAAAGATGAAATTCATGGAAAATGTCAGCAACCCTGTCATGGCTCCACCCTTTTTTCAAAAACATCGATCAACGGTTTTTCGTAACGCCCTTTGATGGTGTCGATCCACCACTGTTCGTCGTGGAGATCGAAGACATGGAGCGCCAGTTCGTTGCTGCCGGGGAGGATTTCCACCCACACGGTACCCGGCGTCGAGTTGATCAGGCACGACAACAGCCCCAGCCCGTAGGGATTGCGAAGGTCGAGGGGAATCCGGATAAACTGGGATCTGACGCCCCTCGATTTGGCGAGCAGAATAACGCGGCTGACATTGAAGCACGAGCGGATAATTTCCACCAGCGCCATGGCCAGCAGGCGCAACAGGGCAAGGGGTTTTACCAGTACGGGATCGCCCAACGGCTGCAGCGGTCGGGTCAGCAGGGGAATGCCGAGCGCCAGCACCAGCGCCAGCAGCACATGAGCCGGCGCGATACTCTGGTTGATCAACAGCCAGACGACGAACAGCGCGGCGGACGTGAGAGGACTGGGCAGCCAGCGTTTCACCATCATTTTCCTCCGTCCACAACACCGGGCACCACAGGTTCCGCAAGCACCCGCCCGGGATAGAGTTCTGGCCGCTGCAGATCTGCGCTGATGCGCTCCAGATAGGCAAAAATGGGTTCGGCCTGTACAGTCAGAACCACAGACAGCAGCAACAGCAGGCCGACAGGAACCACCTCGGTGATCTGCAGGCGCGCATTGACGGCGCCCGACGCCCAGAACGTTCGCACGCCAAAGCGCATCAGTGCGATGATGGCGGCCAGTCCCGACAATAGCATGAGAACCATCAGGGTCAGGCTGGACGGGGCAACATTGCCACCATCCCCGTTGAGCAGGGAGTGAAACAAACTGAATTTAGCGATGAAACCGGACAGGGGTGGCAGGCCGGTGATCACCAGCGCGCAACAGGCGAAGGACAGGCCGAGAAAGGCCAGGGCAGCCGGCATGCCGACGCCCACCGGTTGCTCGGGGGTTTCCTCGAATTCGAAGGCCTCCATGGTCAGAGCCAGCATGGCCTCCACCGGGTTGCGACTGCGTTCGATAAGTTCGATCAACAGCATAAAGGCCGCCATCGCCAGGGTGGAGCTGAGCAGATAAAACAGCCCAGCGGTCACCAGAGCCTGCTGCCCGAGGCCAATAACCGCCAGCAGGGTGCCGGAGGAAATGATGGCGGCATAGCCTGTCAGTTTGCCCTGTTTGTCGCTGGCCAGCATGCCCACTGCGCCGAAGGCAATGGTCGCCATGCCGCCCCACAGCAGGACGTTGGCTCCGAAGCCAGCGGCGGCGCCGTCATCCCCGGAAAACAGCAGCAGCCACAGACGCAGGATCACATAGGTTCCCACCTTGGTCATCAGGACAAACATCGCTGCCACCGGCGGTGAAGCCGCCGCATAGGTCGTGGGCAGCCAGAAGCCCAGTGGCCACATGGCGCTTTTGATCAGAAAGGCGATGCCCAGAACGGCCGCGCCCACTTTCAGCAACACCATATCGGCCTCGCCGACATCCGCCAGGCGCTGGGCAAGGTCGGACATATTGAGGGTGCCGGTGGTGGCGTAGATAAGCGCAATACCGATCAGAAACATCAGTGAAGCCACCAGATTGACGGCGATAAACTGCATGCCGGCGCGGATGCGATTGAGATTGTAGCCGTGCAGCACCAGCCCGTAGGACGCCGCCAGCATCACTTCGAAAAATACAAACAGGTTGAACAGATCATGGGTCAGGAAGGTGCCGTTGATCCCCATCAACAGGAATTGAAACAGGGAGTGGAAGTGCACTCCAATGCGGCTCCAGCGCAGCATGGAGTACAGCAGCGCACACCCGGCGAGCACTGCGGTGAGGAGCAGCATCAGCGCCGCCAGGCGATCCGCCACCAGGGCAATGCCAAAAGGCGCCGCCCAGTTGGCGGCGAGATAGACGCCGATGCCATCCTGCCAGTAGCCGCTGTCCGTCATCGCCATCAGCAGGATGGCTGCCGTGAGCAATCCCAGCACCGAGGCGAAGTTGATGGCGAATTTCAGCTGGTGGCGACTTTCGTTGAGCAGGATCAGCAGCGTACCGCACAGTAGGGGCAGCAGCACCGGTGCCAGAATCAGGTGCTGACTCCAGTGCAGGCTCATTGGCCGGTCTCCTTGCCATCCACGTGATCCGTGCCGGTCACGCCCCGGGAACCGATCATCAGCACCAGGTAGAGAGCGGTGGTGGCAAAGCCGATAACGATGGCGGTGAGCACCAGAGCCTGGGGCAGGGGATCGGCAAAGTCGCGGGGATTTGGCACCCCATCGTCGAGGGTCAGGGGGGGCATATCCACCCACAGCTGCCCCATGATGAAGATAAACAGATTGACCGCGTAGGACATCAGCAGCAACCCGGTGAGCACCTGAAAGGAGCGCGGCCGCAGAATCAACCACACTCCCGATCCGAACAGTACACCGATGGCAATGGCGATAGTCAGTTCCATCAGTTGCCACCTCCAGAAGTCGTGGCGGCGCCGTCGCCCGCTGGCAGGCGGTGGCTGCGAATGGATTGGTGCGACAGAGCCGTGAGAATCAGCATGGTGGCACCCACCACCAACAGGAAAACCCCGAAATCGAAAACAAAGGCGCTGGGCAGGTGGATCTCGCCCAGCACTGGCAGATGGATATGCGCCGTATGGCTGGTGAGGAAGGGATAACCCAGCAGCCAGGCTCCGAGTCCGGTTGCGCAGGCGGTGCCAAGCCCCCAGGCAATCCACTTGTGGGGATCCACGGGAAGACGGGATTCCACCCAGGCGGTGCCGCCCACCACGTATTGTACGATCAGCGCCACCGCGAAGATCAGGCCGGCGACGAAGCCGCCCCCCGGCAGATTGTGGCCGCGCATGAAGAAATACACTGCCGCCATGACCATAAACGGCAGCAGAAAACGCAGATAGACCGCCGGCACCATCAGGTAGCCGTTATCGGCCTGCTGCGCCGGAGTCTCTTTGCTTGCGGGGTCAAGAGGGTTGGTCTGCTGGGGAGGAATGGCAGCGCTTTCCGGAGCCGGACGGAAGCGGCGCAGCAGGGCGTAGACCGTGAGGGCGACGATGGCCAGCACGGTAATTTCCCCCAGGGTATCGAACGCGCGGAAATCCACCAGCAGCACGTTGACCACATTGCTGCCGCCGCCCTCGCTTTTGGCGTGCAACAGGAAGAAGTCCGAGATCGTTCCGGGCGTCGGGCGCATCAGCACCGCGTAACTGATGGCGGTCATGGTCAGGCCACAGGCAATGGCGACGACCAGATCCCGGGAACGTCGCAACCATACACGGCGCGGCACCTGAATATTCATCTTGCTGGGAAGGATACGCGGCGGAAGCCAGCGCAATCCCAGCAGGATCAGCACCGTGGTGACGGTCTCCACCATCAGTTGGGTCAGTGCCAGATCCGGGGCGGATAGCCACAGGAACGTCATGCTGGTGACGATGCCCGTGCCGCCCACCAGGAGCAGGGCGGCAAGGCGGTGGTACTTGGCCTGCCAGGCGGCCGTCACGGCGCAGATGCAACCGATCAACCACATCAGGGAAAACCCCCAGGTGCCGTCCTGGAAGATTCCGCCAGTTGGGACGGAGGGTCGGAGCAGCAACAGGGACACGGCAGCCAACGCGACCAGGATCAGCAGCAGTTGGGGCTGCAGACGTTGGCTGCCCAGCCTTCTCACCAGCCAGCCCGTCACCTGGTACAGGCGCTGCATGTTGTCGTCATACAACTTTGCGCCGTTGATGTGGTGGAACAGGGGCACCCTGTCGCTGTTGCTCAGGTCGTAGAAACGACGCAGCAGTATGTAGAGCAGAATGCCCCCCGCCAGGGCGATCATACTCATGAGCAGTGGCAGGTTGAAGCCGTGCCAGATGGCGAGGTTGTAGACGGGAGCTTCTGTGCCGAGCACCGACAAAACTGCCCTGTCCAGGAACGGCCTGACGCTCAACCCCGGGGTGATTCCGACCACCAGACACAGCAGCACCAGCAATTCAACGGGAAAGCGCATCCATCGTGGCGGCTCGTGGGGTTTCTGCGGCAGATCCTCCGCCAGCTTGCCTAAAAACACGCTGATGAAACGCAGTGAATAAGCCACGGCGAAAATCCCCATTGCCACTGCCGCCAGGGACATCCACCAGTTTTGCGCACCGCCAACTAGCAGGGTCTCGGCAAAAAACATTTCTTTGGAAAGGAAGCCGTTGAGCAGCGGCACACCGGCCATGGAAGCGCTGGCCACGATGGCCAACGTGGCGGTGATGGGCAGCGCCTGATAGAGCCCTCGCAACAGCCTCATATCCCTGGTGCCGCTCTCGTGATCTATGATGCCTGCGGCCATGAACAGCGACGCCTTGAAGATGGCGTGGTTCAGCGTATGGAAGATCGCCGCCACCACGGCGAGAGGGGTGCCCATGCCCAGCAGTACGGTGATCAAGCCCAGGTGGCTGACGGTGGAATAGGCCAGCAGACCCTTGAGGTCGTGCTGAAAAATGGCAAAAAAGGAGCCCAGCAACAGGGTGCACACCCCGGCTCCGGCGATCAGCCAGAACCACTCCGGCGTGCCGGACAGCACCGGCCACAGGCGCGTCAGTAGAAACACTCCGGCCTTTACCATGGTGGCGGAGTGCAGATAGGCCGATACCGGGGTCGGCGCCGCCATGGCGTGGGGCAGCCAGAAATGAAAGGGAAACTGGGCGCTCTTGGTGAGGGCGCCGAGGGCGATCAGCACCAGCGCCGCCCGGTACCAGTCATGGCTGCGGATCAGATCCCCGGAGGCCAGCACCACGTCGAGGTCGTAGCTGCCGACGATATGGCCGAGTACCAGCGCGCCAGCCAGCAGACAGAGGCCACCTGCAGCAGTTACCGTGAACGCCATGCGCGCGCCGCGGCGGGCATCGATGCGGTGGTGCCAGTAACCGATCAGCAGGAAGGACGTCAGGCTGGTCAGCTCCCAGAACACCACCAGTTGGATCAGATTGCCCGACAGCACTACTCCGAGCATGGAGCCCATAAAGGCCAGCAGAAAGGCAAAGAATCTGGCTGCCGGATCCTTGGGAGACATGTAATAACGGGCGTAGAGCACCACCAGCAGGCCGATACCCTGTACCAGCATGGCGAACAGCCAGGCCAGACCATCCATGCGCAGCACGAAATCCAACCCGTACTGGGGCAGCCACTGCCATTGGTAGCGCACCACCTCGCCATCCCCCACCCTCAGGTACAGCAGGGAAGTCAGCAACAAACCCAGCAGTGAGACGGCACCGGCCAGCCAGGACTCGTGGTTGCGGGGATTTGCCGGCAGGAAGACCGCAATCAGGCTGCCGAGAAAAGGAAGGATGATGAGAGCCTGGATCATAAATTCTGTGCCATAACTGCCAAAGCCGCAGGATTATTTACCCGTAGAATCATCAATCCCCCTATCCAATACAGAGGGCGATACTAGCATTTGTCGTGCTGCCACGCACAGATTTATGCCTTTGCCGAAGCGGGGCAAAGTCGGTGTGTCGGATCGGCCACTTTCCCAGTTCAACAGGAGAAAAATCGCAGCAGTCCGGCGCCAATGGCCTTGAGCCAATCCTTGCGGGCAGGGCGGTGGCGCCGAAAATAACGTCAAGGCGTCATTGATTTTAATGGGGAGTTTCAATTTGGCGAAATCAGCGACGGTTCAGCAATACATATGCCACATATGCCGAACGATCACAATCAACAGCATTAGTTAAAAAAGAGGGGAATTGGTGTCGAATAAAACCCTTCCCTGGGTTTTAAACTGGTTCGAAGATCGAGACTAGCCCAGTGGGAACATGCCTTTGGTGAGTTTGATACTGTTAGGATAGGGTGTGCCCGGCGCCCGCGGCTGGCCGTGAAATTCAATGGCCACTGCGGCCTGACAGAGAGCCAATGTCAGCTTTGCCAGGTTTTCCACATCTTCGGGCATGGCTTTCAGGGGATATTGATTAATCAATGCAATGGCGTCTTCTGCCTTTTCCACCATGGCATCGTAAAAATCTTTTATCTCGGCATAATCGGCCTCGGCGCGAGTGGTCATGCGTTCCAGGCTGGTTGCCCCCGCCCACTTGGAGACAAAAGGTTGCAGTGTTTCAAACCCTGCGGGCAGGGGGCGGTGATTAGTTGAGTGGCTCATGGCAATATCTCCTTCACTGATTCGGCATTGACCCATTTGATCACTTCCTCTACGGAGTGGCGGATCGCGATCTCGCTATCCTGTAGCGGCATAACATCAAAAGCCCCCGAGTTGATGCCCTGCTGGGTGTGGAGAAGATTGCACAGATCCTCCAGCACCACTTCGGCAACGCGAGTAAGATAGAGCTCCTGCTGAAAACGCTCGGAAAATGTTTTTGCTTCTGCCGCGTAGAAGCGCGCCTCATAGGCGGTTTTGTCGTGCCCCGCTGGCCAGAAGTGGTGAACCCAGAAGCCCCCCGGGCCAAAGTCGATCTGGACATGGGGAAAGATGGCATTCACATCCATAGACCAATGGGGTGAATTTGTTGGATTCACTGCCGGGTGGGATAAAAAGGCCTCTGCAGCCTCTTTGTTGGCAGCGGCAATAACACTGCCCCTTTTGCTAAGGCTCTGGCCAATGGCCTCAACCCTGCTGCCACTTTTTGGCTGGTAGGTATTGTTGCCGAACATGGAGACTGCGCGATGGGAACCTAGAATTTTCGCATCCAGCAGGCGGGCATAGGGATTGATCCCTGAGGAAAAAGTGGTGGCCAGGGTTTCCGGATGAATATGGGGAATATGGTAGGTTTCAATAAAGGCATCTGCGGCTGTTTTCCAGTTGGAGTCGAGCTCTGCGGTAAAAGAGAAATAGTTGTCTGGGCTGATGTAATTGACCCCGCCGAGAAAGTCCTTCAGCGGACCGAGAAATTGTTCCAGAGACACCTCAGGCTCTGGTTGCAGGTTGATAAAAATCCAGCCATCCCAAATGTCGGTGGCAATGGTTTTTAACCCGCATTTTTTCTTGTCTATATCGAAAAAATTGCCCTCGTCAGTGATGCCCACCAGTTCCCCGTCGTGGGAGAAAGACCAGCGATGGTAGGGGCACACCAGGCGACCACTCTTGCCTTCTGCTTCGTGGACAATGGTGCTGCCTCTGTGGGGGCAGGCATTGTAAAAAGCCTGAATTTTGCCGCTTTTCGAGTGGGTGATAAGGGCAGAAAAACCAAAGGGAGGAAGTTCCTTGCGAACAAAGCAACCGGGACTCGGCAGTTCCTCTACGCGGCCAACCAGCAACCAGGCGCGCCGGAAAATCTGCTCTTTTTCCTGCTCATAAAATTCCCGGGATCGATAAACACTGAGTGGTACCGGGTCGGTGGACAAGCCGGCGTCTTCGGTCAGCGTGCCTCGCGTCTTCACGGAAAACTCTGCTCTGCTATTCATATTATCTTATCCTCTGCCGCGTAAAACTGTTTCAGGGTCGACAGAATAAATAGCCGTTGCTGATTCGTCTTGAGCAACAGTGAACAGGATTTGACTATCCATAAACTCAGACCATAAATACAGGGGAGACTGCAGCCCTTGCTTATGGCGGTGGTCTATTAAAGTGTTGCAGGGTTGGAATCGATCTGGGCTGAGTTTTGCGCTTTGCGCATATCCGAGGGGCGCATAGCAAATTCTTTTTGAAACAGGCGGCTGAAATGGGAGGAATCGCTGAAACCGCATTGAAAACAGATGTCGGTAATACTGAGGTGATTGAGGTTGCCGTCGCCGAGCATGTTTTTGGCCAGCTCAAGCCTGTTATGGCGAATCAGTCCTGATACAGTCAACGAATCTTTTTGAAAAATGCGATGGAGATAGGCCGCTGAAATATCAAAATGGCGGGCGATTGTTTTTGGTGTGAGAAAATGATCACCCAGATTATTGGCAATATGGGTGCGAATATCGTGGTAGAGACTGGGTCTTGAATGGGGCACATTCCGCATCAAGTGGGAGGAGTTGATTGTTGCCGCCGCAAAGCGAAGGCTGGCATCGGCAATGGCGGGGGTGCCAAACCAGGATTTATGGTTGACCGTTTCTGACAGGGCTTTCATGTGGGAGGCGAGCAGATAGCCTTCGCCATAACTGGAATCAAGGTGTCTCAAGCAAACTTCATCGATATCTGGCGCCAGGGCGCGCATCTGTTTGCCGGGAATGATGAGAGAAAACAACTTGAAACGCTCGCTGCTGCAAAAGCGCACCGGCTTCGACATGTTCCACACGGTCAGCATTTCTGGCTGCAGTTGTAACTCTCTGTTTCCCTGGGAGAAAATGTGGTGACCCGCCAAAACATACATGATTGAATAGCGGTCATCCGCCTCCTTATTGATCAGGTTGGGTTCTCGCGTGGCTTCCACGGGCGGAATATCGATAAAGGTGATCAGCAAATTATCGATGGCCTTGCTGGCAATTACGGTCTGAGACGGAGGTATATCGCCACTGATCACATTCCATTGGGCGTGAATCTGAAACAGTTCATCGGTGACCTGGTCAGGCCGGGCGTCTTCGGAAAATTTCTTGATTTTCCAGTCAGTTAAAGTTTCTCTACTTTTCGTCATAGGATCGCCCAATGGATTGCTGAAGACTAGCGAAAATACGGCTTGGGCGCAATTCGATCCC
Organism: Porticoccaceae bacterium; assembly: GCA_023228865.1. Next base: position 5,489 of record JALOAH010000062.1, on the reverse strand, counting down.
TTTGTGATGTTGGTACAACTACTTCGGTTGGGTTGGGAAATGGGCACGCAAAAATAAGTGACTCGCCCAACAGACGAAACCGCAAGCCGAAACCAAGGTTGTTTTGTTATCCTTGTCCCTTCAAAATCTGCCCTACCCGTCAGTACAGGAGGAGGGTAAAATCGGGTTCAATATCCCCATATTTCCAAACGGGAACCCTGGGCAATAAGCCGGAAATTGTTAAATCAGTAATGAATAAGCGCGAAGTGGATTATCTGGGCGGCTATCCAGCGGATGTGGTGGCATCTGTACAGCAAATGATCGACCGGGAAAAACTGGGCGCATGGTTGCTGACAAAGTATGCCAATGCCCATGACATTCGCACCGATCGGGCGCTCTACGATTATGTTCTGGCGCTAAAGAACCAGTACATGGACAATGTCGGCCAGGTCAGCCGGGTCGGTTACGACAGCAAAATGCATGTGATCAAAAATGTCCTGGGTACCCACACGAAAATTTCCCGAGTGCAGGGGGGCAAGCTCAAGGCAAAACGGGAAATTCATGTGGCAAAGGTATTTCGTGACATGCCGCTGGATTTTCTGCGCATGATCGTTGTTCACGAGCTGGCGCACTTCAAGGAAAGCGGTCACGACAAACGTTTTTATCAGCTCTGCTTGCATATGGAACCCCGTTACCAACAGTTGGAGTTTGAGGTTCGCGCGTATTTGAGCTATCTCGCCAGGGGCGGTGCGCCGCTGTGGATAGAGATGGTTTCTGACCCGGTTGACCTACCTTAGCGGGATCTAAACGGCTGTAACATGGCTTCGAGGCCATTGGCTTTGATTTCATACATCAGCGCCAGTTGTTCGCCGAGTTTGCCGGCAGGGTAGCCTTTTTGATGAAACCAAACCAGGTAGGGCTCGGGTAAATCAATGAGTTTTTTGCCCGCGTATTTTCCAAACGGCATTGTCTGATTAATCGCGCTGGTAAGGTCTTCCGGGTTCATGGTCAGTCTCTGAAAAATAGGGCGTTGTCTTGTTCGCCTTCGTGAAATATTGAGGCATACTGGTTACTGTCATCCCCGGCGGAATATATCAGATTTTTTTGCCCGCGGGTTTGTCGGTATTTTTAGGGAAACGCTGATTAATTCAGTTTTCGTCACTCCCGCACAGGCGAGAGTCCAGAAAAATCAAACGACTATAGATTGGATTCCTACCTGCGCGGGAATGATATTTATGCGCGCAATGGTTGATTTGAGTTAATTGCGAAACTCAAAAAGTGCTATAGAATTTAAAGCCGGGTTCCTGAAAAATTTTTGGCGTTTGCCAGGCTATTGGCCATATTACTTTTAGAGGTGGGTGATAATGTTGGACGATTCCTTTTTTGCGTTGCGTTTGATTATGCGCCATGGTGTTGTGGCATCAATAGTATTTGGTGTGGTGGCCTGTTTGGTATCGGGATTTTTATTCTGGGGCCATATTCAATGGTTTGCCATTATTCCAGCATTAATTATAGGGGCGTTGGTATTTATTCTTTGCAAGAGCTACGTTGAGCTCATCAATGTTGTGTTTCATATGCTCAATTAACACAGTGATGCAACTGTTGATGTGGTGATTTTTTCTGACAGGCGCTTGTCCGACAAACGAAAATGCCTAAATTATCGTTTGCAGGCAAGCATCTGGAACCTGTCTGGGCTTGCCGTTATTTTTTTCTAAATTCGCTTAGCAACAACTTGCTTCCGCCAAGGCTGCCGACGACAGCTTCGCGGGCTATGTCAAATTTTTCATAGACAGGAGCCGGGGTGGTTTTAAGAATAAAAGGTTTTTTGCCGCTGACATTTTCGATATGGGCAACGCTTTCGTCGAGATCGGCAACGCCAAAAACCATAGCATAAAATCCTTCGCCGTATTTTTCCAGGTGCTGTTGATAGGCGGGATTATCTGTGGTGGGATAAACCAGTTCTATGCCGCTTTGCCAGGAAATGACAATCGATAGCCCTTCCGGCGCTTCGCCGATTTCGTGCCAGTCATCAATTTTCAGGGTTTCACTGAATTGTTGTTTGGCCTTGCGCTGATTCTCTCGGTTTTTGTAGATAAGGATGATGTGGTCAATTCTGCCAACATTTTCACGGTTTTGCGCAGTCATGGTAGGCTCCTTTTTTTAATTGTCGCTGTTTAAGGCAGTGCAGGCTATCGGGTTTTGTTCCCCTGTTAAAAATCCATTTTCTGGTTTTTCAATAAGGCTACCGCGTGGGTCAATATTTCTCCGGCAAAATCGCAAAAGCTGTCAGGGGAAATATGCATCTTGGGGTTTGCTTTATCTTTCATGTCCTTTTGGCGATTGTAGAGGTTGCCGAGCTGGGCAAATACCACGGCCATCCGCAGTAGCGCCAGCATCCAGTAAAATTTCCAGTCGTTTTCTGAGATCTGTAAACCGGAGTGGCGAAGATAAGCATTCAGGGCTTTTTGTCTTGTCCACCAACCGTCAGTATTGCTGGGCATCATGCACAGTTTGCTGTAGAGAGGATTGTCTCCGGGTTGACCCCAGACGGCAAGGGTTAGGGCAAGATCAAAAAAAGGATTGCCGATGGTGGCCATTTCCCAATCGATGACGCCGCTGACTTCGAGTTTTTGCGGATCGATGAGAATATTGTCGAGTTTGTAGTCGTGGTGAACCAGTGAAGTGGGTTGGTGTTGCGGTTCATTTTCCGACAACCACTGGTGAATGGTTTCCATCAGCGGCATTTGTTGCTCTGTAAACGCCAGGCTGCCGCGCTTTTTCCAGCCCTTGATTTGTCGCGTGATGAAGCCTTCGGGATTGCCAAGATTGCCGAGACCCACCGCAACAGGATCGAGTTTGTGAAGATCGGCAAGAGACTCAATCACCAGGCGGCTGAGTTTGTCGCCAATCATGGGAACTGCGTTCAGTTCGGCAGGCAATTCTCTGCCCAGGGACAAGCCTTGGCAAAATTCCATGATAAAAAAGGGTACACCGATGACATTGATGTCTTCGCAGAGCGCCAGACCCTTGGGAACAAAAGGCAGGTGTTTGCCGAGATTGAAATAGATATTGAATTCCCGCGCCAAATCATAGGCGCCGGGGGGCAGCGGCCCGTTGGGCGGGCGGCGAAAGACGACTTTTCTGCCGTCTTTGAGAACCAGTAAATAATTCAGGTTGGCCAGGCCGGATGTGAACTGTTCAATGTCCGCGCCCTCGTCAAGGGGAATGCCCTGTTCAGCCATAAAGGCCGAAATGGCTTTCCAGTTCTGAGGAGCTTGCAATGTTTTTTCTACAAACATGGAATTTCACCAATGCTGAGTCGAGAAATATTTTCCGCTGCCGTAAACAGTTGCTCATCCAATTGCCGGGCAGTTCGATCAAAACCTCCAGGGTTTAATCCGCCGAGGTATTCTACAGAATAGTCGGCAAGGCGGCCTGCAAAGTACAGCGAGTTTGGCGGTTTATGCCTCATCACCTGCGCAGGCCAATCGTACTCGGGACAGGCAGTTGTGCAACAATCGCGAGGACGACTGGCTCCTCTGGGGGGGCTACATCAGGAGTGACGACAGGGGTTGTAGAGGCGAAAATAAAGCCCTTATAACGCCAGCTGCCTTACATGCCTTTGGGTGCCTGCTGTTTCATAAAGCCGAACATATAGCCTGCAACCCGGCGCATTTGAATTTCGTCGGCACCTTCGGTGATTCTGTAACGGCGGTGGTGACGATAAATATGTTCAAACTGTTTGTGGCGCGAGTAACCGAGGCCGCCGTGAACCTGTATGGCTCTGTCGGCGGCGTCGCAGCAAAAGCGGTTCGCCGCGAAGTTGCACATGGAAACCTTGTCAGACTGGGAGAAGGCGCCGTATTTGTCCATCAGCCAGGCAGTTTTCTGAATGAATGCGCGCAACATTTCCGCCTGGGTTTGCAGTTCCACCAGTGGGAATTGAATGGCCTGATTGGTGGCCAGGGGTTTGCCAAAAGGTTTTCTTGCCAGGGCGTATTTGACGGACTCGTTGATGCAGTAAACACCGGCGCCAAGGCTGTTGGCGGCCTGGCGCAAACGGTTTTCATTAAAGAAATGCTGGGCGATGCGCAGCCCCTGACCTTCTTCGCCAATAATGTCTTTGTCAGAAACCCTGACATTGGTGAAGCTGGTGCGGGCGTGGGATGTGGGCATATTGAATGTCCACAGGTATTCCTCAATTTTTGCGCCTTCGCTGCTCATGGGCACGAGAAAGGCGGTAATGCCTTCGGCGTCGCCGTTTTTGCCGCTGGTGCGGGCAAATACCATGTTGTAGTCAGAGAGATGAACTTCCGAGTTCCAGGTTTTTTGGCCGTTGATGACCCATTCGTTACCGTCCCTGACCGCAGTGGTTTCCATGTGTGTGGCGTCGGAACCGTGGTTGGGTTCGGTGATGGCCACGGCGAGGGTGCGCTTGCCGAGAAGAATGCTGTCAAACAGTTTTTCCTGCTGTTCTGATGTGCCGTACTGGAGAAGCAGCTGGGCATTGACGTGGTTGCCAACGACGGAATGTTCATTTTGCAGGTCGTGGTGCAGGCCGAGACCTTTTGATGCCAGATGTTCGCGGATAACCGCGCCGTCCAGGTTGCTGCCCTGGCGACCGCCATATTCTTTGGGCAGGGCATAGCGGTAAAAACCCGCCTTGTCGGCGCGACATTTGGCTTCGTACACGAGTTCTTCCCACTCATGGGTAGGCAAGCCCTGGTTGTCCCAATCGGTGCGGGAGTGTTCGCGGCGGTGATCAAAAAAACGAATATTGTCGTTTTCCTGCTCCAGAGGCTTTATCTCCTTGTCAATGAAAGCATCCAGTTGTCCCAGGAATTCAAGCAGTTCGGCGGGTAATTCAACGTCCATCAATTTTCTCCAATGTGGGTAATTTGGTCAGTCTGATCGCAAGCGTAGCGTTTGTCGTGTTAAGTTAATTAGGTAAAGATATCGCACAGTTGGCCATTTCGCGCTTGTCGCCAAACTGCATGTCTCTAAACCAGGGCGCCCGTATATCAAATTTTCTGCTCCCCGGTGCGGGCACAAGCAGGGTAGGCTTTGTTCGTCGCCGGCGCGGTTGTTGTGCGCTCCAAATTCTGTTGGCGGCTGTGCTGGTATCTGCTATCTGCCAACGAGAGGGCTTGCCATTGGTCTGGGTGGCAGACTGACAGATTGTTCAAAATCATAGGTTATTAAGTACCATAATGTCAACATGCGTACAAAATGGCTGTGATAAAACCCGGTTCTCGCAAAGCCCGTGCAAGCCGTTCCCGCAATATAACCTGTTCTACAGCCTGGTTTTTCAGCAATTGTTGCATCCATTTCCAGTGTCTGCGCTGGCGACCTGGAGATTGGCGGGTGCCCTTTTGCAAGGAGTTCGGCACCCGAATTGACAGATAAAGTGAAGTGCCGTAAAGTACGCATGCGATATTAATTGTGTTGGCATGCCGCCGCCTGTCACGGCCGGGCGGTTGGCTTGCGGACATATTTCGATAACACCGATT